>CAYLZW010000065.1:0-23620 GCA_964388085.1 uncultured Myxococcales bacterium | reverse complement strand
AGGCGGCAGCACTTCCGCCCATTCTCGCCATCTCGCCAACGTAGAGGGGGATGGCGTCCTTCGGGCCGAGGCGCAGTCATGAGCGCCGCCAAGAGCAACGCCACAGCAAGGGGACACAGTTGCGAAACTAGCGAGAGTCGCGCACCATGGGGCATGCACTATAGTGCCGATCACTCCGACGACGGCGAGACGCTCACCGAGAAGCAGCGGCGCTTCGTCGAGGCGTACATGGGCGAGGCTGCCGGCAACGGGACCCTGTCTGCCAAGATCGCCGGGTACTCCGCGAAGAACGCCCACGCCGAGGCGTCGCGGTTGCTGAGGAATGCCAAGGTTCGCGCGGCGATCCAGGCACGCCAAGCGTCCGACCCGCTCGTGATGACGCGTGAGGCGATGATGCGGCGTTTGTCCGCGATCGGGCGTGGCGACGCCGTCGTCAGGTTGTGCGACCGAACGACCGGCGAGCCTGTCGCCGGCGCCGATGGGAGCTACGTCCACGTCCCCGCCACCGTGAGCGTGCAGATCAAGGCCATGGAGATGCTCGCGAGGGTGTCCGGCTGGTTCAAGGAGGCCGACGACGGGAACGATCGCCTCGCCGCCTTCCTTGCTGCGCTCCAGAGTGCGCAGAGCGGAGCGTCCCAATGAGCGCCGCGACCGGGGCGGTCGTCGACGTGCGGGAGCGTCTCGCGCAGATGACGCGGGAAGAGGCCGAGCGCCTCCTCGAGCGGCTCGCTCGGCTGAGCCGGCACCCTGACGCCGACGTCGCGCTCATGGCTCTCGTCGCGATCCTCGATCTGGCCGAACTCACCGACGAGGAGGCCCACCGATGACCCGTTCTCGATGGAGGAGGGAGGGGGATGTTCGACGGAGCATCAGCAGCCGCGCCGATCGTCGAGACGGCGCCATCGCAGGCCGAGACGGGTCCACGCCGCATGCTGCACGTGGTGAACGAGCGCCGACCTCGGACGCGCGCAGAGTGTCAGGACGGGCCGCGCCCGTGCCTGTTCGTCTCCTGCCGCTTTCACCTCTACGTCGACGTGACGGCGAAGGGCGGGCTCCGGCTCAACTTCCCCGACCTCGAGGTGTGGGAGTTGCCCGAGACGTGTGCTCTCGACGTCGCGGAGCGCGGCGGGATGAAGCTCGCGGAGCTCAGCGACCTCATGAGAATCAGCCGGCAGCGCGGCCGGCAGCTCATCGACGGCGCCTTGGCGAAGGTGAAGGTCCGTCTCTGACCTGGGGGCCCCGATGGTAGGCATGTTCCCGAACCGGCCGAACCCGTCCGACATCCTCGACGGCTACGTTGGTCGACGCGTCTACAGCGAGAACGACCTCGTGCTTGCGCTGAGCGACGCCGCGGTCACCCGTATCGTCATCGCCGAGCGCATGGTGGTGACCCGCTCGTTCGTCATCCCGGCCACCGCCACGGGTCTCATCATCTCCGCGTCGCGGGCCGTCCCCATCATCGCCGGGGGCTCCATCGCGTCCCTGTTCGAGGTGCGCGCGTCGCGCGTCGTCATCAGCGGCATCTCCGCCATCCAAGGCCGAAGCGGCGGGGCGTTCGCTGCGCTCATCACCGACGGTGGGCACGGCCCCGACGACGTGGTGATCGAGGACTTCACCGTCAACATGGGCGGTGCCGGGACGTCGTTCATCGACGTCGACGGCAACTGCGCGCGCTGGAAGGTGACCCGTAACGAGTACGACAACGAGGGCCAGACCGTGCCCGTCCTCGACGTGGCGAACGGCTCTGGGTGGTACGTCGCCGGCAACCGCCTCGACACCGGCATCCGCTTCGCGGGCGGGTCCTACAACCGAATCATCGGGAACCAGTGCAACGGCGGCGGGATTGACGTCGAGAGCACCGACGGCGGCAATGTCATCGTGGGCAACACCGACGCGGGCACGGTTACGGGCTCCGCGTCCCCCTCCGTTCTCGACAAGATCGACCTCAACAACTGACCGCGAGGTGAAGACGATGCCTGGACGAGACGCAGCGATTGGGCTCCTCCTGGACGAGCAGGAGCGGGCCAGCCGCCGGAAGAAGCCGAACGGAATGCGGGCGGAGGATCTCTTGCGGCTCCTCGGTGGCGCTGCGCCCATCGCCGGCACCGCCATCGGTGGCATCGCGGGCCTGGCCGGGGGCCCAGCGGCCCCGCTCACAGCGACGGGCGGCGCAACGCTCGGGGGTGCCATCGGTGGACTCGCAGGCATGGGCGCCAACATGGCCGCCGACCACATGCGAGCCACCAGGGCATCGCCGCCCTGGACGAACTCGCGGCCCGCTTCACCCTGCGCATCAACTGATGTGCCCGAGTTCCGGAACTTGGGATCACGAGGGCCAGCATGACGACGACAGACGAGGACATGGAGCCAGCGGAGGCCTTCCGCTCCGCTACGAAGAAGGCCGCCAACACCTTGATCGAACTCCTCGACAGCGACGACGACCAAATGCGGCTCACCGCGGCGATCGCCGTGCTGGACCGCCATTTGGGCAGCCTCAGCAAGGAGCAGCACCACGTTCAAGCGTCCATCGCCATTATGAACCACCACATCAACATCATGGCGGCGATGGCCTACATGGAGGAGCACCTCGGCATCCCGCGCGACCCGGCGCTCGAGAGCGAGCGTCTACACGGATTGTTTCGACTCGCCTCGATGCTTCGGGCCGCGAGCGAGGCGAAGGGAGCGTTCGCATGAGACGACGACAGGGCGCCAGGATGCTCGCGGGCATGCGCCTCGGGGACATGGCAGCAGCACTCGAGGGACGCAGGCTCCGACGAGCCGAGCAGCGCGACGAAGACGAGCGGACCGCCCGACGCTTCCAAGCGGGGAACGTGGCCATCTCGCAGGTTCTCGGGGCTCTTGGGGACCACGCCGAGCGGGAGGCCGCGCAGAAGCGCCAGGCGATGCTCGACAAGGAGAGGCAGGAGGACCGGACCTTCAACCGCTCGCGCCTCACGTCCGAGGACAGGCGGCGGGAGACGGAGTTCCGGAACCGGCAGACCGACCGGACGCTCGCGAACCTCGGGCCCGGACTCGACGCGCGCGCCGACGACGCCCTCGAGCCCGACGCCGTAGGGGCCTGGCTGTTCGATGGCTCTTTCGAAGGTGACGGCGGCGTGCAGGTGGTCGACGCCAAGGGCAGCGCCCTCGACGACATGATCACGACGCTCGTCGACGTCGCCAAGATGCCGCGCGCGGAAGCGGAATCGCTGGCGAGAGGGGCGCTCCAGGGCGCCGAGGGGCGACGAGCTGCGGCCGCGAGCGCGGCAGAGAAGGCAAAGGCCGCATCCGAGGACCGCGATCTGAGGCGCCGGGACGTCGAGGCCGGCATCGGGCTCACCGAGGAGCGCAGGCTGACCGAGGCGGCGAAGCGCCGGAAGCTCGCACGCCCCCCGACCCCCAAGAAGACCGCCGCCGACTTCGCGCCGGGTGAGGTACTGCCCCCCGAGCTCCGCGCGCACCCCAAGGTCGCCGAGAAGATGGTGGAGTACGACATGCTCCAGGCATCTCTCGACGACGTGCTCGCGCGGAAGGAGGCACTGAACGTCGACACCGGTCCTGTGCAGGGCGTGATCGGCAACGTCGCCAACTTCCTCGGGGTCGAGCCTGTTGCGCCTGCCGCACTGCGCGCGATGACGGGGGAGGTCTTCTCCCGCTACGTCCAAGGCATCAGCGGTGCGGCAGCGTCCGACGCCGAGGTGCAGCGCCTCATGCGCAACATGGCGACGATGCGCGACCAGGACGACGTCTTCGCGGCGAAGATCGGCGTCATGAAACGGCTCACGGAACTGCGAAAGCAGGCGCTTCTGCGCACGTACCAGCAGGCGGGCTTCCCGCTCGGTCGATGGACGGTCGAGCCGGCGGGCGGCGGCGATGTCGCGAGGCCAACGACGCAGACGGAGCCGGTGGCATCGGGCCCTGTTCGAGTGCAGGCGTCCCAGACGCTGCCGGACGGGCGAATTCGCCTCTCGCTGAGCAACGGGCAGAACGTAACGACGACAGCGGCGCAGTTGCCCGCCGTGCTGGGGCGGATCAATGGCGGGTGAAATCGACTTCTCCGACCTCGAAGGCGTCGAGGTGGAGAGCCCTGCGCCGAGACGACGAGCTGCAGAGATTGACTTCTCCGACCTCGAAGGCGTCGAGGTGGAGAGCGCGCAGCCCTCGCAGGGCGAGGCGTTCGCACGGGGCGTCGCGCAGGGCGCCACGTTCGGTTTCGCCGACGAGGCGGCCGGCGCCCTCGACGCCGTGGTTCGGCCTGGCATGTTCGACGACCTCGGCAAGCCGCTCACCGCCGAGCAGCGCGCGGATCGGGACGCCGTCCAGGCGAAGCCGTTCGGCGAGCGCATACGCGGAGTGCTCGACCGGCTGACGGGCGACTACGAGGAGGGCCGCGATGCGTCGCGTGCCGCCTACGACGAGGCTGCGAAGGCGCATCCGTACACGACCCTCGGCGGCCAAGTCGTCGGTGGCTCCGTGCCGATGCTCATTCCCGGAGTAGGCGCGACGACGGCGGGCGGGCGCATCCTCACAAGCGCAGCTCTCGGCGGCGTGCAGGGTGTCGGTTCGAGCAAGGCGGACACGCTCGGGGGGCTAGCGAAGGACAGCGCGATCGGGGCCGGTGTCGGCGGCGCTTTCGGCGCGGCCGGTGAAGCCCTCGGCGCTGGGTTTCGCGCCGTGCGCGGAGCGCTCCAGCGACGAGGAGTCGAACTCGCGGACGAGGCCGCCGAGGCTGCCGAGGACGCTGCGACAACCGCCCTGGGGCGCGCGCAGAAGCGCGCAGACCTGTCTCCCGAAGTTCGCGCGACCCAAGAGGCGGACGAGGCCGTGAAGCGCTCGGAGGCGGCGCTGCGGGAGACGCGCGCCGCACCCAAGGCGGACCCCGTGATCCAACAGGCCGACGACGCAGCGCGCGGGCTCAAGATCGCCCGCAGTGACCTCGACGCGAGCCCCGAGGCCCAGTCGGTGAGCGCCGCGAAGCAGCACCTGGAGAGCAGCCGGCGGGCGTTCCAGGGCCTGAAAGCGAAGTGGGGCAGCAGCGACGAGGTTCAGGCCCTGCAACAGGCCGACGACGCCGTGAAGCAGACCAAGGCCGCGCTCGACGAGACGAAGCGCTCGTGGGAGGCGAGCCCGGAGCGACGACACACCGTCGAGGCGGAGCGTGAGCACGCGTTCCTCCGTCGACAGCACGACGCGCTCATGGCGATCCGCAGGAACGACGAAGCGGTGCAGCGCGCGACACGCGAGGCGTGGAGCGTGCGGAGCGGCTGGGACGATCAGAGGCTCGATCAACTGCTCCCCGCGGAGGCCCGCGCGGTCCTCAAGGCGCTCGACCGCGAGGCGCTCCAGACGATCCGTGCTCACGGCCTGACGCCCGCCATCAACCGTGCGAAGGGCGCGATGAAGCGCGCCGAGAAGAAGGCCGCGACGTCGCGCACGGCGGCGGCCGCCGACGAGAAGGCGGCACTCGAGGCCATCAACCGAGCCGAACGCGTGTGGCGGACAGCCCAAACGCACCTCGACAAGATGCGGAGCGCGTCGAGCGCGCAGGTCTACGAGGCCGAGCGGAAGGCAGCCGAGCGCGCGGTGAAGCAGGCCGAGGCGGTGCTCCGGCAGGCCGAGAAGCGCCTCTCGGCCTCCCCCCTGTCCGCCAACCTCCGTTCGGCCGAGGCCCGTGCGAAGCAGACGGCGACGCAGGCTGAGCGAGCTCGGCTCACGCACACTCGGAACGTGCGCCAGGCCGAGGAGGGCGTGAGGAGCGCGAGGACACAGGCGCAACAGGCGCAGCAGCGCGCGCAGCCGGTGCTTCAGCGGGTGAGTCAAGCGCGCGAGCAGGCCGAGCAGGCAGGGCGGCGCGCGCTCGACGCGAAAGACGCGCTCGACGTGACGCCTGAGACGTTCACGAGCCGCCTCTTCCAGAAGGCGGCGCATCACAAGGGGGCGGCCACGGGCCTCGGCGCGGGCGGCCTCGGGGCGGCGGCGCTCACCGGCAATCCGTTCGCTATCGGCGCGGGCATCGCGGCGACGGTGTTGCCGTGGGCCGTGAGCAACCCATCTGCGGTGAAGGCGCTCGAGGTGCTTGCTCGTGGTAGTGGGACGACGGCGACCTACGCGGGCCACCTGCTCCGTGACCCTGCGGTCCGCGGGCTCCTCGACGTGTTCCCTGAGGGGCCGGAGCCAACGCAGCGAGAGATCGAGGAGGCGGACGAGGTCATCCGACGAGCGATCGAAGAGGACGATCTCGCGTTGCTCCAGCAGGCAGGGGTGGCGCCCTAACCGTCACCCTGGCGCGATGCCTTCTGATCGTCGTCGAACTCAACGCTCCAGCGAGCGGCGGCGGCCTTCTCCTCCTCGGCGCACTTGAGGAGGTTTCGCGCCAACCAAGACGAGGACTCTGGGACGAGCGCCGCACTGTCGGGGCGAGCAAGTATCTGGGCGGCACTCGGCCATGGGGGCGCGCCCGGCGTCAAGGTGTACCGAAGCTCGCTGTCCCGCATCTCTTCGTAGAGGTTCACGGCGTCACGCAAGTCCACCTCCGCCTGCCTCCAAAGCGCGTATAGGTGCCCCCCCGTCTGCTCGTGCTCTTGGAACGCAGCACGATCAGCCTTGGTCTCTAGGTCCGACACGATGCTCGACGTCTCGAACGTGTGCCGGCCTGTAGCGATCGCCCACGTCCTCGCGACGGCCCCCCACAGGCTCTTGCTTGACGACCACAACTGCGCCAGGGCGAGGATGCCGACCGCCAAGCCGAGCTTGGCGATCGTTCGGGTCTCCATCTCGTCGAGCAGGACTGAGCCGATCAGCACGGCCGCCAGCAGTGCGAACGTCCGCGCCAACGCGACGGCGCGTCCTCGTCGCTTGCGCTTTGGCCTGGTGGCCGCTCGGCGAGAGTTCTGTGCATTGCCTGTCACGACGGGCCCCCTGCTCCTGGGCAGGCTCACATAGCGCGCCCAACCGTCGAGACTACGGCTTCGCTAGCCCGCGAGCGCGGAGAAGTTGGAACAGCGCCGCCTGATAGATCTCCAGCGGCACAGGATCGCGCCCCTGCTCCCATCGCGCCATCGAGCTCGGGTGCTTCCGTAGCCGGAGCGCCATCTCGATCTGGTTGACCGCTCTCGGCGGCTTCCCAGCGGCTTCGCACTCCACGGCGCCGATCAACCAGCGCACCCACTTGAGGTGCACGCCTTCGGGGTCGTCGACGACGTACGGGTTCCACCTCGACGGAGGGCGGCTCTCGTCCTTGCGTGTGCGTCGTGCGGCAGCGATGGCGACCACCTCGTGAGGCTAGCGCATTCCTGAACATGCGCGCAGTAAGCATCACGTGATGCGGTGCCCTGAGTCACTACTTCAAATTGAGCATTGCTTGACGACTACTGCACCGTAAGTAGATGCTCGGGACTGCGAGCCGCGCTGGTTCGCCCGCCCGGACGGGCGGTCACCACTCGAGGGGAATCCACCATGGTCTCGGCTCAAATCCCGACGTGCGAGCGCCCTTCCAACGACGACCAGCCTGCGAACTGCCGGGCGCCCATCGGTCTTTCACCGTTCGGGCGCGGCTTGGAGCGCGCCCACTTCTTCGACGACCTCATGGAGGCGATGGAGCGGGGCGAACGCGTCCGACTGCTGCCGGCGCCCAAAAGGGCTGATGGGGTGCCCCGGGCGTTCCCTGTCGCGTTCACCAAAGGCCCGTGGCGAGACGCGTCGGACGGACGGCACCGGACCGGTGACCGACTGGACATTCTCGATGCTCGCGGTCTGCGGGTCGCCTCTGTCGAGGACGCGACATCGCACGAAGGTGCCGCCAACGCGAACCTGATCAAGGAAGCGCCCGCGCTTCTCGAGGCGTTGGTGGCTCTCCTGGAGGAGCGCCCGGGAGCGCGGCGCATGGCGGCGCAGGTCGTGGAAGCGGCGTGCCGGAGGAGCGTGCCCCGCTTGCCGAAGCTTGCCGCTAGGCTCGATGCCGCTGAGGATGGCGGTGACGTGGACCAGCTCGCCGATCTCGCGTGTCGCAGCTATCGCCGTTGGCGGGCCGCCATCCGGGCTCGGCCGGCGCCCACGGGGGCGCGCCGCGGTGCTGGCTTTCCCTGGGACGACGTCTGGGGGCACGTCTACGAGGCGTGTGCTTCCCGACTGGAGGCGGTCCAGTTGCGACAGCAGGGCGATCACGAAGCGGCGAACGACTGCGCGCTGACGTCAGCGGACTCGCTCGCGATGCTCTCGCACGACTGTGCGCGCGGCGGCGAGCACCGCGAGTGGCGCCTGCGAGGCTCGACGGGCCGCCCCGACCACTGCGGCTGCGAGTGAAGCCACGTGGGTCGTGCTGGGCGGCATCTCCCCGACTCGCTCAGCCGAGGGGCGCCACGTACACGGCGCCCCTCACCCTTTGGTCCTCTCGAGCTCCATTCGGGCCAGCTCCTCGCGAGCTAGCGCGGACTGGAGCCGGCCGTTCTCCTCGCGGATCTTCTCAACGTCGACGCGCGCGATGATGCGCTCAAGCGTCCGGTTGAACCCCTCGGCATTCATGTCGAGGGCCTTTCGCATCGCCCCGAGGTGGCGCCCGAGGAAGAAGGCGGCGACCAGCCAGAACGGGTTGACCGGCGCCGCATCGAGAACCGCGACCCCGATCACGAGCCACGCGACGATCTCCAACGCTGCAAGCGTCAGCATGCGCCCCCACGGGTAGCGCTCTCCCTCTGCCTTCATGCTCGCCCTCCCTCCGGCGGACACCGGTGCGACGCCATGGGGCCACACTAGCGCCGGCAGTGTACGCACACGACCTGCCGCCCGGCGGCTCGTCCCTCGCTGGCCCTACTGCACACACCGACGCGGAGGATCGCCCCTGCCTCGCGGCGGAGTTGCGGCCCGCCCCTGTGCGGGCGAGCCTCCACGCGCGGAGGGGCGCATGGTGGACATCCAGACGTTCGGACAGCGGCTGAAGGAGGTGGCGTCACGCGCGGAGACGCTGCTGGGCGCCATCGCGACCGAGGAGGCGACGAAGCACGCGCTCGTGCTGCCGGTGCTCCAAGGTCTGGGTTACGACGTGTTCAACCCGGCCGAGGTCGTCCCCGAGTTCAACGCCGACGTCGGCATCAAGAAGGGCGAGAAGGTCGACTACGCTCTGATGCGCGACGGGAAGCCCGTACTGCTGATCGAGTGCAAGGCCGCAGACGCGACTCTCTCCGACGCGCACGGCTCGCAGTTGTACCGCTATTTCAGCGTGACGCCGGCCCGCGTCGGCCTGCTCACCAACGGCCTCGCCTACCACTTCTTCTCCGACCTCGACGCGCCCAACGTCATGGACGCGAAGCCGTTCCTGGAGGTGGACCTCCGAACCCTCGATGACCGCGCCATCGAGGACTTCTGGCGCGTCGCTCACAAGGGGTTCGACGTCGAGCAGGTCGTCGAGGCTGCGTTCGAGCTCAAGTACACCAAGGCGATCAAGCGGCTGCTCGAGAGCGAGTTCACCTCGCCGAGCCCCGAGTTCGTGCGACACTGCGTCGGCAAGATCTACGACGGGCGGATCACCCAGAGCGTGGTCGACCGCTTCACGCCGTTCATCCGCCAGGCTGTGAACCGCACCGTCAGCGAGCGCATCAGCACACGGCTTCGCACCGCGCTCGCCCACGAGGAGGGCGCGACGCAGCCGACGGCGGAGACGGAAGGATCGTCGGAGGCGGAGGAGGCCGGGAACGACATCGTCACGACCGAGGAAGAGGTCATGGCGTTCTACGTCATCAAGTCGATCCTCGTCGGGCGCGTTGACACCCGGCGCGTGCTGTACCGGGACGCGAAAAGCTACTGCGCCATCCTCCTCGACGACAACAACCGGAAGCCCATCGCCCGCCTCTACTTCAACGGCCGCCGTCGCTCGATCGGCCTCTTCGACAAGGACAAGGCCGAGACGCGAGTGCCGATCGAGACCATCGACGACATCTACGCACACGCCGACGCCATTCGAGCGCGAGTTGCTTCGATGGAGGAGGAGTCGGCCAGGTCGGAACAGGAAGAAGCAACCGCGGACGCCTGACCGCCCGGCGTTGGTAGGGGTCCCCACACGGGGGCAACATCGGGGGCAACCCGCAACGACCGAATCGGGAAAAACGAGCGAGGGAAATAGGTTGCGCCGCTAACTCGAATCCCCCTGGGGACACCAAACAGCCATCCGCTCGAGCATCTGCGCGTGGAGCGGACGTTGGCCGACGCAAACGAACGGTCGTGGTTCGGCGTCTCCAGGACAGGACACCAACGGTTCGCGCCGAGCGAATCGCGAAGGCCTGCCGAGCCGACGCCGCGCGCTCAATCCTCGGGGATGACGTAGCGGTAGGGGCCGAAGCGCAGGTCGCTGCCGAGCGCTCCCCAGCACCAGAGGGCGCCGTCGTCGGCGACCGCGCAGGTGAAGTTGCGGAAGGCGTCGAGGTCGGTGATGTCCGGCAGCGCGGCGACCGCCTCGGGCTCGTGGCACAGCGCGTCCACCGAGCAGGGGTCGCCGAACGCCTCGGCCTGCGCCGTGGAGAACCAGAGGTTTCGTCCCCAGCAGCGCACGGTGGCGTCGACGCCGAGCGCGCACGCGTGCTGGTCGCCGAGCGCGACCTGCTTGGTCGAGGACGGGAGCACGTCGTCGAGCTGCGCGAAGTCGATGGCCATGTCGGCGGGCAGCTCGGGCGCGGCGACGCCGAACTCGTTCTCGCCCGCGCACCACAGCTTGCCCACGGCGTCGGCGCCGTCGATGCGGCAGGCGTTCGACGCCGTGAACTGAAAGTCCGCCGCGTCGTCGAGCGACTCGCACTCGCGGGCGCCCGGGCCGCTCGAGCACAGCGAGCGCATGACGCCGCTCTGGTCGAGGCAGCGGACCCCCGTCTGGAGCTTCGCGCAGATGGCGCCGCTGCTCACGTGCAGGCGCACGGCGCCGGTGAAGGCGTTGATGCGCAGGGGGCTGCCGACGACGTAGCCGGGCACACCCGGTCCCCAACACCAGACCTCGTCGTCGCTGGTGAGCACGCAGGTGCTGTCCGCGCCCGTCTGCAGATCGACCGCGCTCTCGTGCACGCTGTCGTCGACGTTCACGCGATGCGGGACCCCGGCGGCCTGGCCGGCGGCGGTGCCGAGCGCGCCGCTCGAGGAGTCACCCCAGCAGTAGATGCCGACGTCGCCGCTCACGCTGCCGAGCGCGCACGCGTGGTTGTCCGCCGCCGCCACCGCCGTGACGTCGCTGAGGCCGTTCACGCGCGTGGGGTCATACACCGTGTTGATCTGCATGACGGGGTTGCCGAGCTGTCCGTTCGAATTGTAGCCCCAGCAGAAGACCTCGTGGCCGTACGTGCGAGCGCACGCGAAGCCGCCGCCGACGGTGACGTCGTTGGCCGCCATGGGAGGAGGCCCGGCGTCGGGCCTGCCGGCGTCGACACCGCCAGCCGACCCCGCGTCGTCATCCGGCACGCCGGCGTCGACGGGGCCTGCGTCCACGAGCGGGAGCCCGCCGTCGGCGCCGCCCGCGGCGGCCGCGCACACGCCGACGTCTCCGTCCCCGACGCACGCTTGGCCCGGCTCGCACTGATCGTCGCCCCGGCAGGGACGGGGTCCGTCCGGCGCACAGGCGAGCGCGAGCGTGACGACGACGATCCCGCTCCAGGTGGCCGAGGACGGGACATGGAGACCAGCGCGCACCCTACTCATGCAGCACCCATCCAGCGACGAGCGCGCCCGCGATGAGCGTCGCTCCACCGCCGTAGGCGAGCCACGGCAACGTCCACCACATCGGCGCCTCGCGCTCCCAGGCGCGGGCGTCTTCGCGATCGAGCTCGCCGCGCTCGTACGGCTGTGCCCACGCAAGGAACACGCCCGCGTGCAGCGCGGCGCCCGCGAGCGCAATGAGCGCACCCGTCGTCACGCCGGTGCCCGCGACGATCCACGGCAGCGGCGAGGGCTCGCTCAAGTTTGCGTCGTCGGCCGCGCGCTCCACCGGCACGACTTGCAGCGCAGCGAGGTGCGGCGGCGCCACGACGCGCAGGCCCGCGGCGGAAAGCGCCTCAGCCACCGCGCTGCCGGCGGCGTCGAGCAGCGCCTCGTCGTCGTCCATGGCCGTGCGTCGTGTGGCCTGGCCCGCGACCGTGGCGTTGCCCATGCGGTACACGGACACCGTGAGCACGCGCACGCTGCCGAGCGCGCCGACGTGCGGGCTCACGATCAGATCGACGCCGAGCGCGCCGCCGATCTCGGACGCGCACGCCGCGGTCTCCTCGTCGCCGAGACAGTCGGCGACCTCCGCCGTCTCGAGGGTCGTCGCCACCGCGCGCCAGGTCATCACCTCGACGTCGGGGGCCGCGCCGATGACCTGGCTCTCGATGACGCGCGTGAGCGCCTTCGAGAGCTCCTGGTCGGCCGCCCGATCGGCCTTCACCTCGACCACGAGCACGCGCGTCGCGAACGACGGGGCCGCGCTCAGGAGCGTGAGCACGAAGGCCAGGAGGCCGGGGAGCGGGAGGCGGCGTGTGTGCACGGCAGGCAGCATAGGCACGTCGTGCGTCCTCTCGCCTTCCGGTGCGCGGCCGCAGGGGTTATGGGGGGCGCGGTCGCCAGCACAGCGCGCCGCGCGCAGCACGAGGAGCACACATGGCCCGCCCGCAGATCGTCCCCGCGGACACCCTCATCGGCGTCGTCGGCGCCGGCAACATGGGCTCCGGCATCGCCCAGAAGTACGCCAGCGAGGGCTTTCGTGTCGTCGTCGTCGACATGAGCGAGGAGGCGGCCGCCCGGGGTCGGGAGCGCATCGAGAAGACGCTCGAGGAGGGCGTGGCGCGGAAGATCTTCAAGGCCGAGAAGGCCGCGGAGGTGCTCGGGCGGATGACGTTCACGGCCGACAAGCGCGCGCTGAAGGACGCCGCGCTCGTCGTCGAGGCCATCTTCGAGGACAAGCGAGTGAAGCAGGAGCTGTTCCGGGAGCTCGACGAGCTCTGCGGTCCGGACACGCTGCTCGCGACCAACACCTCGAGCTTCTACGTCGATGACGTCGCCGAGCCCACAGAGCGGCCCGAGCGCGTGCTCGGTCTGCACTACTTCTACCACCCCGCCAAGAACCGCCTCGTCGAGGTCATCCGTGGCACGAAGACCAGCGACGCCGCCTTCGCGCGCGCCTGGGCCATCCAGGAGCTGAGCGCGAAGACGCCGGTGCAGTCGGCGGACGCGCCCGGCTTCATCGTGAACCGCTTCTTCGTGCCCTGGCTCAACGAGGCCATGCGCCTCGTCGAGGAGGGCGTCGCCGACATCCCCACCGTCGAGCACGCGGCGAAGCAGGCCTTCGGCGTCGGCATGGGGCCCTTCGAGCTGATGAACGTGACGGGCGTGCCCATCACGCTGCACGCGGCGACCACGCTCGGCGAGCAGCTCGGTGACTTCTATAAGCCCTGCGATCTGATCCGGCCCGTCGTCGAGAAGAAGGAGCAGTGGAGCCTCGAGGGCAGCGTCTCCCCCGAGAAGATCGCCGCGGTGAGCGATCGCCTCTGGGGCGTGGTCGCGCAGATCGCCTGCCGCCTGGTGTTCGACGAGAAGGTCTGCACGCTCGAGGACTGTGATCTCGGCGCGCGCGTCGGCCTGCGCTGGCCGCGCGGTCCCTTCGAGGCCATCAACGCCATGGGCAGCGCGAAGGCGCTCGCGCTCGTCGAGGCGCTGGCCGAGCGCTACCCCGACGCCAGCGTGCCGAGCGCGCTCTCGTCGCACGGCGAGGCGGGGCGCTCGTTCGACATCCGCTTCGTGCTCGACCGCGTCGAGGCGGGGGTCGGCTACGTGACGTTCAACCGCCCGGACGCCATGAACGCGCTCAACGAGATCGTCGTCGAGCAGCTCGCGAGCGCCTTCGATCGCCTGGCCGCCGACGACGCCGTGCAGGGCATCGTGCTCGAGGGCAAGGGCAAGGCCTTCGTGGCGGGCGCCGACACGCGCTTCTTCGTCGAGCAGATCCGCGCCGATGACGTGCCGCGCATCGTGCAGTTCGCGGCGAACGGGCAGGACGTGTTCCGCCGCATCGACCGCTGTGGCAAGCCGGTCGTGTGCGCGCTCGACGGGCTCTCCCTCGGCGGCGGCTCCGAGCTCGCGCTCGCGTGCGACTTTGTCGTCGCCACCCCGGCCGGAACCATGGGCTTCCCCGAGACCGGCATCGGCATCTACCCCGGCCTCGGCGGCACCCAGCGCAGCGCTCGCCGCGTCGGCGTCGCGCTCGCGCGCTGGCTGGTGTTGAGCGGCGACGTCGTCGACGCCAAGACGGCGCTCGCGCTCGGCCTCGTCGACGAGGTCGTGCGCGCGGAGGAGCTCGACGAGGCCGTGCGTCGCCGCGCGCTGTCGGGCGAGACGCGTCCCGAGGGCGCTCCTCCGACGGCGGTGCCGGCGGGCTTCGACGCGCTCGCGCAGCTGTTCGAGGCTCCCCTCGAAAAGTTGCGCACGGGCGAGGCAGGGGCCGGTGACGAGAAGCTCGCGAAGGTCATGAAGAAGATTGGCTTCAAGGCGCCGCTCGCGCTCAAGGCGGCGGACGACCTCCTGCGCGCCGCGCGCGACAACACGCTCGAGGAGGGGCTGCGCGCGGAGACGCAGGGCCTCGACGTCATCTTCCGAACGCACGACGCGCTCGAGGGGCTCGCGTCGGTGGGGCGCGGCCGACCGACCTTCCGCGGCGAGTGACGCCGAGCGTGCTCACTGCGCTTTTGCCGCGACCTCGTCGCTGAGCGCCACGCCGCCGTCGCCGAGGAGGGCCCCGCCGTCGAGCGCGGCGACGAAGGGGCTCTTGTGCGGCAGCCCCGGCACGGCCGCGAGCGCGTTCGGGACTCCGTCGCCGCCCGGCACCGTCACCGAGAGATCGCCGAGGCGCGCGAACAGCTGCGTCGACGGGCCGCCGTCGAGGTTGAGCGCGTCTTCGCAGGCGAGCCCGCCCCGGCCCTCGGGGCGCGCCAGGAAGCGGGCGAGGGCGGTGGCGTCCACGGGCTTGCTGGCGACGACGAACGTGACGTAGCGGCCCTCGGCGCAGACGGCCGTGCGGCGCGCCACCTGCGGCTTGAGCTTCGCGACCCGACCGCCCTTCACGAGGCGCGGCTGGCCCTGCAGCACGAGGTGCGCGGGATCGTCGAGCACGAGCTCGCTGCCCTGCACGATGCGGGCGCGTCGCTGCTCGACGACGAGCGCGCTCCAGGACTTGATGCGGCGGCGCGAGAGCGTACGGCCTTGATCGACCACCACGCCCATGGCGCGGTTCTTCTCGTCGAAGAAGCTGCCGTTGATGGCCACCACGTCCTTTAGCGAGCGCGCGATGGTGCTCACCTCACGGCGCACGGTGGGCCCGCCGGCCGCCAACACGCGCAGGCCGGCGCGCTCGAGATCGATGCGGAAGGCGTGCCCCTCGACGCGGTCCTGCGCGCTCTTCGGATGATGCAGGCGCGCGTACTCGACGCCGTCGGCCACCTCCGTGAAGCGCAGGGCGGGCGCGCGCGAGGGATCGGGCCGGCAGGCGACGAGGGGCGAGAGGGCCAGCACGAGCGCGAGCGGCGGGAAGACGAGCGCTCGTGCCCGTCCTCCGGCTCGGGCCGCGCGGCTCGTGCTCAATCGCGCAGCTCCGCGACGCCGCTCGCGATCACGCGCTCGCCGCGATCGTTCTCCACCTGCAGCGCGAGCGGGCCCTCCTTCGGGCCGCGCACGGCGAGGGTCAGCACATCGTTCATCAACACGGGCTTCGAGAAACGCACCGAGAGGCGCGCGACGCGCGACGGGTCTCCGTCATGGTGGCGGACGAGCGCGTTGTGCACGAAGGCCATGGTACACAACCCGTGCAGGATGACGCCCGGCAGGCCCGCCATCTTCGCGACCTCGTCGTCGACATGGATGGGGTTTCGGTCGCCGGAGGCCTCCGCGTAGCGCAGGCTCTGGTCGGGGCTGACGGTCTGCTGCGCGGTGAACAGCGGCGGCGCGGCGGCGAAGGGGTCCGCCGCGGCCTGCTCCCCGGCGTCATCGCGACGCTTGCCGCCCCGCCGCGAACCGCGGATGAACAGCCCGCTCGAGGTGCGCAGCACGGGCTCGCCGCGCTGGTTCACGCTCTCGATGCCGACCACCAGCAGCTCGCCCGACGACTTCTCCTCGATGCGCTCGATGGTCGATGTGGAGCGGATGACGTCACCCGGTCGCACGCTGCGCACAAAGCGCATGTCCTGCTCCCCGTGTACGAGCCGCATGAGCTCGGCGCCGAGATCTCCGTCGAGGATGGGCGCCGTCAGGGCGCCGAACGAGTACGCGACGCCGAACATGGGCGGCGCCACCGCCTGTTCGCCTTCATAGGCGGCGATGTTCGCGTCGGTGGCCGCTGCGTAGTCGCGCGCGCCCGACGCGCTCACCTCGAACGCTTCCTGTTGCTCGTAGCGCTTGCCGACGAGGTCCTTGTTGAGCGGCATGGGGGCTCCTTGTCGACGCGACACGGTAGGGGGTGCAGCGGAGCTACCGCGTCTTGTGGCCAAGGCGCAAACAGGCGGGGCCTTGAACGGGATGCCGCGGAGGGGGCAAGGTGCGCTGCATGACGACCGGGCCTCGGATGATCCCAGCGAGCGAAGATCGAGCCGCCGCCGCTCGTCGAAGCCGTCTGGCAGGGGAGGCGCGGGTGGACGTGGCGTTGCTCGATAGCCGCGACAGCTTCACGTTCAACCTCGAGCAAGCGTTTCGCGAGCTCGGCGCGCGCGTGCACGTCGTCGCGGCCGGCGACATCAGCGCCGCGCACGTGCGCTCGTTGTCGCCGCGCCTCGTGTGCATCGGCCCCGGGCCCCGAGGACCCGGCGACCTGCCGGCGCTGGTCGAGACCTGCCGCGAGCTCAGCGGGGAGATCCCGCTGCTCGGCGTGTGCCTCGGCATGCAGGCGCTGGCGCTGGCGCACGGCGGCGAGGTGGCGCGCGCGCTTCGTCCGTTGCACGGGGAGCGCTCGGCCGTGACGCATGACGGCGAGGGGCTGTTCGAGGGTCTGCCGTCGCCGCTGTGGGTCATGCGGTATCACTCGCTCGTCGTCACGCGCGCGCCCGCTGGCTTTCACGTCGACGCGCGCGACGAGCACGGCCAGGCCATGGCCATGTCCCGGACCCTCGTCGAGCAGCCGGTGTTCGCCGTGCAGTTCCACCCCGAGTCCATCGGCACGTCCGGTGGGCTCGACGTGCTCGCCCGAGCGCTCTCTCGCGCCGGGCTCCCTCCCGCTTCCCGTCGCTATCGTCCCGGCGGCGTCCCGCCGCCCGGGGCCATCGGGCCAAAGGTGCCTCATGCAACGTCGTACGCTGCTCCGTAACTCCGCCGTGCTGCTCGCCGCCGCGCCCCTCGGCGGCTGTCAGACGCTCCTGAACCTCTTGCGCACGGGGCTCCGCGAGCCCGACGTGCGCATCACGAAGATGGAGATGAAGGAGGCCACGCTCGATCGCGTCACGATGATGTTTCACACCGCGATCACGAACCCGAACCCCATCGGGCTGCAGCTCGCCGGCCTCGGTTACGCGCTGCGCGTCGAGGGCGATCAGCTCGCGCGCGGCAACGTCGACGAGGACATGAAGCTCAAGGCCAAGGGCAAGTCGACGCTGCGCTTCCCGGTCGAGTTCGCCCTCGGCGAGACCAGCCGCGCCATCCTGAAGCTGCTGAAGCTCAGCGAAGCGGACTACGGCATCGACACCGCGTTCAAGTTTCGCGTGCCGGAGCTCGGCAAGGTCTCCGTGCCGGTGACGTTCGAGGGCAAATTCCCGGTGCCGAAGATCCCGCGCTTCGACGTGCGCAACGTGCGCTTCACCTCCATCGGGCCGGGCGGCCTCGGCATGCGCGTCACCACGAGCGTGAAGAACACGAACCGCTTCGATCTGCCGCTCGACGGCTTCAAGTTCAATTTCAAGCTGAACGGCCGCAGCGTGCTGAAGAACGAGGCCGTCGCGGGCATGAGGCTAAGGGCGGGGCAGACGCGCGACATCCCGCTCGACTTCACCTTCGGGCTCCTGGACGCCGGGCTGACGTTGGCGTCATTGGCGTCGGAGCCGACGCTGCGCTGGGCGCTCGACGCGAAGCTCGACGCGGGCATCTTGAACCTGCCCTTCGACGCCTCGGGGAAGATCAAGCTCACTTGAGCGGCGGGGGGCTCGGCCGCGCTCCCTCGGCCGGGCGCAGGTCGTCGCCGCCGATGCTGACGGTGTCGACCTGCACGGGCTGGACATCCGCCAGGCGAGACAACAGGAAGTGGCCGGTCAGGGTCGCGCCGACGAAGAAGCACAGCGCGAGCACGACGCGGTGCTTCGCGCCGGCGGCCGTCAGCAGCAGCACGAGCGCCACGGTGCAGAGGGCGGCGCCCACCGCGGCGGCGCTGAGGATGCCGGGGTGCACCGTGACGATGTAGGCGACCACGCCCGTGGGACCGAACATCAGACAGCGCTCCTGCCTCGAGGGGGCTCTCGGAGAGCGAACTGTAGGAGTGGCGGGCCGCCGCGTCCATGGCGACGGACGCGCTATGGTGCGCTCGATGTCGGCCTCCGCCCTCGACCCGAGCGCCCTGTGGTCTGCCCGGCTGCTCGCCTTCGTGCCGGGCAACGTACGTCGTGCGCTCGTGGAGCCGACGGTGCCGCTCTTGTCGAGCAGCCTGGCGGCGCTGTGCGCGCCATCGCTGAGCGGGCCCCTCGTCGAGGTCACCTGGCCCGGCACCTGCGCGCTGCTCGGCACGCTTCGCGCCGCGCGCCGGGCGGGAGCCTCGCTCGCCCTCGTCGTCCCCGACGCGTTCTCCGTCGACGACCCTGGCGCACGCGCGCGCATCATGCACGCCATCATCGCGCTCGCCGAAGAGGCCCGCTTCGATCGCCCGCTCTTCGTCGTGCGGCGCGTGCGCGGACAGAGCGCGGGGACGCCCGAAGGGGTCGAGCGCCTGCAGTCCGCCATCGCGGCCGAGGTGGAGGCGGGGTTTCCGAGCATCGCGCTGCGACCGGCCGAGCTCGGCCTCGTCGACCTCCAGGATCTGGCGGCGCTGCTCGGCCCGTTCGCGGACGCGGGCGTGGGCTTCGAGCTCGAGCTCTTTGCGGCCGACGCACCCGCGCTCACGCTCGCCACCCTCGACGAGGCCGGCATGAGCTTCGCCGCCGTGCGCGGCGCGGGGCCCGATGACGAGCTCGGCGGCGCGCTGCTCGTCGTCGACCCGCTGCAGGGGCCGGTGCCCGAGGACGTCCCCTGCCGCGTGTCGCTCGACGCGTTCGTCGTCAAAGGCATCGCGCGGGGGCTGTCGCCGGGGCCGAGGGACTTCCTCTTGCGCGCGGTGCGGCGCCAAGGGGCGTCGGCCGCGCTCATGAACGGGCTCGATACGCTCGCCGAGCTCGACGACGGGGAGCGCGTCCGCGTGGAGGCGCTCGTCTACGCCGAGGTGAAGGACGCGCTCAGCGCGCTCGGCGCCGAGGGCGTGGGCGACGAGCTCGCGGACGCGCTCTTGCACGCCGCTGAGTACGCGGGGGAGCCCTGATGGCAGGCTCGCTGCGGGTCACGGGAGGGCGCCTCGTGCGCCGCTTGTTCGCCGTGCCCGACGACGCCGACCGCGGGCACGTGCGCCCGACCAGCGACCGCGTGCGTGAGGCGCTGTTCTCGTCCCTAGAGAGCACGCTCGCGGGCGGCCTCGGCGGCATCACGGTGCTCGATCCCTGGGCCGGCAGCGGCGCGCTCGGCATCGAGGCGCTCAGCCGCGGCGCCGCGCGCACCACCTTCGTGGAGCAGAACCGACGCGTCTCGGCGACGCTGAAGCGGAACCTCATCGATCTCGGACTGACCGACGAGGCCGACGTCATCGTCGACGACGCCACGCGCGCGCTCGCGCGCCTGCCCGAGGCGGGCTACGACCTCGTGCTCGTGGATCCGCCGTACCGGCAGCCGCTCGAGGCCCTGTTGCCGGCGCTCGCGCGCCTGCTGCGCGAGGGTGGGGTGCTCGTCCTCGAGCGCGACAAACAGGCGGTGGATCCGCCCCCGCCGGGGCTTTCGCTCGTCCGTGACAGAGTCTATGGCCAGACGCGCGTGACGATGTGGCGACGCTGAACGCGAGGTGCTCATGCCCACCGCGGCGATCTATCCCGGCAGCTTCGATCCGATGACCCTCGGACACATGGACATCGTGCAGCGCGGGCTGAAGCTGTTCGACCGTGTGGTGCTCGCGGTCGCGGTCAACCGCAACAAGACGCATATGTTCACGCTCGACGAGCGGCTCGAGATCGCCAAGCAATGCCTCGGTCACCTGCCCGGCATCGAGTTCGACGTGTTCGACGAGCTGCTCGTGCACTACTGCCGCAGAAAGGGCGTGAACGTGCTGCTGCGCGGCCTGCGCGCCGTCAGCGACTTCGAGTACGAGTTTCAGCTCTCGAGCATGAACCGCAAGCTCGCCAGCGACGTCGAGACCGTGTTCATGATGACGAGCGAAGAGCACTTCTACCTCTCGTCGAACCTCGTGCGCGAGATCGCGAGCTACGGCGGCGACGTCAGTGAGCTGGTACCCAAACCCGTGCTCGCCGCGCTCGCGAAGAAGCTCGGCTGACCCTTCTGCGGGGCCGACCCGCTCGCACCAGGAGCTCGTGCAGATGTCGCTCACTCTGAACCGCACGCGCATGAGCGCGGTGAAGCCCTCCGCTACCCTCGAGATGAGCAAGCGCGCGGGGGAGCTCAAGCGCCAGGGGGTCGACGTCGCCAACCTGAGCGCCGGCGAGCCCGAGTTCAAGACCCCCGACTGCATCCTCGACGCCGCTCGACGTGCGCTCGAGGACGGCCTCTATCACCACTACACGCCCGCGCGCGGCCTGCCGGAGCTCGTCGCGGCCATACGCACCAAGCTCGCGCGCGATCAGAAGGTCGACTACGCCGACACCGAGGTCATCTCCACCATCGGCACCAAGGGCGGCCTCTCGCTCGCCCTCGACGCGCTCATCGGGGAGGGCGACGAGGTCGTCATCTTCTCGCCCTACTGGGTCACCTACCCGGACCTCGTGCGCCTCGCGGGCGGCACGCCGGTCATCGTAGAGACCACGCTCGAGGACGGCTTCTGCCCGACCGCCGCGCAGCTCAAGGCGGCGCTGACGTCGAGGACGAAGGCGGTCATCCTGAACTCGCCCAACAACCCGACGGGGGCGGGCATCCCCGAGCGCGTGCTGCGTGAGCTGATGGCGCTGCTCGAGGGCACCGACGTGTGGGTCCTGTCCGACGAGATCTACGGCAAGCTCGTCTACGACGGCTTCGAGCACGTCTCGCCGGCGGCGTTCGGCGACGACGCCAAGGCCCGGACCCTCGTGTTCGACGGCGTGGCCAAGGCCTACGCCATGACCGGTTGGCGGCTCGGGCTCGCGGCGGGCCCGAAGCTCGTCATCGACGCCATGTTGCTCTTGCAGCAGCAGCGCATCTCGTGCCCGACCGGGGTCGCACAGGCCGCGGCCGCCTACGCGCTCGAGGAGCCGCCCGAGGTGAAGCAGGCGGTGGCGGACATGCACAAGGACTTCACGAAGCGCCGCGCGCTCATGCTCGAGCGCCTGCAGGGCGTCGAGGGCGGCAGGGTGCACGCGCCCCAGGGCGCCTTCTATTGCTTCTGTGACGTCTCCTCGCGGCTCCCGGGCGCGCACGGCGGCAGCGAGGTGCCCGACGACGTGGCGCTGTCCACGCGGCTCTTGGCGGAGGCTCACGTGGCCGTGGTACCGGGGACCCCGTTCGGCGCGCCCGGCGGCTTTCGGCTGAGCTACGCGTCGAGCGAGGCCACGCTCGAGAAGGGCATCGGGCGCATCGTCGAGTGGCTGGAGGGGCTCTCCTGAGCGTTCGCGCGTGACGTCCGTCACGACGACGTGTGGGTGCTGGTGCGCCCGCTCCGCCGCGGTGGGCCGTGAATTTGGAGCCTGAGGCCGGAGTCTTTAGGCTTCGAGGGGATGGCCCCCAAAGCTCAAGCGCCCTTCGCTCCAAGGCCGTTCGCCCAACGGCCCTTCGCCCAAGGGTACCTCCTCGTCGCTGCGCTGCTCGCGCTCACCGCCGCGTGCCAACGCAACGCCATGGAGGCGAACCCGGAGCGCTACGTCGGCATCGGCGTCGAGCTCACCATGGAGGCGGCCGGCGCTCGCGTCGTGCGCGTGCTCGACGAAGGACCCGCCGCCAAGGCCGGGCTCTCCGCCAACGACGTCGTGCTCGAGGTAGAGGGCGCCCCCGCGCGCGGCATGAGCCTCGCCGAGGTCGTGAACGCCCTGCGCGGGACGCCGGGCTCCTCGGTGCAGCTGCTCGCGCGCACGAGCGACGGGAACAAGGAGCTCACCGTCACCCGCCGCCACATCGATAACCGCTGAGCCGCCGCGCTCGACGTCCCTCAGCCGCCCATCTCCGAGACGACCTGCTTGTGCAGGTCTTTGACGTCGCCGTTGTCGGGCGCGATCTGCACGGCGCGGTCGAGCAGCGAGCGCACCACGGGCAAGGTGCCCGCGCGCTCGTAGCGAGGGTTCGCGAGCAGCACGCGCGCGAGCGAGAGCAGGTACTCGGGCTTGGACGCGTCCATGCGCACGGCCTCGCGCAGGGTGACCTCGGCCTCGTCGAGGTGGCTGCTCTGCGCTTGCTCGAGCCCCTCGCGGTACTTCTGATCGCTCGGCGTGTTGCCCGTCGGCACGGTGCCAAAGCGGTTCTTCGGGACCTCGGCCTCGGTCTTCTCGCCGGCAGACGACGATCCGTTCGTCGCCGCGCTCGCGCCGTTGGCGCCGAGCGAGAAGGGCGAGCCGCTCGAGCCCTTGGCCGCGGCGGGCTCACTCTTGCTGGCCGCTGCTTTGCCCCCAGGCGGCGAGGCCGCTGACGACGACGCGTTGAACAGCGAGGCCACGCCGCCGGACGCGCCGCCCGACGAGGCCGCGCCCTGCGCGCCGACGGTGACGGACTCCTTGGCCACGTGATCGCCGAGGGTGACCTTCGAGTCGCCGACGGCGGAGCCGATCTTCGCCAGCGCGCGCTCGAAGCCCTCGAACAGGCGCTGCTCGCGCTGGCTCATCTCTTCGCGCAGCTTCGCGATCTGCTCGGCGTGCATCTGACGCTCGGCGCGCAGGCGCGCGCGGAACTGCTCGACGCCGGGGCTCCACTCCTCGACGAGGTCGAGCGCCTGCAGGGCGGCGATGAGCCGGGCGGCGTGGTCGGGCGTAATCTCCGCGCGGTCCACCGCCTCCTCGAGGGTGTAGGCCTCGCCGAGCAGGCGCAGCAGCCGCTCGTCCTCGCCGCCGAGGCCGAGCTTCGGGCGGAAGGCCGCGAGGCGCGCGTTCGCGGTCAGGTACTTGTCGCGCAGGCTCTCGAAGGTGGCCTGCATCTCGATCTTCGGCGCGTACTGCCGGTAGCCCTGCACGTAGATCTCGCCCGGGCCGAAGTCGAACGTCGACACGCTCGACTCGGGCAGCTGGCCCTCCGCCGTCGTGAAGCGCCCCTGCGTCAGCTCGAAGCCGTGGATGATCTGATCGCGCGTCAGGTTGCGCATCTCGACCGCGAGCGTCTCGCCCTCGATGAAGCCGAGCTCGACGAGCGCCTCGGTGAGCTTGATGCCGCGCTCGACCATCACCGTGGCGGCCTTGATGTACTGCTCGTCGGTGATGCGCTTCTGCTCGACCATCATGCGGCCGATGCGCTC
>CAYLZW010000064.1:0-23988 GCA_964388085.1 uncultured Myxococcales bacterium | reverse complement strand
ACCGTCATCGGCAACACCATCGTGATCGACGGCGAGATCACAGGCGACGAGGATCTCACCATCCGCGGCACCATCAAGGGTCGCATCAGCCTCTCCGCGAGCCTCTACGTCGAGGACTCCGGCACCGTCGAGGCCGACATCGCGACGGACAACGTCGAGATCAGCGGCAACGTGACCGGCAACATCCAGGCGTCCGAGAAGGTGGAGCTCAAGGCCGACGGCCGCATGGTGGGCGACATCAAGGCGCCGCGCATCCTGATCGCGGACGGCGCTGTCTTCAAGGGCAACGTCGATATGGAGCGCTAATGGCCACCGTCTCTGAAGCGAGCGTCACCATCATCGGCAAGTCCGTGCAGGTGCGCGGCAACCTGTCGGGTGACGAGGATCTGCACGTGCTCGGACGCGTCGAGGGCAGCCTCGAGCTCGATCGCACCCTCGTGGTGGCGGAGAGCGGCGTCGTCAAGGCCGAGGTGAGCGTGCGCAACGCCGTCGTCTCGGGTGTCGTCGTCGGCAACATCCAGGCCTCCGAGTCCGTCGAGATCACGCGCGAGGGGCGCATGGTGGGTGACATCGCCGCGCCGCGCGTCATCATCGTCGACGGCGCCAGCTTCCGCGGCAACGTGGACATGGGCGACGTCGCGAACATGCCCGTGCGCCTGCCGCGGCGCGAGCGCCCACAGCCGACGCCCGTCGCGCGGGGCGACAAGGGACCTGCCAAGGGCAAGCCCGCCAAGGCGCCGGAGAAGGTCGAAGAGAAGAAGCCGGCCGCCGACGACCGCACCGTCGTCACCGCCGACAAGCCGGTCGAGCAGCCCGCCGACAAGGGCGAGCCGGCGAAGGAGCCTGCCCGCGCCACGCCGGCACCGCAGCGCGCGGTCGTCACCCGCCCCTCGGGCCCGCCCGGAAAGAAGCCGGGCTTCTTGAACCCGCCGAAGGCGAAGGGCCTGCCGAAGAAGAAGCAGAAGTCGCCCGTCGTCGTGAAACGGCGCTGATCGAGCCGGTGGCGTCGCCATGCCCACCCTGAACGCACAGGGGCCCTGGGTGGCCGGCCAGCGCGCGCGGCTTCTGGAGCTGCTGAAGACGCTGTCCTACGAGGACCGCGAGGTCACGCTCGCGAGCGGGCAGACGAGCCGCTTCTACATCGACTGCAAGCAGGTCGCGCTCACCGGGGAGGGACACTTCCTGCTGGGGCGCTTGTTCCTGGCGCTGCTCGACGACATCGAGGCACGCGAAGGCACGCGGCACGACGCCTGCGGAGGCATGAGCATCGGCGCCGATCCGCTCTCGTCGGCGCTGTCGTTGACCGCGTTCCTCGGCGGCCGCGAGCTGCCGGCGATCTACGTGCGCAAAGAGGCGAAGGGCCACGGCACCGGCGCGTACCTCGAGGGGCTCAAGTCGATCCCCGCGGGCGCCCGGGTCGTGCTGGTGGAGGACGTCGTCACCACCGGAGGCTCCTCCCTGCTGGCCGCCCGGCGGCTCCGGGAGCACGGCTTTTCCGTCGCGCACGTGATCGCTATCGTTGACCGTCAAGCGGGAGGACTCGAGGCCTTCGCCCGTGAGGGCCTCGAGCTGCACGCGCTCTTTACGCGTGCGGACTTCGCTGTGACGGGGCCTTGATGTTGTCGAACACACCGCTGTCAGGCGCGCGCACAACCCCTCTGCTCCTCGTCCTGGCGGCGCTCTCGCCGCTCGGCTGCCTCGGGCTGCACCAGGCGGGCCCGCTCGAGATCGCCGAGCCCGTCCCTCGCGACGCGGGGGAGCGCTGGGAAGAGGTGGTGCGGCAGCACACGCGCAAGGTCGAGGTGTACGAGTGGGCCGTGCGGCAGGTGGACCTGCGCGCGACGCTCGTGACGCCCCGCTTGCGTACGGCGTTCATCGCGGCCGACGCGCGCCTACACGGCAGCGTCGCCCACGACGTGGAGGACGACCTCTTGCGTCTCGGCGCGCGGCCCGACGAGGGCGTGGACGCTCCCATGCTCTCGGGCCCGGGCGCGGAGGAGCAGGTCATCGTGTACGTGTGCTTCTACGTCGCGGACCAGTCGAACCGCGACCTCGCCGCGAGCTACACGATCTGGGACACGCACCTCGCCCGCGGCGACGCGCGCGTGAAGCCGCTCGCCATCGAGCCGATGAAACACTCACCGGCCTTGGCCGCGCTCCTGCCGCACGCCGATCGCTTCGACGAGATCTACGCCGTCCGCTTTCCGCTGATCGACGCCCGTACCGGCACCTCGATGATGGCGCCCGGCAGCGAGCCCTTGCGCCTCGAGATCCAGAGCGCGCTCGGCGACGCCATCGTGTCGTGGACGCCCGTCGCTGAATAGCGACCGAGAGGGTCAGATGCGATAGCCGACGCCGAGCCACACCTCGGCGCGCGCAGAGAGCGCGTCATTGCCGCTGAGCGTAATGGGCGGCTTGCTGTCGATGGGCAAGAGGCCGCCGATGTGGCTGCCGACGCGCAGCTCGAAGTAGGGCAGGAGCGGCAGCGCCATGGTGACGCCCACGCCTACGTAGCCCGCGGGCGCCCACATGGCGCCGCTGACCGCCTGATCGACCGCTTGTCCGACGCCGCTCAGGTCCGCGGTGCCGCCGCCGCCGCCCACCATGGCGCCGCCGCCGACCTCGAGGAAGGGCTCCACGAGGGGGAGGTTCAGGCCGAGGCGCAAGAGCCCCTCGCCGCCGCCGGCGCCGCCTGCGCCGCCGCCGAAGTCGCTGACGATGGCGAAGCCGTTGCCCTCGATGCGCGCGAGCGTCTGCAGGTGCACGAGCCCTTCGTCGTACAGCTCGAGGCTCAGCAGCAGCGCGCCGCCGCCACCGAACAGGCCGGGCTGCGAGATGCCGCCGGACGCGAGGCGCGAGGCCCCCGCGAAGCCGCCGGCCTCGACGCCGCCGCCAAAGCCGATGGCGGAGGCGGGCGCCGCGAGGAACAGCGTCGTCGTGAAGAAGAGCGCGAAGGCGAGCGAGCTCGGAATGCGATTGGGCATGTGCAGGGAACCTCCCATGACGACGAGGTTGACACGTCGTCGCGCGGATCTCCATGTCACGAAAGTGGAGGAGACACCGGGCGGGCCCTAGGGTGGCGACGTGGCGGACGTCATCCCGATCGATCACATCCGGCGCTCCCGGCGCCTGTTCCGCATCCTCGTCGATCGGCTCGGCGTCGAGCACTTCCTCGACGCCAGCGAGCGGCGCTTCCCGCGTATCGACGCGCGCGCTACCGCCGACGCGCTCGCGCTCTGCGCCGACTGGATCGAGCGGCGCACCGGCGGCGCCGTACAGGGCGCGGCGCTCGAGGTCATGGAGCGGCAGCTCCGCCGCTTGCTGATCGTGCGCGTCGCCGAGCGCCTGATCCGCGCACCGACGACGTCGAGCTGAAGCTCAGCGCCGCCGACGAGAGGGCTTGAGCTCGCGCAGATCGCGTCTCGCCTTTGGGTCGATGGTCTCGAGGCGCTTGGTCTCGCGCTTCGCCTTCTTGCCCTGTCCCGTTCGCTCATAAAACGCGATCAAGCGCTGCCGGTGCGGCGTCACCTCGGGAAACGCCTCGACGACCGCGCGCAACGCTCGCTCCGCGGCGTCGAGGTCGCCGAGGCGCTCGCTCGCGTCGGCCTTGCCGAGCAGCGCGGCGAGGTTCTTCGGCTCGACCTCGAGGACCTGCCGAAACGTCTCCTTCGCCGCCGGCAGGTCGCCCGTGCTGAGCAACGCGCGCCCGAGCGAGAGCCGCGCGCCCGTGAGGCCGGGGCGCAGATCGAGCGCACGACGGTAGCCCTCGACGGCGACGGACGGGTTGCCGTGCGACTCCTCGAACGCGGCCCGCTCGAAGTGCACGCGCGGGTTCTCCCGCAGCAGGACGGCCGCCCGCTCGAAGCGCTGGCGCACGTGCTCGTCGTCGTTTCCCACGTACTGCGCCGCGATGGCCGCCTCGAGGTGCGCGATGCCGTAGGACGGGTCCGCCGCGCGCGCCTGCTCGAAGAGCCGGAAGGCGGCGCCATGATCCCCCTCGGCGCTCTGCGCGCGCCCCTGCACGACGAGGCGCTCGGCGGCCGCCCGATCCGGCGGCGCTTCGTCGTCGTGCAGCCGGAGCCGCGCGTCCGCCTCGACGACGGTGGCGTCGAGCGGCGGCGGGCCCTTCTCGTCGGTGTTGGCGCAGCCGCTGAGCGCGATCGGCAGGATCAGCGCGACGGCCGACAAAGAGCGCAGGCCGGAGTCGGGGGAGCGGACGATCAGGCGGAGCGAGTGGCGGCGCACGTCCCCCTTCATGCCGCGCTCACGTCGAGAACAAAACCCCCCGCGCCTTGATGCGGGGGTCCCCCATGGCCCGTTCGCCGGGACGCGCCTTGCATGCGGACGCGGCAGACGGCATCGAGACCCCGTGACGGACCTCGCACCCTTCCGATTGCCCTCCCGCGTCGCGCGTGAGCTCGGCTTCGCCGACGTGCAGCGCATCCTCGAGTCGCGCTGCGCGACCCCCTTTGGCCGCGAGGCGCTGCAGCGCGACGTGTTCCCCTCGACGAGAGCGCACGTCGAGCAGCGCACCTCGGCGGTGATGGAGGCCGCGCACCTCGTCGGGCAGCGCTCGTTCCCCGACTTCGGCGCGCTGCGGGATCTCCGCCCGGCGCTTGAGCTCGTCGAGAAGGCCGCCGTGCTGTCCCCTCTCGAGCTGGTCGACATCGGCAGGACGGTAGAGGCCCTCGCGCGCCTCAAGGACCTCATCGAGAGCCGCGGCGACGAGGTGCCGCTTCTGCACGGCCTCGTACAGGCGCTGCGGGACGCGCGCGCGTGGGCAGCGCGCGTGCTGCGCTCCTTCGATGACAACGGCCAGATCACCGACGACGCCTCGCCTGCCTTGAGGGAGCTGCGCGGTCGCGTGCGCGCGCTGCGCAGCCAGGCGCAGGAGCAGCTCGAGGGGCTGATCCGCGGCTACGACGGCACCGACATCCTGCGCGAGCGCAACTTCACGGTGCGGAACGATCGCTACGTGTTACCCGTGCGCTCCGAGCACCAGGGCAAGGTCTTCGGCATCGTCCACGACGCGTCGCAGACGGGCCTTACGGTCTTCATCGAGCCGCGCGAGCTGATGGAGATGGGCAACCGCATCAAGATCGCGCGCGCCTCCGTCATCGAGGAGGAGCAGCGCATCCTGAGCGAGCTGACCGAGCAGGTGCGCGAGCGGGCCGACGACATCCTCGAGGATCTGACGCTCGCCGGCGAGATCGAGGCGCTGTTCGCGCGCGGCGCTTTCGCGACCAAGACCGGCTCGCAGCGCGTATCGCTCGACGACGACGAGCGCGCGTTGCCCGCCACGAAGCGGGTGCGCATCGAGCTGCTCGGCGCGCGACACCCTTTGCTCGCGTGGTCGGCCGCCATCAGCAAAGAGGAGACCGGCCGCGCGGACGACGTGGTGCCGAACGACATCGGCTTCGCGCACAAGCGCACGCTCGTCATCACCGGACCGAACGCGGGCGGGAAGACCGTGGCGCTCAAGACGGTCGGGCTGTGTGCGCTGCTCGTGCGCTCGGGCATGCCCGTGCCCGCCGAGCGGCACAGCCGCGTTCCGCTCTTCGCCGCGGTGCTCTCCACCATCGGCGATCAGCAGAGCCTCGCCGACGCGCTCTCGAGCTTCTCGGGGCACCTCGAGGCGCTGCGCGACATCCTCGACGCCGTGCACGAGGAGGTGGCGCGCGGCCCGGTGCTCTGTCTGCTCGACGAGCTCGCGGCGGGCACCGATCCCGCGCAAGGCGCCGCCATGGGGCAGGCCGTGCTCGAGGCGCTGGTGGACGCCGGCGCCTACACGGTCGCGACCACGCACTTCGAGCGCCTGAAGCTGCTCGCCCTCGACGAGCGCGAGGACAACCCGTTCCGAAACGCCTCGCTCGCGCTCGACTCGACGAGCGGACGGCCGACCTTCACCCTGCGCCTCGATCAGGTGGGCACGTCGAACGCGCTCGAGGCCGCCCGCCGCCATCGCCTGCCCGAGAGCGTGGTCGCGCGCGCCGAGGCGCTGCTGGCGCCGGAGGAGAAGAGCTTTCACGACGTGCTCGCCGGGCTCGCGGGCAAGCAGGCCGCGCTCGAGCGCCGGCTCGAGGAGGTCGAGCGGGAGCGCGCCCGCCTCGTGAGCGATCGGCAGCGGCTGAGCGAGCGGCTCGACGACGTGGAGCGCGAAGCCGAGCGCCTGCGTCGCGAAGGTGCGCGCGCGTTCCAGGACGAGCTCGGCGACGCGCGCCGCGTGGTGGCCGACGCCATCGAGCGCACCAAGGCGGGCGCCGACGCGCGGGAGCTGAACCGCTTGAGCCACGCGCTGCAGGCGCAGCAGCGACGGGTCGACGAGGCCGCGGCGGCACCTTCGAAGGAGCTGGAGGCCGAGCGCGGTCCCGCGAGCGTGCAGAAGGGGGACGTCGTCGAGGTCGTGACCATGCCGGGCACACCCATGGAGGTGGTGGAGGTCAACGGTGACGAGGTGGTGGTCGCGCGCGGCCCCATGAAGCTGCGCACCGATCGCGCGTCGCTGCGCGTGCCTCGCGAGCGTCGCGCGGCCAAGGCGACGCTCGGCGCCGCGCCGACCGTCACGACGACGAGCGCCAAGGTGACGCCTGCGCCCTCGTCGTCGGAGCCGCGTACGTCGGAGCCGCGTACGTCGGACAACACGCTCGACGTCCGCGGCGAGCGGGTGGAGGACGCGCTCGAGCTGCTCGAGGCCTTCCTCGACCGGCTGCTGCGCGACGGCAAGACGCGCGGCTTCGTGCTCCATGGTCACGGCACGGGAGCGCTCAAGCGGGCGGTGCGCGACGCGGTGGCGCAGAGCCGCTACGTCGAGCGGAGCGGGCCGGCGCACCCCGACGACGGCGGGGACGCGTGTACGTTGGTGGATCTCGGCGATCCGCGCGCTTGAGTTTCGCGACCGCCGCTCAGGCGCGGGGAGGGGCGTCGCCTTCGCCCTTCCGCTGCGAGCGCCAGCCACCGAGCGCGGGGGCGTCGCTGCGCCGGGCGACGACGAGCAGCGCCACGCCCGCGAGCGCGAGGCCGACGCTGAGCCACTGTCCACGGGTGATGTGCAGCGCGGCGTATTCGAGGTGGGCGATGTGCGCGTCGGGCTCGCGGAAGAATTCCGACAGCACGCGCGCGGCCGAGTACACGACGCCGAACAGGCCGATGATGACGCCGGGCTTCTGCGGCTTACGCCAGGCGAACGCGAGCACGGCGAACACGAGCAGGCCTTCGAGCACGGCCTCGTAGAGCTGCGAGGGATGACGAGGCGTCAGGAAGGGCGCGATGGCGCGCGTGACGGCCTCGTTGCCCTGCTGCATGACGTCGAGGATCTCCGGCAAGCGGGAGCGCACATCGCCGCCGTCGAGCGGCGCGCCGCCGAGCAGGGGATCGACCGCGCGCGCGACCTCGCGGAGCTCCTCGGCTGACGCGGTGTACAGCTCCTGCGGGAAGCGAACCGCCCAGGGCACGTCGGTAGGGCGCCCGTACAGCTCTCCGTTCACGAAGTTCGCCAGCCGGCCGAAGAACAGGCCGAGCGGCGCCGCGAAGCCGGCGATGTCGAGCACGTGCAGCGTCGGAGCGTGCTTGCGCCGCGCGAACCAGGCGCAGGCCAGCAGCACCCCGATCATGCCGCCGTGGCTCGACATGCCGCCTTGGTTCAGCGCCAGCAGGCCCCAGAAGGGCAGGTCGCTGCTGAACGTCCACAACAAGGACGGCTGGTAGAACAGCACGTAGCCAACCCGCCCGCCGAGCACCGCCCCGAGCGCGAGCGCCATGACGAGATCGCCCGAGCTGGTCGCCGGGATGGGCGAGCGGCCCGCGCGCAGCACCCGCAAGATGAGGCCCCAGGCGCAGAAGAAGCCGACGACGTAGGCGAGCCCGTACCAGCGGATGGGGCCGTTGTCCCACAGCTCGATGAAGAACGGGTCGACGTCGTGTACCCAGTAGCGGCCAGGGTCGGCAGCCGGATCCATTTGGACTCCCTCTCTCGAGCTAGCGTCGCCGAGCCTGCTACACCAGCACGCGCGCGGCGGTGCCGAAACACCCGCCTGCGCTGGTTCCTTCCTTCCTTCCTTCCTGCCTTCCTTCTTCCGTGCGCTGAACCGCCCGCGGGCAGGAAACGTCCGCGGACGTGTAATGGCGAACGCCGCTGCTTCGTCTATGCTTGGGAGCCACCATGAGCACGGTCACCGGCATCCTGAACAAGTGCGTCGCGCTGCTGCTGCTGCCGCTCGCGCTGTTCGCGGGATCGTCGTTCGCCATGGAGCTCATGAGCTGCCGCGCGCAGGGCGTGGTCCGCTCGAGCTGCTGCTGTCCGCCACCGGCGGTGCGTGTCCCCGTGGACGAGCACCCCCAGCTGGAGCAGGGCTGCTGTGAGCGCTTCACGCTCACCGTCGCGTCGGAGGCGCCCGGTCCGCAGGGCCCGCCGGTGCTCGCACCGCTGGCCCCGCCGCTCGCCTCGGAGCTTCCGTTCGTCACCTTTGCGAGCGTGGAAGTACCGCATCACCAAGCGCCGCGCGCGGAGCGGGTGCCGGATGCCACCGGTCCACCGTTACGCGTCCTCTACTGTAGTTATCTGACCTGAAGCTCCCCGCTGCCGTCGCGGCGGCGTCCGCTCGTGTCGCGAGCGGGGCGTCGCCTGCTGCACGCGCGCGCGCGCCGCCGGCGTCGTGCGCCGGTCTCATGACGTCCATGAGCCCCGCGGGAGCCCATCATGATCGAGAGAAGTGTCGCGAGGGGTGCGCCCCTTGCTTTGGTGACGGCCTACATCCTCCTCGCCGGCGGCTGCGCCACGGAGGCGCGCTCGGGATACGCAGAGCGGCTCGCGTCGTGGCGCGAGGAGGCCGCGCTGTTTCGGCCGACGTTGCCGGCGCCCGATGACGAGACCGACCCCGATAGCCGCTTGTTCGAGGGCCGGGCAGCGCTCGATCAACACGCGCTCGTCAGCGCGGTGCTCGCGCGCAGCCCGACGCTGCGCTCCGCGCGTGCCGCGTGGCGGGCAGCGCTCGAGGAGGTGCCGCGGGCGACGGCGCTCGAGGACCCGATGCTCGCCCTCGAGGTGGCGCCGCTGAGCGTGCCGCTGCCAGGTACGGGTACGTCGCTCCTCGGTGGTGACGCGCCCTTCGGCAGCTCGATCATGTTGAGCCAGCGGCTGCCGTTTCCGGGCAAGCAACGAGCGCGCGGGGCGATGGCGCTCTCGTCGGCGGACGTCGTCGAGCAGGATCTGAAGGCGACGCGTCTGTCGCTGGCGTTGCTGGCGGCCCAACTCTGGGCCGACTACCTCGCGACCTCGCGCTCGCTGGCGGTGAACGACGAGCTGTCCGTGGTGCTCGGCGCCCTGCGGGAGAGCGCCGAAGCGCACCTGACGACGGGGCACGCGCTCTTGCGTGACCCGCTGAAGGCGGAGGTGGCGCTGGCGCACCTCGAGCACGACCGCGTGATCCTCGAGTCCCGCCGGCGCGTGCTGGTGGCGCAGTTGAACGGCCTGTTGCACCGGGCGCCCGACGCTGCACTGCCGCCGCCGCCCCTCGACGTGGAGCCGCCTGCCGTGGGCGCGCGCTCCCCCGAGCTCGCGGCGCGGGCGCTCGAGGAGCGGCCGGAGATCGCCGCCGCGGAGGCTGGCATTCAGCACGCGCAGGCGACGCTCGATCTCGCCGGCCTCAGCTACGCCCCCGACGTGTCCGTGAGCGCGGAGTACACGTCCATGTTCCCCATGCTCGAGCACCAGTGGATGGTCGGCGCGGCGCTCTCGCTGCCGCTGCAATTCGATCGTCGTCAAGCCGAGCACGACGCCGCGGCGGCGAAGGTGACGCGCGCAGAGCACGAGCGCGCCCGCGTGATCGACGACGTGCGCACGGAGGTCGCGGTGGCGCACGAGCGTCTGGTGGAGGCACACCACGTCGTGCAGCTCTACGAGCGCCGTCTCTTGCCGGCCGCGCGAGGGCAACTGGAGGCCGCGCGCGCGTCGCTCGAGGCCGGTACGCGCGGCTACTTCGATGTGCTCGAGGCCGAGGAGGAGCTGCGCCGCATCCGGCTCGCGCGCGAGGAGGCGATCGCGAGCCTCTGGAAGCGGAGCGCGGAGCTGCAGCGAGCGCGCGGACAGATCCCCGGGCTGCTGCACGACACGGACGGAGGCGCGTCATGACGACGATGAGGCCCGAGCAGAGACGTTCCCCACGCGCCGCGCTCTACCCGCTGCTGCTCGCGAGCATGCTGCTCCCCATCGCCGGCTGCGCGGACGAGCCCGCGGCGCCGGCAGCCGCCGCACCGGCGCCGACGACAGGGCAGAAGAGCGTCGGCTCCCTGCCGGGCGGTGCGCTCGCGTCCGCCGCGAAGGACGACGTCCGCGCGGTCTTCGCCGCGTACGAGCGAGCGCGTGCGCTCTTGGCCGGCGATCGGACGGAGGGCGTAGCGGCGGACGCGGAGCTCATGGCGCACCACCTCCGAGCGGCAGCGGACGCGCTGCCCGCGAAAGACCCGAGCGCGACCTGGCTACGCGCCGCGGCCGAGCGTGTTCTCCTCATCGCGTCCGCCTCCGCGCTCGAGGACGCGCGGCGTCGCTTCCAGGCCGCCAGCGAGATCGTGATCGCGCTCGGAGCCGCGGACCCGACGCTGCGCAGCGGCCTGCACGTGTTCGAGTGCCCGATGGTGCCCGGCTTCAACAAGTGGGTGCAGCCGGCCGGCGCGCTCGAGAACCCGTACATGGGACGAGAGATGCTCACCTGCGGCAGCGAGGGCGTCTGGCACAGCGAGGAGCCGCTGCAGAGCGCGACGTCATCGACGTCATCTACGATCGCGTCCGCGCACGAGGACGCGTCCCTTCACAGCACCCACGGCCACGGCGACGACGTCGCCTACTACACGTGCTCGATGCATCCGTCGGTCAAGCAGAGCGCTCCCGGCAAGTGTCCGCTGTGCGGCATGGACCTCACGCCCGTCAGCGAGGCGGAGCGCGCGAGCGGCCAGCTGCTCATCGACGAGACGCGCCGCCACGAATTCGGCCTGCGCACGGCGAAGGTGCGCAAGCGGTCCTTCCCCTCCGAGATCCGCACCGTGGGGCGCGTGACCTTCGACGAGCGAAGGCTCTACGACGTGAACCTCAAGCTGAGCGGCTGGATCGAGCGCCTGCACGTCGACGAGACCGGAGAGGAGGTGAAGAAGGGGCAGGTGCTCTTCACGCTCTACAGCCCCGAGCTGTACGCCGCGCAGGTCGAGCTCATCAGCGCGCAGCGGGCCATCGACGCCGCGGGCGAGGGCATCTCGAGGTCGCTCATCGCCTCGGCGTCGAAGAAGCTCGCCCTCTGGGACGTGAGCGCGGCGCAGATCGAGGCGCTCAAGCGCGAGAAGGTGGCGCTCCGCGCCATGCCGATCGTCTCGCCTGCGCGCGGCCACGTGATCGAAAAGAACGTCGTCAACGGCAGCCAGGTCAGCGTTGGGCAGACGCTCTACCGCATCGCCGACCTGCGCCGCGTGTGGGTGGAGGCCGACGTGTACGAGCGGGATCTGCCGCGAGCGCGCGTCGGGCAGAAGGCGCGCGTGACGCTCTCCTATCTGCCGGGGCGCACGTTCGAGGGGGAGGTGCGCTTCGTGGCGCCCGTGCTCGACGAGGAGACCCGCACGGGCCGCGTTCGGCTCGAGCTCGAGAACGAAGATCTGGCGCTGAAGCCGAACATGTTCGTCGACGTCACGTTGCTCACGGGCGGCGACGACGCGCTGCAGATCCCGAGGGAGGCCGTGCTTTACACCGGGCCGCGCCGGCTCGTGTTCGTCGACCTCGGCGAGGGCCGGCTGCGTCCGCGAGAGGTGACGCTCGGGCGAGAGACGCCGGACGTGGTCGAGGTCCTGAGCGGTCTCTCCGAGGGGGACGTCGTCGTCACCTCGGGGAACTTCCTGCTCGCGGCCGAGAGCCGGCTGAAGGGCGCCACGCGCCTCTGGCAGGACGAGGAGGCGCCATGAGCCCGTCGCCGAAAGCGCACCTCGACGACGTCTCCCGCGGCCTCGTGGCGAGCGTCATCGAGGGCTGCGCGCGCAACCCGCTGCTCACCGTGCTGGTGGCTTGCGCCATGGCGGTCTGGGGCTACCTGTCGATGCGCGACGCGCCGCTCGACGCGATCCCCGATCTCTCGGACGTGCAGGTCATCGTGCTGACCGAGTGGCCCGGCCGCAGCCCTGACCTCGTCGAGGATCAGCTCACCTATCCGATCTCGGCCTCGCTGCTCGCGGCGCCGAAGGTCAAGTACGTGCGCGGCCAGTCCTTCTTCGGCCTCTCGTTCGTCTACGTGATCTTCGAGGACGGCACCGACATGTACTGGGCACGCAGCCGCGTGCTCGAGTACCTGAGCACCGCGCAAGCGAAGCTGCCCGCGGGCGTCGCGCCCACGCTCGGCCCCGACGCGACCGGCGTCGGCTGGGTGTTCCAGTACGCGCTCGTCGACAAGACCGGCCGGCACGACCTGCAGCAGCTCCGCTCGTTGCAGGACTGGAACATCCGCTACGCGCTCGCGAGCGTGCCCGGCGTGGCCGAGGTGGCGTCCATCGGCGGCTTCGTGAAGCAGTACCAGGTGCAGGTGGACCCCACCAAGCTGCGGGCCTTCGGCGTCACCCTCGACGACGTCACGCGCGCGGTGCGGGCCTCGAACGAGGACGCGGGCGGGCGCACGCTCGAGATCGGCGGGCACGAGCACGTCGTGCGCGGGCGCGGCTACGTGAGGTCCGTACAGGACATCGAGAACGCCGTGCTGCAGGCGAACGCCGCGCGGGGGACGCCGGTGCGCGTGCGTGACGTGGCGGTGGTGAGCGTCGGCGCCGACGACAGACGAGGCTTCGCGGAGCTCGACGGCGGGGGGGAGGTGGCCGGCGGCATCGTCGTCATGCGCTACGGCGAGAACGCGCTGCGCGTCATCGACGGCGTGAAGGCGCGGCTCGAGGAGGTGAAGCGCGGCCTGCCGGACGGCGTCGAGCTCGTCATCACCTACGATCGCTCGCGACTCATCGAGGCCTCCATCGCGACGCTCGAGCGCACGCTGCTCGAGGAGATGATCGTCGTCAGCCTCATCATCTTGCTGTTCCTCTTGCACGTGCAGAGCGCGCTCGTCCCCATCATCACGCTGCCCATCGCGGTGCTGCTGGCGTTCATCCCGATGTATTTCCAGGGTCTGACGGCGAACATCATGTCGCTCGGTGGCATCGCCATCGCCGTGGGCGCCATGGTGGACGCGTCCATCATCCTCATCGAGAACCTGCACAAGCGGCTCGAGGACTGGCACGAGCAGGGGCGTCCAGAAGAGCGGCTCACCGTCGTCATCCGCGCCATGCAAGAGGTCGGTCCGTCGATCTTCTTCTCGCTGCTCGTCATCACCGTGTCGTTCCTGCCCGTGTTCACGCTCGAGGGCAGCGAGGGCCGCCTGTTCAAGCCGCTCGCCTTCACCAAGACCTACTCCATGGGCTTCGCGGCCGTCCTCGCCGTGACGCTGACGCCCGCGCTCGCCGCCCTGTTCATCCGCGGCCGCATCAAGCGCGAGGATGAGCACCCCATCACCCGCTGGCTCACGCGCCTGTACGCTCCCCTCGTTCGGCGCGTGGTGCACGCCAAGCGCACGGTCATCATCGTGGCGGTCATCGTGACGGGCGCGACGCTGCCGGCGTTCCTCTCCCTCGGCAGCGAGTTCATGCCGCCGCTGAACGAGGGCGCCATCCTCTACATGCCGAGCGCGCCTCCCGGCATGTCCATGAGCGAGGCGGCGCACGTGCTGCAGAGCATGGACGAGGAGCTGCGCGCGATCCCCGAGGTCGAGCGCGTGTTCGGCAAGATGGGACGGGCCGAGACGGCGACGGACCCGGCGCCCATCGGCATGGCGGAGACCACCATCCTGCTCAAGCCGAGGGACGAATGGCGCGAGGGACTGACGTGGGACGGCCTCATCGCCGAGATGGACGCGAAGCTGCGCTACCCGGGCATGCCGAACCTGTTCTGGATGCCGATCCAGACGCGCACCGAGATGCTCGCCACCGGCGTTCGAAGCCCGCTCGGCGTGCAGGTCTTCGGCGACGACCTCGCGAGCATCGAAGCGGCGGCGGTCGCCGTCGAGCGCGCGCTCGCCGCGGTGCCCGGCACGCGCAGCGCCTTCGCCGAGCGCTCCACGGGCGGCTTCTTCGTCGACGTCGAAGTGGATCGAGAGCGGGCGGCCCGCTACGGCCTCAACGTCGCCGACGTGAACGCGGTGCTCATGACGGCGGTCGGCGGCGTGGACGTGTCCGAGACCGTCGAGGGCCGCGAGCGCTACGGCATCAACGTGCGTTACGCCCGCGAGCTGCGCGACGATCCCTCGCTGCTGCAAGACATCCTCGTCACCTCCCCGAGCGGCGCCGAGATCCCGCTCGCGCAGGTGGCGACGGTGCGTCATCGCACGGGGCCCCCCATGGTGCGCTCCGAGGATGGCCGGCTGGTCGGCTTCGTGTTCGTCGACACCGAGCGCCCTATCGCCGACTACGTCGAGGACGCCAAGCGCGCGGTACACGACGAGGTGGAGCTGAGCGCGGGCGTGCGCCTCGAGTGGGTCGGCCAGTACAAGTACCTCGAGCGCGCGCAGGCGAAGCTGAAGCTCGTCGTCCCGCTGACGTTGTTCCTCGTGCTCGTGCTGCTCTACCTGAACACGCGCTCCTGGCCCGAGACCCTCCTCGTCGTCGGGGCGCTGCCGTTCTCGCTGGTCGGCGCCGTGTGGCTGCTCTACCTCCTCGACTACGACATGAGCGTCGCGGTCTGGGTGGGGCTCATCGCCCTCGCCGGCCTCGACGCCGAGACCAGCGTCGTCATGCTGCTGTACCTGCGGATCTCGGAGCGACGTCGGCGCGAGCGGGGGCTCCTCCGCACCACGGGCGATCTCGAGGAGGTCATCGTCGAGGGCTCCGCGCACCGCATCCGGCCGAAGCTGATGACCGTGGCGACGACCATGCTCGGCCTCACGCCCCTGCTCTGGAGCGACGGCACCGGCGCCGACGTCATGAAGCGCCTGGCGGCGCCGATGGTAGGAGGTCTGGTGACCTCTTTCCTGCTCGAGCTCGCGGTGTTCCCGGCCCTGTTCGCGCTCTGGCGCGCGCGCGGCCTGTCGCCTGGCCCCGCCACGGGCGAGGGAGAGCCCCCTTCCCCCAACATGCCGGCTGTTGAACAAGCCCCCGACCCGAGCCCAAGAACCGGAGATGTGCAGTGATGAAGAAGCCCATGATTCTCCTCACCCTCGCCTTCCTCGCCACCACGTCGTCGTTTGGCGTCGCGTGCGCCGAGAAGTCGGGCGGCACCACCTCGGCTGCTGACGCGCAAAAGGCACCGAAGGGCCCGGCCTACCCGGCGGCCGCGCAGGCGCCCGTCGACGAGGCGCTAGCGGCTTACGAAGAGGCGCGGGCCCTGTTCGCTGGAGACAAGCAGGCCGGCATCGACGCCGCGGCCCAGAAGATCGCCGCCAGCGCCAGCAAGGCGCTCGAGACGGCTCCCGAGGCCGCGAAGCCCCACCTGCAAGGTGTCATCGACGCCGCGAAGAAGCTCGACGCCGCCACCAAGGAGGGCATCGAGCCCGCGCGCAAGGCGTACGGCGAGGTGAGCAAGCACGTCATCGGGCTGATCGCAGCGTTCCCGTCGCTCGCCGAGGGGCGCTATGTGTTCACCTGCCCCATGGCGACCGGTTATCAGAAGTGGGTGCAGACGAACGAGCAGCTCGCGAACCCCTACATGGGGCAACGCATGCTCGCCTGCGGTGGGCCGACCGACTGGGAGGTCTGAGCGACAGCCGACGTCGTCGTCGACAGCGGTGAAAGGGCAGGCGCGAGACTCTTGTCCTCGTAGGGGAGCGTCCAGACGACCGCGCGGCACAAGGCGCTCGGCCTCCCGCTGCCATCCCGCTTCGCTTCGGACGATCTACCGATGGCGTCGGAGGCTGCCGGCGTGACGCTTCGCCTCATGTGCAAGCTCAACGTGTCCCGCTGGCTCGCGGTCGCCCTCCTCGCGCTCACGTCGCTCCCGGCCGTCGCCGCGGACGTGTGGACGGAGCCCTACCTCGGCGTTCGCTATCTCCACCGCTCGACGCCGGAGCCGAAGGAGATCCACGCGCTCATCATCGACCTGACGCGGCCCGAGATCCGCGTGCGCACGACGAAGGCCGCCGAGAAGGGAACCACGCCGAGCCAGTTCGCCAGCAGCGTCGGCGCGGTGGCCGCGGTGAACGGCGACTACTTCAACACCAACGGCAGCTACGATCCGAGCGGCCTCGCCATCGGCCAGGGCACCCAGTGGAGCGACGACACCGCGCGGCGCTTCATCGCGTGCGAGGCGCACGGCAAGTGTTTCATCGAGGCTGGCGGAGGCGTCAGCAGCGTCGATCCCGACTGGCGTTCGGCCGTCGGCGGTTGGCAGTTCCTCGTCAACAACGGCGCCGTCGTGCAGACGGCAGCCAAGGACACCGCCTGCGGCGCGCACTGCACGACGCTGCACCCGCGCACCGCCGCGGGCGTCTCCGCGGACGGCAAGACGCTGATCCTCGTCGTGGTCGAGGGACGGCAGGCGCCGCTATACGGCATGTCGACGCACGCCCTCGCGCAGCTCATGCTCGAGCTCGGCGCGGACCGCGCCATCAACCTCGACGGCGGCGGCAGCTCCACCATGGTGCTCGCCGGCTCCCGGGTGAGCGGCCGGCCTGCCAACGAGCCGAGCGAGCGCCGCGTCGGCAATCACATCGCGATCCTCTGGGACGAGGCGCAAGCGAGCGGCAAGCTCGTCGGCTTCGTGCGCGAAGGAGACATCCAGAACGCCGACGCGCCGGTCGCCGGCGTGGACATCAGCCTGTCGGACGGCCAGTCCACGACGACGAACGCCGACGGCTATTACGCGATCAACGTCGTCACGCCAGGCGAGATCACGGTCACCGCCACGAAGGAGGGCTACCTCACCGCGACGGACACGAAGCTCGTGGAAGGCGGCATCACCAACTGGAAGAGCATGGCGCTCGTGCTGGCGCCGCCGCCCGAGGAGGAACCGGACGCCGGCCCCGGCGAAGGCGAGGGCGAAGGTGAGGGCGAAGGAGAAGGCGAAGGCGAGGGCGAAGGAGAAGGCGAGGGCGAGGGCGAGGGCGAAGGCGAGGGCGAAGGCGAGGGCGAAGGCGAGGGCGAAGGAGAAGGCGAGGGCGAAGGAGAAGGCGAAGGAGAAGGCGAAGGCGAAGGAGAGGGCGAAGACGCAGGAGTCCAGGACGCCGACGCCGCACAGAGCGGCGGGTGCAGTCACACCTCCACGCGACCGGCTTCCCCCACGGTCGGCGCGGTGCTGGCACTGTTCGCCTTCGGGTTCGCCCTTCGCCGCCGTCGCCCATGACAAAGCGCGGGGCAGCCGGAAGGCAGGCGATGCGCTGAAAACGCAAGGCTGTCACCCGGCCGCGGCGAGCCCAATGTAATCGATGCGAATGTGTCGGCGAGATTGTTTCGTCTGGGATAATCGTCCTCGCCGCTTCACTTCTCCGTCGCTGCGCCCGGGGGGCGTTGCCATACTTCGCGGTATGTCGGTCCCGCATTCGGTGTCGGCGGCGCGCGAGAGCTCGCTTGCGCTTTCGAACGCAGTAAAGCTGTCCTTGTCGCTCGCGGCCATGCTTGTCGTCGCCATGGCGGTGCGCCTGTGGCTGCCGCGCGTGCTCGGGCCGAGCGGCTTTGGGCAGCTCCACTTCGCGGAGTCGCTCGCGCTCGGGTTGTTCCTCTTCAGCACCCTCGGGGCTGACGTCTACATCCGCAAGGAGGTCGCGACCAGGCCCGCGCACGGGAGCGAGTTCCTGGGCGGCCTGCTCCTCGTGCGCGCCGCTGTCAGCTTGATCATCTTTGGCGCCATGGCCATCACGCTCTCGCTGATGGGCAAAGGCAGCGTGGAGTGGCGCCTCGCCTTTCTGTTCGGCGTCGGACAGGTCGCGTTCGTGCTCGAGACGACGCTGTCGGCGTTCTTGCACGCCGCCGGCACGGTCAACGCGCTCAGCATCATCACCGCGTCCACGAAGATCATCTGGGGCGTCGCTATCGTCGTCGGCGTGACGCTCGGCGGCGGCGTGGAGGTCGTGGCGCTCACCTTCGTCGCCACCGAGTGGACGAAGGCGGTGGTGCTGTTCTTTCTCGTGCGCCGCAGCACCATGCTCGAGCTGCGGATCGATCTGCGGGCGACGCTCGCGATGATGACCGCGAGCCTGCCCTTCTTCCTGCACTTCCTCGCACATCGCGTGTACGAGCGCGTCGACGTGCAGATGCTCTCGGTCATGACGAACGATCGCGAGGTCGGCTGGTACGGCGCCAGCGTGAACATCGCGACGCTCGGCATGGTCTTCCTGCCGGTCCTGAGCGCGGTCATCCTGCCCATGGGGGCGCGGCTCGTGAATGAGTCGGTGGCGGCGCTCAACGAGATGATGAAGGGCGCCCTGCGGCACATCATCGCCGTCGGCGCCCTGTCATCGCTGCTCCTCATCCTGCACGCGAAGGACGTGGTCGTCGTGGCGTTCGGCCCTGAATTCGCGCCGAGCGTGCTCAGCCTGCAGATCCTCGCGCCCATCTTCTCGCTCACCTACATCTGCGTCGTCGCCGGCACCCACCTCGTCCAGCTCGAGCGCGTGTGGACGGTGACGCGCATCTCGCTCATCGGACTGTTCTTGAACCCGACGCTGAACTATTTCGCGATCCCCTGGTTCGCGAACACCTTCGGCGACGGCGGAGCAGGAGCCGGCGCCGCCGCGGCGTCGTTGGTCACCGAGATCTGGGCGAGCGCGGCCATGCTGATGGCGCTCGGCAGCGCGGCCGTCGACCGCCGCATCGCCTCGGCGCTGGCCCGCGTGGCGTTGATCACCGCCGTCACCCTGGGCTGCCACCTGCTGCTCACGCGCCTTGGGCTCTGGAGCGTCGTCGTCGAGGTCCCGGTGTTCGTGGCCTCGGGCACGCTGCTCGGCGTCATCCCCCTCGGCGACATCGTGCGGCGCACGAGAGCGATGGTGCTGCGGCGGTGACAGGCGCGAAGGCGCCCCGGAGGGCGCCTTCGGCGATCGGGCTGTGGCTGGCCCTACAGGAGGACTTTCGAACCGCATGCATGCGGATGGCGGCATGATCGGCCTGCCCAGGAGGCGGATCATGCTGAAGAACCACACGGACAACGTGCGCTACCAGCCGGACACCGTGGCCGGCGGCCTCGCGCACCTGCGTGCCAGCGAGGAGGCGCACGTCAAGCTCGGCCACGCCGCCATCAGCGCGGACGGCGGCAGCATGTTCAGCCCCGACCTCGTGCTTATGGGAATGTTGCAGCGATCGCTCTCGCTGATCGACGGCTTCACGATGCTCGTGGAGGCGGGGAACCCGACCGCCGCCATACCTCTCCTCCGACTTCAGGTCGACAACGCCCTGCGCTTCTACGCCTGCTCCATCGCCAAGGACTACAACGAGGTCTTGGTCGCGCTACTGGCAGGGAAACCGCTGATGAAGGTGAAGTCGGTAGAGGGCAGGCCCATGACCGACGGCTACCTCGTCGAGCGAATCTCGGAGCACTGGTCCTGGGTGGCGAGGGTCTACAAGGAGACCAGCGGGTTCGTGCATCTCTCGACCCCCGGCGTCCTTAGCGGGGTCGTCGACGTCAGCGATGATGACGCACGGAAGGTGTCGTTCTTCATCGGCAAAGGTGCCGGACGGCCGTGGCGCGAGAAGGAGAAGAAGGAAGCCGTCGACGCCATGGTCCACGCCACCGACATCATCCTCCAGCTCGTCGCGGATTGGGGCTCTATGAAGGCGCAGGTTGGGCGCAGCCGAGCCGAGGCGCAAAGCGGCGCCGGGGGGATCGACGAGTAGATCGTCGTGCTTACCGTTCATCACGGCCGCCCCCGAGGAACCATGCCCACCATAAACGCCGAGTCGCCTTGCAGCACCGTCGCTTACCTGCGGGTCTCGACGGAGAGGCAAGCTGACCTTGGCGTCTCGCTCGCCGCTCAGCGGGCGAAGGTCGAAGCATACGCCGCGCTCTACGATCTTAAGCTCGTTGACATCGTCGTCGACGCCGCAGTCTCAGCGAAGAGCCTGGAGCGCCCCGGCCTGAAGGGGGCGCTGACCCTCCTTCAGCGCGGCGCCGCCAAGGCCCTTCTCGTCGTCAAGCTCGACAGGCTCACGCGCTCCGTCGTCGACCTCGGCGGGCTACTGGCGGCGTCACAGCGCGAGGGCTGGGACCTGCTCTCGGTCTCGGAGCAGATCGACACCCGAACGGCGGCGGGCCGGCTCGTGTTGAACGTGCTGGCTTCGGTATCCCAGTGGGAACGCGAGGCCATCGGCGAGCGAACCTCGACGGCGCTTCAGCACAAGAAGACCCTCGGCGAGTACATCGGCGGGCGCGTGCCCTTCGGGTATCAGCTCGCCGACGACGGCAGTCTCGTCCAGGTAACGGCCGAGCAGGCAGTCCTTCGCAAGGCGCGAGCCCTTCGCTCCCGAGGGCTCTCGCTCCGCAGCATCGCCGAGGAGCTTCATCGGGCCGGTCACTGCACCCGTCGAGGCGGGCGCTTCGCGCCCACTCAGATCATGCGCATGGTGGCGTGACGAGTCACCGACACGTCGGTGTGGTGCTGCGAAGGCTGGAGAAAACGTCGCGTCCGGTGTTTCACCCGGCGCAACAGGAAAGCTCCTCAACGGGGCGCGTGAACGACTGCGCGCAGAGCCGCAGGGCCTCACCCATCGTCAGGTACGGCGCCCAGGTGTCGGCCACCTGAGCTACCGTGAACTGGGCCTTCAACGCATAGGTCGCCGCAAGCGCGACGTCGCCAGCGCCCTCCGCCACGATGTGGACACCGAGCACGCGCCCGCTGTCTTCGTCGGCCACGATCTTCACGACTCCACGGAGGTCCCGCTCGACGAGTGCGCGAGGGACGTGCTCCAGCGCGAGGACACGGCAGTCGCATCGATGACCACGAGCGAGGGCCTCTGCTTCGGTCATGCCCACGGCCGCCACCGTCGGCGACGTGAAGGTGATGCGAGGCAGCGCCTCGTAGTCCACTGAGTGCGGCGCCGTTCCGAAGGCGTTGTCGACGGCAAGCGCACCATGTCGAGCCGCCACGTAGACGAACTGGGGATGGCCCGTGACATCACCCACGGCCCAGATCCTGTCGTGGGTGGTACGCAGAGTGTCGTCGACGACGATCTCGCCACGAGTACCAAGCTCTACCCCGACCTCATCGACATCGAGATCAGCCGTGGCTGGCCGCCTTCCAGCAGCGACGAGGAGCCGCTCCGCGCTGATGCCCTTGTCACCTTGGGCGGTGCGGAGCTGGCACACGACCTGCCCACCCTGCTGCTCGATGCTGACCAGCTCAGCAGCGGTGTGGATCTCCATGCCCTCATCGCGGAGGACGCTCGACAGCGCGGCCGAGACCTCCGGCTCTTCATGAGGTGCGATTCTGTCGAGCTGCTCCACCACGATCACGCGGCTGCCGAGGTGCAGGAAGAGCTGGCCCAGCTCCAGGCCGACGTAGTTACCGCCTACGATGATGAGTGACTCCGGCAGGTCGGTAAGCTCCATGGCTGTCGTCGACGTCAGGAAATCGACGTCGTCGATGCCGTCGATGGGCGGAACGAACGGCGTGGCACCTGTCGCGATCAGGTAGTGCTCGGCCTCGATCCGACGACCCCCGACAACGAGGGCCGGCCCTGCGAGGAAGCGGCCTTCGCCTTGAACGACTTCGACGCCAAGCTCTCGTGCCAGATCGACGTACTTCCGCGCGCGAAGGTCCGCGACGAGCGCGTCCTTGCTGGCCACCAGTGCGCCGAGATCAAGCGAGCCAGCGGAGGTGAGCACCCCTGGGTAGCGAGCCTGCGCAGCATGGTGACGGGCGTTCGCCGCCGCGAGGAGCGCCTTCGAGGGCACGCACCCGATGTTGACGCAGGTGCCGCCGACCGTGCCGCGCTCCACCATGACAGTGGAGAGTCCGTTCTCCTTGGCGCGGATGGCAGCGCCGAAGGCAGCAGCCCCGGAGCCGAGGATGGCGAGGTGGTATCGGTCTCGCATTGATGAGCCCTCCTCTGGTGATGCTAACGGCGCCTCTGGCGGCGAGCCGCTTGCTTTGTAGACGCGGACGCGGCTTGTTGTTGTAGTGCGTGGAGAACCGGGCACGGCGCGGGCGTCCGCCGGGCGCGGCACGACGTGAGCACCTCGTTCAGCGCCGACTCCACGCGCTTCAGGTCTCGGATCTTCTCTCGCACAGCGGCGAGCTTCTGCTCCGCCCGTGCTCTGACGTCGTCACAGTCTCCCACCGAGAGCAAGAGCAGCCCTTGGATCTCCGCCAAGGTGAAGCCGAGACCCTGCGCTCGCTTGATGAACCGGATGCGCACGACGATCTCGTCGTCGTACTGCCGGAACCCATTGTCGGGAGCGGGGGGCCTGTCGATGAGCCCTTGGCGCTCGTAGAACCGGACGGTCTCGACGTTGACTCCGGCGGCTTGCGCCGCCTTGCCTATCGTAAACCCCATCGCCTACTCCTGCTTCACGACCGCCCTGTAGCCGGCGCTCTCGATGGCAGCGGCCACAGCCGGGTCGTCGCTGCGTGATGCATCGATCACCACGCGGGCCGACCTCTGCTCGTAAGAGACGTCGGCCGACAGGACCCCAGGCACGCTCGTGAGGGCCTTCTTCAACCCGGCGGCGCAGCCTTCGCAAGTCATCCCCTCGACGAGATAGACGCGCTCCACAGTGGCAGCCGGGGCCGCCTGCGCACCCCACTCTGCCTGCTCGTTCCCCATAGCCCCCGCGAGTAGGTCCACGTAGCTCGGAAACAACGCGAAGCCCGCGACGACGATCGTGGAGACCCACAGCAGGAGCTTGTTGAAGCGGGCGACGCCCTGCTTCGGGCTCTCGCACGCGCTGCCGGGCGCGCATTCTTCGCCACGGAAGTAGACCAGATAGAAGCCCGCCCCAAGCAGCGCCGCCGTGCCGCCGAGGAACCAGACGCGGTACTCATCGAAGAAGCCAGCCACCGTCGACGCACCTGCACCGAGCCCGACAAGGATGAGAGGCAGCCAGCAGCACGCCGACGAGAGCACGGCGGCGATGACCGCACCCATCGCTGCGAAGCTGGTACCTACCCGCACTGTGGTCATCGATGGAGCGGTGCCGAAGGCTGCTCGACGAGGCGGGTGTCCGTCCGGGCGCTTCTCCGTGCCACAACAGTCCGGGACCGCGCTGTTCACTTCAGCGGCCGCACGCATGGCGTCGGGCTTCACCGACGCGCCGAGCTTCTGCTCGATCTCCTTGACGGCCCTTCGCACGTTGCCGAGGCAGCATGAGCCCTGTGGGTTCGTCTCCTCACAACGATCTTCCCCGGCGCGGCAGCGAGACGTGATCTCGTCGGCGACGCTCGTCATGCCCGTCGAGCGGATGTCCTCCTCGATCGATTCCCAGGAGTGGCCGAAGCAGTAGCAGAGCGGGCGAGGCCCACTGGTCTCCTTGGTCCCAATGCAGACGGTGACGTCGGACTTGTCGATCGTGACGCCGGCCTCCGGCTGAAAGTAGGAGACCTCGCACGTCGCAGCGGGACAGTGCCGATAGCCCTCAGCGTCGCCGGCAGCGGCGAGGCCCTTCGCGGTGAGGAGCGAACGGAGCGTGATGGCTCCGACGCCCTTGCCACTGGCTCCACAGCTTGGGCACACGGGTGCGACTGCCATTTGTCCGACCTCCTGTCCTCAATGTAGCCGCCGTACCTATGTACGGAGTCAAGCAGATCCGCCGCTCTCTCGTCGGGCACCGACGGCGACCGTAGGTCTTCCGTAGGCGTACGACGTCACAGGAGCAGGCATGAAGGAAGAGTATGAGAAAGCCGGGGGCATCCTTGCCGACGTGGTCCTTGGGGCGGCTGCCGGGATCTTGGGAACCGTGGTGATGGGGAAGGTCACCACGTTCCTGTATCGGTTCGAGAGCGAGGAGAAGAAGCGTACATGCTCGCCGCGTCGGTCTTGTGAGCGGCCCCGCCATGCGGCAGCGGC
>CAYLZW010000063.1:0-24113 GCA_964388085.1 uncultured Myxococcales bacterium | reverse complement strand
GCTACACCTTCGAGACCTTCATCACCGGGCACTCGAACCGCATGGCGTTCGCCTCCTGCCAGGCGGTCGCCGAGCACCCGGCCTCGAAGTACAGCCCGCTGTTCTTGTTCGGCTCGACGGGCCTCGGCAAGACCCACCTGCTGCACGCCATCGGCAACGCGCTCTTGAAGACGCACCCGGCGCTGCGCATCGTCTACATGAGCGCCGAAGAGTGGGTGAACGAGTACATCAAGGAGATCCGCCAGCAGCGCTTCGACGAGTTCCGCGCGCGCTACCGCGGCGGCTGCGACATCCTGCTGCTCGACGACATCCAATTCCTCGCCGGCAAGGACGCGAGCCAGGACGAGTTCTTCCACACCTTCAACAGCCTCTACGCCAGCGGCCGGCAGATCGTGGTCACGAGCGATCGCTACCCGCACGAGATCGAGGGCCTCGAGGAGCGCCTCAAGACGCGCCTGCAGTGGGGGCTCATCGCCGACGTGCAGCCGCCCGAGATGGAGACGCGCGTCGCCATCTTGCAGCAGAAGGCCGACGCCCTCGGCCTCTTGATGACCGAGGAGCTCGCCCATTACCTCGCGAGTCACATCTCGCGCTCGGTCCGAGAGCTCGAGGGCGCGCTCTACCGGCTGCAGGCCTACGCCCAGCTCACGGGCGAGATCCTCACCCTCGAGAGCGCCCGCGAGCAGCTGCGCGGCGTCGTCGGCGCCAAGGCCGGCGCGCTCACCGTCGACGCCATCATGCGCGCGGTAGGCGCCTATTACGACGTGAAGCCGTCCGACATGAAGAGCAAGAGCCGCCAGCGGCAGCTCACCCTCGCGCGGCAGGTGGCCATGTACCTCGCGCGCAAGCACCTCGGCGCCAGCCTCCCGGAGCTCGGCCGCGCCTTCGGAGGGCGCGATCACACGACCGTGCTCTCGAGCGTGCGCAAGGTGACGGGGCTGCTCGCGAGCGACGCCGGCATGCAGGCGGTGATCGGGCGCATCGAGCGGGCGCTCGGCGGGGAGCTGTAGGGCTCGTCCGCCAGGGCAACGCTCCGCCGCGCCCTGTGCGCTTGCCTTCGTGGGTGAGCCGGAAGCGGGCATAGGGCATAGGGCATAGGAGCCGCGAACTTGCCCGAAGCCCCGAGACCAGCCCACGATTCGTTCGGGTGCAAGACGATCCGAAGCCCCTTCTGGTCGGCTGGCGCGAGTGGGTCTCGCTGCCCGCCTTGGGCGTGCCGGCCGTCAAGGCGAAGATCGACACCGGCGCCCGGACGAGCGCGATGCACGCCACCGAGATCGAGCGGTACACCGACGAGCGCGGGCGTGATCGCGTGCGCTTCTCGGTCCATCCGCTGCAGCACACGGCCAAGAAGGCGCGGCCGGACGTCGTCGTGCGCTGCGACGCGGCGCTGGTCGACGCGCGCGTGGTGACGCCCTCGTCGGGGCACCGCGAGCATCGGCTGGTGATCGAGACCGCGATCAAGCTCGGCGCGCTCGCGTGGTCGATCGAGATCACGCTCACCGATCGCGCGGACATGCGCTTTCGCATGCTGCTCGGCCGCCAGGCGCTCAAGCAACAGCCGCTGCTCGTCGACGCCGGCCGGAGCTACCTGGCGGGCAAGCGGGGGAAGGGCCAGACGAAGCCGCGCCCGAGCGACCCCCCCGATCACTCGCGTTGATCCCCCCCCTCACTCGGTCTTTCGCCCGCTGGCTGCGTTGCGTGCTTGTACCTTGCCAGCGAACGAAATCCGCTTCGCGATCATGGGGCCAACGCAGGCGATCGGGGGGCGAATCGAGCGGCGCGGATCTGCTTCCTGCTTTTCACCGCCAAGCGAACCGCTACGATGCGCTGGCTCGGGGCTCGGCCGCGTGACGACGCCGGCGTAAGGCACCGCCCCCTGATGCAGGTCCCTCCCCTTGACTCGAAGAGCCGCGCTCACAGGCCTCGTCCTCTGCCTCATGGGCCTCGTCGTGTTCGCCTACAAAGCGCTCGCGCTCGACGTGCCCATCGTGCCCTCGAACCCGGCCGACCTCTGGCACGTCGAGCTCAGCGTGTCCGTGCGCGGCGAAGGGGAGCGCGGCAGCATCCGCGCCATCTTGCCGAGCTCGGCCGCAGAGCAGGTGGTGTTCGACGAGAGCGCGTCGTCGGACCGGCTGCAGTTCGCCAAGCGCGTCAAGGACGGCCAGCGCACCGGCGTGTGGTCCGGCACCTTCGACGGGGTGCACCGCCTCGTGTACGGCTTTCGCGTCAAGCTGACCGGCCAGGAGGACGCCAGCAGCAAGGACGCCGAGCTCACGGAGGCTGAGCGCAAAGAGCGCTGGGGCATGGCCGAGGTCGACTACCCCGCCGACGTGCCCGAGGTGGCGGCGGTGCTCGAGCGCCTCGCCCTCACCGAGCAGAAGGACGCCCTCGGCCGCATGCGCGCGCTGCAGGCCTTCGTCGTCGAGGAGATCGCCCTCGTCGAGACCGCGTCGTCGGACGCGCTCCTGGCGCTGGCGCAGAACGAAGGCAACGAGCTCGCCAAGGCGCGCCTGCTCGTCACGCTGCTGCGCGCGGCCGACGTGCCCGCGCGGCTCGCGCGCGGCCTGCGCCTCAAGGACGAGGGGCAGCCGCCGACGCTCGAGGCCTGGGCCGAGGCCTTCGCGGGCGGGCGCTGGCTCGGCCTCTCGCCGCGCGGGGAGTTCTTCGGCCCGCGTCCGACCGACCTCTTGCTGCTCCACGTCGGCGAGGAGCAGGTCGTCGTCGGCACCGCGGTGAGCGCGCTCGGCTATCAGTACCACACGCGCCGCGAGCGGCTCCGCCCCGAGGAGCTCGCCACCATGATGATGCCGACGAGCCCGGTGCTCTCGGCCGTGTCGCTCTACCGCGCGCCGCTGACGGTGCAGACGAACCTGCGCATCCTGCTGCTCATGCCGCTCGGCGCGCTGCTCGTCGCCGTGTTCCGAAACCTCGTCGGGCTGCAGACCTTCGGCACCTTCCTGCCCATCCTGCTGGCGCTGTCGCTCAGGACCACGCGGCTGTTCGACGGCCTCTTGCTGCTCGCCGTCGTCGTCGGCATCGCGGTGGTGGCGCGCGTGTTCTTGAACAAGCTGCGGCTGCTCGTGGTGCCGCGCCTCGGCGTCCTGCTCTGCCTCGTGGTGCTCGCCATGACCGCGCTCGCGCTCATGGGCTCGGAGCTCGAGGTGACGCAGATGTCGGCCAGCGTGCTCTTCCCCGTCGTCATCCTGACCATGTTCGTCGAGCGCTTCTCGCTCACCATGGCGGAGGAAGGGCCGCGCACGGCGCTGTTGACCGCCGCCTGTACGGTGCTCGCCGCGGTGCTCGCGTATCCCGTGTTCAAGAGCGAGCTGGCCGTGCACCTGATGTTCGGCTTCCCCGAGCTCGTGTTCACCATCATGGGCCTGCTCATCTTCCTCGGCGGCTACACCGGCTACCGGCTGATGGACCTGCGCCGCTTCGCCACCATCGTCGAGGAGTGACGGCATGTCGCTGTTTGGCATGGTCAGCGCGCGGCGGCTCCGGCAGGCGGGCGTGCTCGGCATCAACGCGCGCAACCTCGGCGTCATCTTTCCCTCGAACCCGCGGCGCAACTACAAGCGCGTCGACGACAAGCTGCTGACCAAGAAGCTCTGCACGGAGCACGACATCCCCGTGCCCGCGCTCTTTGGTCAGGCGAGCTCCAACTTCGAGCTGCGGCGCTTGCGCGAGGTGTTCATCGAGCGCCAGACCTTCGTGCTGAAGCCCTCGCGCGGCGCCATGGGCAACGGCACCTTCGTCATCCGGAGCTATCAGGACGGCGTGTTCCGTCGCGCCGGCGGCTCGCTCATGACCGAGGGCGAGCTGCTCTACCACGCGGCGGGCATCCTGGCCGGGCTCTACTCCCTCGGCGGACGGCCGGACGCGTGCATGGTCGAGGAGATGCTGACGACGCACCCGGCGCTCACGCCCATCTCCACCGACGGCGTGCCCGACGTGCGCGTCATCCTCTATCGAGGCATCCCGGTGATGTCGATGATGCGCCTGCCGACCAAGCTCGCCGGCGGCCGCGCGAACCTGCACCAGGGGGCCGTCGGCGTCGGCGTCGACCTCGTCACCGGCAAGGGCACGCACGCCATCTTGCGAAACCGCCCCATTGAGCGACATCCCGACTCGAATGAGCTCTTGATCGGACGCGAGGTGCCGGCCTTCGAGCAGATCCTCGACATCTGCATGCGCGCGGCCGACACCAGCGGCCTCGGCTACGTGGGCGCCGACATCGTCGTCGACGAGCACAAGGGGCCGGTGGTGCTCGAGCTGAACGCGCGCCCGGGGCTCAGCATCCAGATCGCGAACCACGCCGGGCTCCTGCCGCGCCTTCGGGCCGTGGAGGAGCGCGCGCGTGAAGGCATGTCGACGTACGAGCGGCTCGCTCTCGGCCGCGACATCGCCGTCTTTGCCGCGCGCGCGCACAGCAGAAACAAGCCCTCGCCGAGCACTCCCGCGAGCGCTATCGGTTGATCCCGTGAGCTTTGCCATGCACCTCCGAAAGCCCCGCCGCGTGACGCTCCTGGTGGCGCTCCTCGTGACCCTGCTCGCCGTGACGTCGTTCTCGCTGGCGTTGCCGACGGCGGCGCACGCGCAGCAGCACAAGCCAAAGGACCCGCCGAAGGACAAGCCCGAGCCCGTCGCGAAGGGGCCGTACGAGGTGCTCTACGACGTGCGCGTGGTGCCGAGCGAGAAGATCGCGTACGTGAAGGTGCGGCTCGCGAAGAACGCGCGCTACGTGAAGAGCGTCACCTTCATCACCGACCCTGAGCGGCACATGGACTTCGACGGCGACGGCGAGGTCACGCTCGGCGCCAAGGAGGTCACCTGGCGGCCGCCCGACGACGACACGGCGGAGCTCCGCTACAGCTTCCGCATCGATCACCTGCGCGACGCGCAGCGCTACGACGCGCGCGTGACGAGCACCTGGGCGCTCTTTCGCGGCGACGACCTCGTGCCGCCCGCGCGCGTGGTCACCGTCGACAACGCGCGCGCGTCCTCCCGGCTGCGCCTGCGCCTGCCCGAGGGCTGGAAGGCGGTCTCGCCCTACCCGAAGGCATCGAACGGCACGCTCAGCGTCGACAACCCCGAACGGCGCTTCGATCGGCCGACCGGCTGGTTCCTGCTCGGCAAGCTGAACATCTCGCGCACGACGGTGGCCGGCAGCAAGATCACCGTCGCCACGCCGCGCAAGCACGGCAACCGCCGCCAGGACCTGCTCGCCTTCCTGCGCTTTACGCTGCCCGACCTGAAGGACCTGCTCGGCGACCTGCCGGAGCGCGTCACCATCGTCTCCGCCGGCGATCCCATGTGGCGCGGCGGCCTGTCGGGGCCGGGCTCGCTCTACCTGCACGCCGAGCGGCCGCTCATCGACAAGGACTTCACGAGCCCGGTGCTGCACGAGATCGTGCACACCGCCATGGGCGCGCGCGCCGGGCGCGACGGCGACTGGATCGTCGAGGGCCTGGCGGAGCTGTACAGCATCGAGGCCCTCTACCGCTCGAAGGGCATCTCGAAGACCCGCTACAAGCGCGCCTTCGAGAAGGCCAAGGACAAGGGCGAGGCGGTCAAGGACCTCCTCGTGCCGCACGCCGACGCCAAGGTGACCGCGCGCGCGCTGACAGTGCTCAAGGAGCTCGACGACGTCATGGCCGAGCGCTGCCAGGGGCGCCTCGCGGACGTCGTCAAGCGCTTGATGGTCGCGCACGGCTCCGTCACCACGGCGGGCTTTCGCGGCATCGCCGAAGACGTCGGCCAGTGCGATCTAGCGGCCTTCTTCGAGGAGCACGCACCGGGCAGCACCGATGGCGGCGTCCCGAGGAGCGAGCCCGCGCCGCGCCCGTCGGCGGCTGCCGCCGTGCCGTGAGCGTGAGCGTGGCTCGCGTTCGGGCGGTAGCCCCACCTCGCTGACTCAATCAGAGAAGAGCGATCACGTGCGTTTCACGCCGACCACTCGGGGTGCTTTTCCGAGATGCCCGTTCCCCAGTGCGATGGGCCGGCCGAGTGCGTGACCATGTGCCGATACGAGCAGACCAGCACGTTCGAGGTGACGGGCCCCTGAGCGCGTCTCGCCTCAGGGCAGCCGGCCGCGACTCCCGACGGAGGCATCTCAGGCACCGCTCCCGCCAACGCCTGCTAGGCTCTCCCGCGAGCCGTGACCGCTGGTCACGACCGTGGAGGACCCCGTGCAGGTGCGCATCGAATACTGCGTGATGTGAGACTACAAGCCACGCGCTTCCAGTTTGGAGGCGGAGCTCCTGCGTCGCTGGCCCGACGCCGCCATCGAGCTGTTGCCCGGCAAGAAGGGCATCTTCGACGTCACCGTCGACGGGGATCTCGTGTTCTCGAAGTACCAGGTGGGCAGACACGTGAAGCCAGGCGAGGTGACCCGGCTCCTCGAGGGCCGCGGCCTGTGATGAAACGAATGAAGAACGAGGATCTCGCGCAAAGCCGCAAAGCCGCAAAGGAGCACTCCCCCTGTGGTCCTTTGCGGCTTCGCGGCTTTGCGCGAGAATTGTGTTCCGGCAGCGTTCTCGCGCTCGTCATCACGACGCTATTCGTCGCTCAGGACGCCGCTGCCCACTTTGGCGCGCCCGAGGGCCGCTGGCCCTTCCTCGTCGAGGGGGAGCTCATCGGCGGCGGCACCACGTGGGGCATCGTGCGCAAGGCGGAGGATCGCTGGCTGCGCGTGTGCGAGGAGGCCATCGAGGAGCCGCCCGCCTTCTATTACCGGCAGCCGTCGTCGGGGCGCCTGTTGCTGGCGCGCTCGGATGGTCTGTGGCTGACGGACGACGGCTGCAGCCTCGACGCCAAGCCGTCCGTGTTCGACGACGCGCGGCCGTCGCTGCTGGCGGAGCCGCGTGATCTGCCGACCACGCTCTACGTCGCGACCTCGAGCTCGACGGGGGACAACGGGCTGTTCCTCAGCACGGACGAGGGGCAGACCTTCACGCCCACGAGCCTGCAGCACGAGGACGTCTCCTTTCGCAGCCTGGCGGTGTCGGACGACGGCGAGAAGATCTACCTCGGCGGCATCTACCTCGACTCGCGCCTGCCCGTGGTGTTCGTCTCGCTCGACGGCGCGGACACGTTCGAGCCGAAGAGCCCGTGGCCCGAGTCCGTGGCGGCGGCCAACGTGCTCGGCATCGATCCGGGCACGGGGGAGGTCGCGCTCACGCTGCTCGACCCCGACGTGACGGGCTCCACGCTGGCGCTCGCGAGCGGCGATCTGGCGACGTCCACGACGCTGGCGGAGTTCGAGGGCGTGGTCAGCGACTTCCTCGTGCACGACGACGCCTGGCTCGTCATCGAGGGGCGCCAGCGCTACTTCCGCCGCAAGAAGGGGGACGCGGAGTTCACGCTCGTGGACGGCGGCCCGACGCGCTGCCTCCTGAAGCTGCCGGGCGACGAGCGCGTATGGGGCTGCGGGCAGCCGTTTCAGAACGGCCACTTCCTCGTCAGCGACGACGGCGTCAGCTTCACGCCGGTGCTGCCCTTCCTCGATGTGGTGGAGCATCGCTGCCCGCCCGGCACGCTCGGCGCCGAGCGCTGCGCCTATCTGTTTCAGGGCGACGCGGGCGTGATCGAAGAGCCCGCTGACGATGACGCGGGCGGCGGCGGCGGCGGCGCGCGCGTGGAGCGCCCCGGCGAGGAGCCCGCCGGCTGCCCCTGCAGCGGCGGCGGCGGCGGGGACGTGCCCTTGCTCACGCTCCTCGTCGGCCTCGGCCTGCTCGGCCGAAGGCGACGACGCTGAGCCTGCCTGGTCGCATCGCGCCGGAGCGGAAGGCTGGTGCGGAAAGCTGGCGCGCAAGGATCACGTTGTCCTACCTGCGCGCCCGCGGTGTGACGCCTGCGCCTTTCGAGAGCGTCCGCTCGGACGGCTATACTGGTGTGAGCGCCTCGGGACGAAACCATCCCGGCGCGCCCAGGCACGCGAAGGCCGGAGGTCCCATGCAGGTCGTCACGCAGAAGCTCGTCACCCTCTCCTCGCTCGTCGTCGGGCTCAGCGCGCTGACGGGCTGCATGGCGCAGAACGAGTACTACGACCAGTACGACACCGAGCGCGTCGAGTTCGTGCAGGTGGGCGGCGTCAACGACGTCTACGAGGGAAACCTCGACCTGAGCGCCGCCCACATGCGCGGCGACGTCGGCAGCGTGCGTGACATCGACTCGAGCGCCTCGCTGCTGACGGGCTACGGCGACACGGAGTACGCCAGCGTCGAGATCCACGCGGACTCGCGCGACGGCGTGGCCATGAACCTGCTCGACATCTACGGCGGCCTCGACGCGCTCGAGCCCGGCCTCGTGCGGACTTTCCGCTCGACGGACGACATCGAGTACGGCGCGCTCAGCGTGCAGGTGCTCAACTGCGCCGGTCAGGAGCGCTACGCGTGGGACTACGACCAGCCGGCGGACGAGGTGCAGGTGCGCGTCTCCGAGGCGGACGAGCCCGGCGCCCTGCGCGTCGATTACACCGCGCGCACCTTCGACACGGATCCGTTCACCGGCATCCAGACCGGCGGCGTCTCCGAGGTCGAGGGCACCTTCGACGTCGCGCGCTGAGCCTTTAGCGCAGCTCGTCCTCGAAGAAGTCCGTGATCGTCTTGAACACGTGCAGCTGCGCCTTCTGGCCGCGGATGCCGTGCGCGTGGCCCGGATAAGGCATCAGCCGAAAGACCGCGCCCTCGTCCTGTAAGGCCGCGGCGAGCTGAAGCGTGTGCGCGAACAAGACGTTGTCGTCGGCCATGCCGTGCGCGAGCAAGAGCGCGCGCTCTCCCGCGAGCAGGTTCTTCGCGCGCGGCAGCGCGTTCGCCCGCGCGTAGACGGCGGCGTTCGCCTCGGGCGTGCCGAGGTAGCGCTCGGTGTAGTGCGTGTCGTACAGCGCCCAGTCGGTGACGGGGGCGACCGCCGCGCCCGCGCGAAAGGGCGTCTCCTCGTCGAGCAGCGCCATCACGCTGACGTAGCCGCCGTAGCTCCAGCCGAAGATGCCGACGCGCTCCTCGTCGAGCCACGGCTCCAGCGCGAGCACCTGGCGCACGGCGCTCTCTTGGTCCGCGATCTCGATGACGCCGAAGCGGTCCTCAAACGCGCGCGTGAAGGCGCGGTCTCGGTGCGCGCTGCCGCGGTTGTCGACGAGCAGGATGGCGAAGCCGCGCTGCGCCCAATGGACGAACAGCGGGAACTGCCGCGTCCAGCGATCGGCGACGACGTTCGCGGTCGGCCCGCCGTAGGTATAGACGAGCAGCGGGGAGCGTGCGCTGTCCGCTGCCTTGCTCTTCAGAACGGGCTCGAGCAAGAGCGCGTTCAGCGCCGCCCCGTCCTCGGCCGAGAGCGTGAGCCAGCGCGCCTTTGGGGCCGCCTGCGCGCGCAGCTCCTCGGCCGGGTTGTCGTCGAGCACCTGCCGGAGCTCGCCCGTCGGCCGCAGCAAGCGCACCACGGGGGGAGTCGCCCAGCGGCTGTAGGTGTCGACCAGCACGCCCTCGCCGCAGGTGACCTCGTGCCAGCCGTCGCCTTGCGTGACGCGCGTAATGGGCGCGGGCCGCACCTCGCTCGCGAGCGGCACCGAATAGAGCTGCTGTTGCTTGCCGCGCGCGCTCGCGCCCGTGAACAGGACGACACCGCGCTCCTCGTCGACGCCGCATACGCCGGTGACCGGCTCGGCTGCGTGGGTCAGCGGCTGTAGTTCGCCGCCGTCCGCCGGCAGGAGATAGAGCTGCCGCCGTCCGCTGCGCTCGGAGCTCCACAGGAGGCGGCCGCCCGGGAGCGCGCGCAGATCGTCGTGCAGCTCTACCCAGGCGGCATCGGTCTCAAAGAGCACGGGGCGGAGCGTGAAGCGCGGCGCCGCGCCCAAGAGCAGCACGAGGCGCTTCTGGTCGCGGCTCTGCCACTGCACCGCCAGGCGGCCGTCCTTGAAGAAGTCGACGCGCGGCAGGTAGCCGTCCTCGTCGGGCGTGTGCACGACGACGTCCGCGCCGGTCTTCAGGTCACGTACGTGCAGCGTCACCTTGGCGTTCGCCTCGCCGGCGGCCGGATAGCGCTGCTCGAACATCTCGGTCTTGTCGGCGAAGATGAACGGCCGCACCTTCACCGACACGGCGGACTCGTCTACCTCGGCGTAGGCGAGATAGCGCTCGTCGGCCGAGAACCAATAGCCGCGGTAGCGCCCCATCTCCTCCTGCGCGATGAACTCAGCGACGCCAAAGCGGAGCGTGTCGTGCACAGCCTTCGGCCGCTTCGTCAGGCGCCGCTGTTTGCCGCTGGCGACGTCGAGCAGGTAGAGGTCACCGTCCTGCACGAAGGCCGCGTAGGTGCCCTTCGGGGAGCAGCGCGGGTCGAGCTTGGCCTCGCCGTCCGTCGTCAGCCGCCGCACCTCGGGCGCCTTCTGCTTGGCGTTGAGCCGCGCGTGGTAGAGGTCGCCCGAGAGCGGGAACAGCAGCGCGTCGTCGCCGCCGCAAAAGGTCCACGAGGTGATGCCCTTGTGACCGATGCGCCTACGCTCGAGGGCCATGCGCTCCTCTTCCGAGAGCTTGATGAGCGCGGGATCGATGAGGTCCTTGGCGCGCACCAGCGGGCGTGGCGCGGCACCTTCATCGTCGAGCGCGAGCGCCCACAGCTCGGTGACCTCGGAGTCCTCGGCGCTCGGCTTCAAGAACGTCAGCACCTCGCCGCTCGGCGACAGCGTCGTGCGGAGCGGCGGACGGCCGGCCAGCGGCGGATCCGCGAACACGCGCTCGAGCGAGAGGGTCGGCTCGGCGACGACACGGGCCGCGGTGTCGGTCCGGTCCTGTCGGGATGTGGACGCTCGCGCCCCCGCCGATGTCTGCTCCTCGGAGCTCCGGTCGCTCGCGCAGGACAGGAAGCACGGCAGCAGCAGGCAGGGACCGAGGAGCAAGGACGCGGGAGCGAGACGAGTGCGGGAGAGCGTGCGCATTGGCGCGGACGGTACACCCTGTGCGCGCTGACACGGATCAGGCTTGACGCAGATTCGCGCGCGCGTCACGCTGGTGTGCAGTACGGCACAGGCCGCTCGATTTCGCTCGATCACGATTGCTTCCCGAGATGAACGTCTCCGTGACCAGCCGAGCCCTTCACCCGACGCGCACGAGCGCGGGTGCCGCCGTTTGTTGTCGCTGCTGTTGTTGTTGTCGTGGCTGCTGAGCCCCGACCGACGACCGCTTTCTAACGCTCAAGCTCTCTGACGTTGAAATCGCTGGTTCGGTCTGCGGGCAAACGCAGGTCCGATCCGGCTGTCTTGCGCCTTCGCTCCGTCTTCTCTCTGTCTCCTCTCTGTCTTCTCTCTGTCAGGTGTCCGCATGCAACCCTCCCTCGAGCTGCCCAGAGACAATGAGTCCCAAAGACGCCTGCTCGCCGCCTGGAACGAGGAGCTGCAGGGCGCACCCGCGCAGACGATCCTGCGCCGCGCGCTCACCGCCTACGGTGACGGCCTCGTCATCGCCGCGAGCTTCTCCGTCGAGGACACGGCGCTCATCGACATGGCGGTCGCGCTCGAGCCGCGCGTGCGCGTGTTCACGCTCGACACCGGCCGCCTGCCCGAGGAGACCTACGAGGTCATCGAGCGCGTGCGCGCGCGCTATGGCGTCGACGTCGTCAGCTACTCTCCACGCACGCGCGACGTCGAGCAGCTCGTCACCTTGCGCGGACCGAGCTCCTTCTACGAGTCGGTCGAGCGGCGCAAGGAGTGTTGCCACATCCGCAAGGTCGAGCCGCTCTCGCGCGCGCTCGCCGGCCGCTCGGCCTGGGCGACGGGCCTTCGGCGCGAGCAGTCGATTACGCGCCAAGGCCTCGAGCCCTTCGAGCTCGACGACGCGAACGGCGGGCTCGTGAAGGTCAGCCCGCTCGCGGCCCTCAGCGAGCAGGAGGTGTGGGACTACGTGCGCGCGCGCGACGTCCCCTACAACAAGCTGCACGACCGCGGGTACCGCTCCATCGGCTGCGCGCCTTGCACCCGCGCGGTGGGGCCCGATGGCGACGTGCGCGCCGGTCGCTGGTGGTGGGAGAGCGCCGACTCCAAGGAGTGCGGATTGCACGCGAAGGGAGGCGTGCGATGAGCGCCACGCCCGCCGTAGGGTTCGTCGCGCTCGTCGGGGCGGGCCCGGGTGATCCCGAGCTCATCACCGTGAAGGCCCTCCGCTACCTCGAGCGCGCCGACGTGGTGCTCTACGACGCGCTCGCGAACGCCGCCCTGCTCGAGCACTGCCGGCGTGACGCGCGCCTTTATGACGTCGGCAAGATCGGCGGCGGCAGGCACACGCCGCAGGAGCTGACGAACCGCTTGCTGGTCGAGTACGCGCAGGCCGGCCACCTCGTCGTGCGCCTCAAGGGCGGTGATCCCTTCGTGTTCGGCCGGGGCGGCGAAGAGGTGCTCGCGCTCGCCGCCCACGGCGTGCCTTACGAGGTGGTGCCGGGCGTCTCGAGCGCGCTCGCGGCGCCGCTCTCGGCCGGCATCCCGGTGACGCATCGTGGCCTGTCGCAGCAGCTCACCATCGTCACCGGCAGCGCGGCGCAGCACGACGACGATTTGGCCGAGCGCTGGCGTCATCTGGCGGCGGCCGGCGGCACGCTCGTGTTCCTGATGCCGCTCGCGAACCTGCGCCGGATCCGCGACCGCCTGCTCGAGGGTGGGCTCGCGCAGACGACGCCGGCGGCCCTCGTCGAGAGCGGCACGCTGCCCGAGCAGCGCGTCGTCGCGGGCACGCTGGCGGACATCTGCGCCCTGGCCGAGGAGGAGCGCGTGGCCTCGCCGGCCGTGTTCGTCGTCGGTGACGTGGTGTCGTTCCGCGCCAGGGCGTCCGCGCCAGCGTCTTCCGCGACCTCTCGAGCGGCGCCGCTCGCCACGCGCCATTCCTTCGAAGTCCCCAGAGACACGGCCCCCGCGGCCCGGGAGCGCAGCCATGTACGTGTATAACGAGATCGATCAGCGGCTCGTCGACGAGCGCGTGGCGGAGTACCGCGACCAGACACAGCGCTTTCTCGCGGGCGAGCTCGGCGAGGACGAGTTCCGCGACCTGCGGCTGCGCAACGGCCTCTACCTGCAGCGGCACTCGCCCATGCTGCGCGTGTCGATCCCCTACGGCGAGCTGTCGACGCGGCAGCTGCGCATGCTCGCGCACGTCGCGCGCAAGTACAGCAAGGGCTTTGGTCACTTCACCACGCGCCAGAACATTCAGTACCACTGGCCGAAGCTCGAGGAGGTGCCGGACATCCTGGCCGACCTCGCCACGGTGCAGATGCACGCCATCCAGACCAGCGGCAACTGCGTGCGCAACACCACGGCCGATCACCTCTCGGGCATCGCGCACGACGAGATCGAGGACGCGCGCCCCTACGCGGAGCTCATTCGCCAGTTCTCGGCGCTGCACCCCGAGTTCCTCTACCTGCCGCGCAAGTTCAAGATCGCGCTCTCCGGTCGCGCGTCGGACGGCGCCGCCACCTGGCTGCACGACATTGGCCTGCGGCTCGTGAAGAACGACGAGGGGCGCCTCGGCGTCAAGGTGCTCGTCGGCGGCGGGCTCGGGCGCACGCCGGTCATCGCCGAGGTCATCCGCGAGTTCCTCGAGCTCGAGGATCTGTTCAGCTACACGGAGGCGATCCTGCGCGTCTACAACCTCGGCGGCGATCGGCAGAACAAGCTCAAGGCGCGCATCAAAATCCAGGTGCGCCGCGCGGGCATCGGGAGCTTCAAGGCGCTCGTCGAGGAGGAGCACGACCGCATCAAGGGCGGCAAGCTCAAGCTCACGCAAGCGCGCATCGACGAGATGAAGGCGTTCTTTCCCGAGCCGCCCTACCGCGCGGGCGCCGCCGCGGCGGAGCGTGAGCTCGAGCGCCTCGCAATCGACACTCTGCTTTCCGACAACAAACCATTCGCGCGTTGGCTGCGGCGCAACACCAAGCCGCACAAGCAGCCGGGCTATCGCGTCACCTGGGTGAGCTTGAAGCCGAAGGGGCGGCCGCCCGGGGACTGCACCGCCGACGAGATGGACGCCCTCGCGGACCTCGCCGATCGCTACAGCTTCGGCGAGGTGCGCGTCATCCACGACCAGAACCTGCTCTTGCCGCACGTCGAGCACAAGGATCTCTACGCCGTCTGGCAGCGGCTCGATGAGCTCGGCCTGGCGCGCCCGAACATCGGCACGCTGACGGACATGATCTGCTGCCCGGGCCTCGACTTCTGCAACCTCGCGAACGCCTACTCGCACGACGTGGCGGCCAAGCTGAACGAGCGCTTCGACGACCTCGACTACCTGTATGACCTCGGGGAGATCCAGCTCAAGATGTCCGGCTGCATCAACGCCTGCGGGCACCATCACGCGGGGCACATCGGCGTGCTCGGCGTCGATAAGAAGGGCGAGAGCGCCTACCAGATCCTGCTCGGCGGCTCCGCCGGTGACGACGCCGCCATCGGCCGCTGGATCGGTCCGGCGCTGAACGCCGATCAGGTGGTCGACGCGATGGCCGCCATGCTCGAGCGCTTCGTGTCGCTGCGCGAAGGCGACGAGCGCTTCCTCGACTGTGTGCGCCGGGTCGGTCTCAAGCCCTTCGCGAGCGCCGTCTATGGCGATGGCGGGCAGGTGGCCGTATGAGCTCGCGCTTGTTGACCGTGTCCGGTCTGCTGCCGGATCCCTTTGTCGTCGTCGCTGATGACGCGCCCCTGCCCGACGCCGCGGTGGACGTCGTCGTGTCGCTGGCGCGCTTTCTCGCCGAGCGCCCGGCGCTGACGGCTCGTACCGGGCGCCTCGGCGTGGCGCTGTCGCCGAGCGACGACGCCTACGCGCTCGGTGACAGGCTCGACGGGGTCGCCCTCGTGAGCGTCGCGTTCCCGAGCTACCAGGACGGGCGCGGCTACACGCACGCGCGGCACCTGCGCGAGCAGCTCTCGTTCGCCGGCGAGCTGCGCGCGGTGGGCGACGTCGGCATCGACCATCTGTTCAGCCTGCGGCGCTGCGGCTTCGACGCGTTCTTGCTGCGGACGGGCGAGGACCCCCTGCGCGCGCAACAGGCCCTCGCTCGCTACAGCGTCGCCGCGCAGCCGGCCGCGTGGAACCCGTGAGCGCGCGTGCGAGGAGCGTGCGCGGAGAATGGTGCAGCGCGCGCCTTGCGCTTGTGCCAGGGGGGAGCGCTCGCGCTAAAACCAGAGCATGAAGCACACGGTCCCGCACGACCTCGATCACGAGAAGGCCCGCCTGGTCACCGACAAGGCGCTGCTTGCCTACAAAGAGCGCTTTTCGGAATTCAACCCCGAGGTGCGCTGGCACGGCGACGAGAGGGCCGAGGTGGAGTTTCGCGCCAAGGGCGTCACCATGAGGGGCAGCTTCGAGCTCTTGCCCGGGCTCATCGCCATCGACATGGACGTGCCCTTCGTCTTCAAGCTCTTCCAGAAGAAGGCCATCGACGTCGTCGAGCGCGAGATCAAGGACTGGATCGGTCGCGCCAAGCGCGGCGAGCTCGATTGAGCGTGGCCGCGCTCGAGCGGCCGCCGCCTCAGCCGCCGAACAGCGCGCCGAGGACATCCCGCACGAGGCGCGCGCCGGTCGCTCGCTGTTGCAGGTTCCTCGCGACCGCGCGCTGATCGTAGAGGATGCCCGTCGTGAACGGCAGCGCGTCGCCGTCCTGGACGCTGACGTCGAAGCTGCCGTCTTTGTGCAGCACCACGTCCATCAGCACCTCGCGCACCTCGTCGTCCGGGCCGACATAGCGCGCGGGTAGCGAGCGAAAGCGCAGCGGGAACACCTTCGCGCCCCACGAGAAGCCGACCAGGCAGCGCGCGTCTCGGCGACCGACGGCGAAGACGGCGCCGGCCGGTTGGTCGAGCTGAATGATGACCTCGTTCGGCGGCAGCGCCATCTCGAGGAAGCCGAGCGAGCGGCCGCCCTCGCGCCGCACCTGCAGCACCCGGTCGAGGTAGCGCGGCGGGAACAACCCGACCGGCACGACGTCGGCGTAGCGCGCCATGGGCTTGTGCGCGCGAATGGCGACGACGTCACCGGGGCCGCGCGCGCCGCAAGCGTGCACCTCGTCCGCCGCGCGCTCCGAAGCGCTCGGGTCCGTGCTCGTCGCTGTGCCCGGCTCGGCGAGGAAGCGCTCGAGCGCGGCCACGCGTCGCCGGCGCAGCGCCATGTCGCGCTGGAAGTCGGCCTCTCGTCGACGCAGCAGCTCCCGAAAGCCCTCGCTTTGCTGCCGCGACGCGGGCGCTCTTGGAGCCGGAGAGGCCTCGTCAGCGACGTCCGCGCTGCTCGGCGGCTCGGGAGGCATCGGCAGGGGGACGGCCGGCGGAAGCGGAGCGCTCTCTGGCTGCGCGCGGGTGCCGAGCGCGTCGTGCACCGGCGGATCCCTGACGATCTCGACGACCACGCGCGGAGGCGGCGTGGGCTCGTCGGCGGCGCTCGCGAGGAACAGGAGCAGCAGCGCCGCGTGCAACAGCAGCGAGGCCAGCGCGCCGAGCGCGGCGAAGAAGCGAGCCTCGAAGTCCGCTAGCGGCAGCACGCGTACATGGTAGTGCTCCGGCGACAAGCGCGCGCGAGCGAGCGGTTCGCACCGCGCGGCGCCCGAGAGGTGAAGCATGCGCGTCATCGACACGCGAGTGGGCGGGCTCCTGTGCCGGGTGCTCGACGGCACCGAGCAGGCCGGCGGCGATCTGCGCGGCGTCGTCGTCCTCTGCCACGGCTTCGGCGCGCCCGGCGACGATCTCGTCGGCCTCGCGCCCGAGGCCATCCGTCATCACCCCGAGCTCGCGGCGCACGTGCGCTTCGTGTTCCCCGAGGCCCCGCTCGACCTCGGCATGCCCTTCGGCGGACGCGCGTGGTGGCCGCTCGACATGGAGCGCCTGCAGCTCGCCATGCAGAGCGGCGCGCTGCGCGACCTCAGCGAGGAGGTCCCGGACGGCATCGTGGAGGCGCGGCGCGCGCTGCTCGCCGTGATCGACGAGCTCTCGCGCATGACGGGCCTCGGCAGCGATCGCTTCCTGCTCGGCGGCTTCTCCCAGGGCGCCATGCTCGCCACCGACGTCGGCCTGCGGCTCGACGAGGCGCCCGCCGCGCTCACCTTGTTTTCGGGCACACTCCTCATGGCGGACGAGTGGCGAAAGCGCGCGCGACAGCGTCGAGGGCTGAAGGTGCTGCAGACACACGGCCGCGCCGATCCCATCCTCGCCTACGAGATGGCCGAGCGCCTGAAGGACCTGCTCGTGGAGGCCGGCCTCGAGGTGGACTTCCGCGCCTTTCAGGGACCGCACACGATCTCGAGCGAGGGCGTCCAGGCGTTCGCGGACCTCGTCAAGGCGCGCCTCGTCGATCGCTGAGCGTTCGTTCCGCTCGGCGCGGTCATCTCGGCGCGGTCATCTCGGCGCGGTCGTCTCGGCGTTGTCGTCGCGTCGCTGTGCCGCCGCGCTCTTCGGCAGCATGCGCTCGAGCTGCCAGGCCTGCAGGTGCAGGCGTCGCTCGGCGTCGTCGAGGGCGGTGCGCATGCCGGCGACGTAGAGCGCCGGCCCGATGGTGACCGCCAGCCCGCCGCAGAAGAGCATGATGAGCGCCGGCACGGGCTCGAAGGCGAGCATCTGCTCGCGGATCAGCATGCCGCCTTCGACGAAGGTCTGGCTGCTCGGCAGCACGCCGACGAGCTCGAGCAAGAAGGGCAGGGCGGCGCCGGCGCTGCACCAGGCGAGCGACGCCCGTCGCATGGCGCGCCGCGGGTGCGTCTGCAGCACGACGCCGTAGACGGCCAACAGCGCCGGCACGACGAGGAAGGGGCCGAATACGCGCGAGATGGTCATGTAGGCGAACGTGTTGGCGGCGATGGCGAGGTGCTGGATCGCGAACGACGGCCGCGCCTGGCGCGCCACGGCGGCGGTCAACAGGTAGCTGCCGATCAGCCCGGCGGTGACGAGCAAGAGCAGCGTGACGTCGAGGACGCCCATCCACAGGCCGAGCGCGACGAAGGGCAGCCAGGCGGCCGACATGAAGACGTTCCGGCGGGCGCCGAGGCGGACGAAGCGGTCCGCGTCACGCGCGAGGGATGCCTTCACCTCGGCAGGCACCTGGCGCGGCGCCTCGGTGAGCAGGCGCACGAGCTGCCGTTTGGCGTCGTCGTTGTCGGGGGCGAGCGCGAGCGCCTGGGTCAGATCTCGCGTGGCGCGGCCGCGCAGGTCCTCGCCGCCGTCCTCGGCCACGAGCGAGGCCTCGAGCGCCTCGGCGGCGGTGTGCACGAGGCGCTCGGACAGCTCGCGTCGTCGCGCGGCCTCTTCGCTGCCGGACAAGAACGCGTCCACGGCGTCGTGCAGCGCGCGCGCGCTCGGGAAGCGATCGCGCGGATCACGGGCGAGCGCCCGCACGCAGATGGCCTCGAGCGCGGCGGGCGCCTTGGCCTCGTGCAGGCGCCGTGAGGCGTCGGCGTCGACCCCCGCGCGCGTGCGCGCCACGAGGCTGCTGTTGTGCGCGGGCAAGAGCACGGGCTCGTGCACGAGGAGCTCGAACAGGATGGCGCCGAGCGCGTAGACGTCGGCGCTCGGGCGCAGCTCGCTGGCGGGCCTGTCGAGCTGCTCGGGCGGCATATAGCCGAGGGTGCCCATGACGCCGTCGTTGGTCTCGGCCGCTTCGTCGTGCAGCGGCAGCCGCTCGCCGCCGTCGTCGTCAGGGTCGTGATCGAGCAGCTTGGCGATGCCCCAGTCGAGCACGTAGACCTCGCCGAAGTCCCCGAGCATGAGGTTGCTCGGCTTCAGGTCGCGGTGCAGCACGCCGCGCGAGTGCGCGAAGTCGGCGGTCAGACAGGCGGTGTTGAAGGCGCTCAGCAGGCGGCGCAGCGGATAGCGTCTGCGCGCCTCCTCGTCGCCGGCGGCGAGCAGCTCGACGACGCGCGCCAGCGTCACGCCGCGCACGCGCTTCATGGTGAAGTAGGCGGTGCCGTCAGAGAGCCACTCGAGCTCGTGCACCGGCACCACCGACGGGTGATCGAGCTGCGCCTGCACGCGCGCTTCCCGCAAGAAGCGGCGGCGAGCGTCCGGGGTCGCTTGCACCGACTGCAGCGCCACCTTGAGCGCGACCTCGCGCCCGATGCGCCGGTCGCGCGCGAGCCGCACCTCGCCCATGCCGCCGCGGCCGATGACGCCTCGCTCTTCGTAGCGCGGTCCCTCCGGCGGGCCCTGCAGGTCGACGTCGAGGGCGACGCGCGGCGGCGGCGTCGAGCCTCGGCGAGGCTGTCCCGCGTCGGTCATGGTCTCGGTGTGCCCGCCGACGGGTGCGTAGCGCGTAGGGGCATCGGCCGGCGCGCGGGGGCGCTGCTCGTCGGGATCACGGGACATGGCGGGTACGCTAGAGCACCGATCCGCTTGCGCGAAGAGCGCGCGGCTCGGTGCTCGTGGAGCGGAGCGATCAGCAGGCGCGCCCCGACTCGGCTGTTCCAGCGTGGGACGGGGAGGCCCGCGCACCTGGCCCGCCCCGCGGCAGTGCCTATGCTGGACGTATGCCGAAGCGTCCCTTGAAGCCGCCTTCCGAGAACGCCGTCCGCTTCGTGCTGGGCGCGGTGCTGACCGTGCAGCAGATCGGCAAGCTCCTGCTCGCCGGGCGCAAGGAGCCGCGCATGTGTCCTCGCTGCGCGTACAAGCTCGTCGACCCCACGGGTCGTCGCTACGGCGGCCGGGGCAAGCCTTGGGTGCACGCGTGGCGTTGTAGCGGTTGCCGCGCGCAGTACGAGAGCGACAGCGCTACCGGCGCGTTCAAGAACCCCGCCGCCGGCGCGAGCAAGGATCGCCCGAAGGGGCGCGCGGGCTGAGCCTGTTCCCTCAGCCCCCGTCGTCGGGGCCGGCGTCCGCGAGCGTGATGTCGTCGGCGCCCGAGAAGACGACCAGGTCGGGCCCGAGGCGCCGGCAGCTCGCGCCGCTCAAGCAGCGGTTCAGCGGGCAGTCGCGCGCACACAGCCCCTGGCTCGCGTTCGGCGCGCCCACACAGGAGTAGCCGACGTCGCAGTCGCCGCTGTCCTGACAGGGGAAGCAGAAGCCGCCGGTGTCACCGCTGCCGGGAGCGCCGCCGGACGGATGGCAGCGCCCGTCGTCGTCGCCGCAGGCGATGGCGCCCTCGAAGCACTCCTGGTCGTCGTCACAGCGGCGCGCGCACGAGAAGCCGGGCGAGAAGGGGACGCAGTAGGACGGCGGCAGCCGCGCCGGGCACTGCGGGCTGCCGACGCGCTGGCAGCCGCCCTGACAGTCACGGCAGTCGACGCTGAGGGTGATGTCGACGACCCCGCCGTCCTCGGCGGCGTCCTCGATGACGATGGGCGGCGACTCGCCCCAGAACAGCCAGTGCTGTGACGACGTGTTGGGGTCGCAGGGGTCCGCGCCGAGGAGCGCCTTGTCGTGGATGCCGCGCACCTTGAACACCACCGCTCCGCGGCCGGTCAGCGTGGCGAAGCGGATGACGGGATCGTCGGCGGTGAGCAGGTCGGCGAGGTTCGCGAAGCGCTTGTCTCCCTCGAGCGGGACACAGGTGCGTTGCGCGGGGGCGCCGCTCTCGGGCACGAGCAGGACCTCGACGGCGGCGAGGCACTCCGTCGTGTACTGCACGGGGGTGAGGTCACAGCTCGGCTTCGGGCGCAGGCCGAGCGAGAGCGCGATGGGCTCTGTCGGCGTCGCGCTCGGCGTGCAGGCGCCCGCGCTCAGCAGCACCAACGCGAGCGCGCCCGCGGTCGAGCGCGAGGAGCCGGGCACGTGCGTCATCGCCCGCCACCGAGGCCGGTGCCGACGACGGGGACGGGCGGCGGCGGGATCTCTTCGCCTGGCTGCAGCGCGAAGGCCAGCGCGCCGACGCCGGCGCCGACCGCGACGACGACGACGACGAGGGCGCCGCCGCCGAGGATCCAGGACAGCGCCCCGAGGTCGTCCGCGTCCGCTGCCGCGGGCGCTGGCTCGGCGCGGGAGGTCGGGGGCCGCTCCGCGAGCGCGGCGACGGGGGGCGCCGCGGCGACGAGGGCGGCGCGCGCGCGCGCCAACGGCTCAGCCTCGCCGTCGGCGGCGGGCAGCGCGACCCGGCCGCGCTCCCGCGTGAAGGTGAGCGGGCGGCTCTCCGTGGCCTCGTCGCGAAGCCACAAGAGCGCCGAGGCGCCGGTCGTCTCGAGCAAGCGGACGAGCGCAGCGTCATCGCCCGGGCCGGCGCGCAACGAGGTGATGGCGGCGCGACGCGCTTCGTCCGCGTGCGGCGCGAACAGCTGCGCCTCGAGCGTGAGCGGCTCTGCGGCGCTCGCCTCGAACAGGAAGGAGCGGCTGACGCGGCCCGGCGCCAGCAGCGTGACGAGGTGCGGGCCGGCCTTCACGTCGAGACCGGCGCGAGCGTCCTGTGCCGCGAGCGCGCGTCCGTCGAGCAGCACGCTCAGCGGAGCCTCTCCGGCGTCTGCGTGCACCGAGAGGTACGCGGGCGCCGCGCTGGCGTTGTCGGCGCGCGCGCTCGCGTAGGCCGCGACGAGCTTGGGCGGAAACAGCCCGGGGTGGAGCGAGAGCCGCCGCTCCTCGAGGCGGGCGAGCAGGCGCAGGTCGCGCTCGGCCGCCCCGACCCGGTCGCGCGCGAGGGCCAGCTCCGCGCGCAGCAACAGGATGTCGGCGAGCAGGTCCGTGTGCTCGCTCGGGTTCGAGAGGCGCAGCGCCGCGCGCCAGGCCTGCTCGAGGCTCGCGTCCACGTCGTCGAGGGCGAGCGCTCGCAAGGACGCGCGCGCGGCGAGCAGCGCCGCCCGCGGCTCGTCGAGCGCGGCGTCGCTGTAGAGCGCCGGCGCGAGCGGCAGATCCACCCCGGCGCGCGCGGCCCGATCGACGACGCTGGCGCCGGCCACGACCAGCGCGGTGTAGAGCGCCTCCACGCGCGCCGGCTCGCTGCCGGTCGCCGGCACGATGAGAAAGCGCGGCGGCCGGCGATCGTCATCGCGCGCAGCGGCGGGCGCGAGCGTCGCGGGCAGAGCGGCTGGCGCGGCTTCGGACGACGACGCCAAAGCCGGCGAGCACAGCAGCAAGAACGGGAGCGCGAGCGGGCGCATGCGGCGAGGCGACCTCGAGATCGGGCTACGGGCCCGGTAAGCGAACCGTCACCGGCTGGCGTTCGGCTCCATCGTCGTGCAGGATAGCGCCGTTCGGCAGGGCTGCCCCGAAAGAGGATGGTGGATGAAGAGCTGCCTTTGCTTGGGCTCGCCCGGGACTCGTCGCGCGCCGCTGCTGCTCACCCTGACGTTCGCAACCGCGCTCATGACGTCGTGCGCGGCGCCGCAGCCGGAGGAGTGCGCGGCGTTCCTCGCCTGCTTCTACCCGGAGGGCGCGGAGTCGCCCTACACGGGCGCGGTCGACGCCGGGCTCGACGACCTCGCCGAGCTGGGCGCGGGCGCCATCGCCAGCTACGGGCCGGACGGCGAGTGCTGGCGCAACGGAGAGAGCGACCCCCTCTACAAGACCTGTCGAGACGCCTGCATCGGCGCCATGCTGAGCGAGTGCGACGCCGAAGCGAGCGGCGCGCGCGACGGCATCTGCGTCGAGGGTAGCGGCCAGGTGCTCGACTTCGTGCCGCCGCAGCAGGACGCGCTCCGGCAGTCCTGCGCGCAGCTCGCCGGTAGCTAGACGACCCACCATGAGCGACCTCGCCGCCTCCTCGTTCGCGAGCCCGCCGAAGAAGCGCTGGCCGCTGATCGTCGGGCCGCTGCTCGGGGCGCTGGTCATCGCCATCGTCATCGCCTCCCTCGTGAAGGACGCGAGCCAGCCGACCAAGCCCGTGCGCCTCGCCGAGGCCAAGCGCGGCGAGGTGAACAGCCGCGTGCTCGCGCAGGGGCGCGTGCGCGCGAAGCGTCAGGTCGAGGTGGGCTCGGAGATCACGGGGCGCGTCACCGCGGTGCTGGTAGAGGTCGGTGACGTCGTCGAGGTCGGCGCGCCGCTGTTTACGCTCGACGACGAGCAGTACCAGGTGCAGGTGAAGACGCTGCGCGTGGCCCTGCGCGCGGCCAACGCCATGGCCGAGCGCGCCCGCCTGACGGTGCTCGAGGCGGAGCGGCACGAGGCGCGCGACGCGAAGCTGCGCGAGCGCGGCGTGCTGGCCGAGGACGCGCTGAAGGCGAGCGCGGCCCGCGCCGATCTGGTCGCGGCGGATCTGCGCCAGGCGCAAGCGGCCGTCGAGCGCGCGCGCCTCGACCTCGCGCGCGCCGAGGACGCGCTCGCCAAGGCCAAGGTGGTAGCGCCCATCTTCGGCACCGTGGTCGCCGTGAACCTCGAGGTCGGTCAGGTGGCGGCGCCGACGGCGGGGCTGTCCGCGCAGGGGGCGTTCGGTGGCCTCGGCCTCGGCGGTGTCAGCGGCGGCGATCCGAGCGCCAGCGTCGTGGTGGCCGATCTCTCCGAGCTGCTCGCGCGCCTCGACGTCGACGAGCTCGACGTCTCGGAGGTGCGCGTCGGCCAGGAGGTGACGCTGACGGCGCAGGGGCGCGACGAGGAGAGCTATCAGGGCCGGGTGAGCCTCGTCGGTCTCATGGGCCGCGAGGTGGGCGGCGCGGTGCAGTTCCCCGTCGAGGTGATCGTCGAGCCGTCGTCGGCCGGCGCGCCATCGCCGGACGGCGGCGTCGCGGCGGCCTCGCCGCCGGCGGACGCGGGCACCCCCGCCGGCGTGCTCGCGGGCACCTCGCTGAGGCCGGGCATGAGCGTCGCGGCCGAGATCGTCGTCGAGCGTCTGCCCGACGTGGTGTACGTGCCGGTGGCCGCGGTGCTCGAGGGCGACGGCGAGGACAAGGCCGATCGCGTGTTCGTCGTCGACCAGGGCATCGCCGGCGCGGTGGCGCGCGCGCGCGCGGTGACGCTCGGCCCTACCGACGACGACAACATCGCCGTGCTGCGCGGCGTCGAGGCCGGCGAGCAGGTGGTGTTCGGCCCCTTCCGCACCCTGCGCGGCCTCGAGGACGGCGACGCCATCGCCGCCGAGGAAGACGACGACGACGACGACGCGCGCGAGGCGGGCGAGGACAAGGGCGGCGGGGCCGGGCCATGAGCGCGCTCGTCGAGGTGCGCGCGCTGACGCGCCACTACCCGATGGGGGGGGAGACCGTGCGCGCGCTCGACGGCATCGATCTCGACATCGCCGCCGGCGAGTTCG
>CAYLZW010000062.1:0-24336 GCA_964388085.1 uncultured Myxococcales bacterium | reverse complement strand
GTGAAGCTCACCTTCATCGACCCGAGCGCCAAGTTCATCGGCAAGCTCGACGACATCCCCGCCTTCGCGAACGAGTCCACGCGCGGCGAGATGGAGGCCGAGGAGTCCCTGCCCGACGAGGAGCCAGAGCCGGAGCCCGCGCCCGAGCCGCCGCCCCCCGAGCCCGAGGCGGCGCCCATCGAGGCCGCGCCCGACGTGGACGCCGCGCCGCTCAGCACCGAAGGCCCGCCCGGGGAAGACCCCTTGCCCTCGGAGGGCGACGACGACTTCGGCAGCGTGCCGGACGGCACCGCCATCGAGAAGCCAAAGCGCGGCCTCGGCCCCGTCGAGTACACGCTCATCGGCCTGGCCGCCGTCGTGGTGCTCGGCCTCCTCGTGCTGCTCGCCGTGCTGTTCCTCGGCGGAGGCTGACGCTCCGTGGCGAAAGGCGCGCGGCTCACCGTCGTCGTCCCGTCCTATGGCTCGCGGCGAACCCTCGAGCGCTGCCTGAGCGCGTTGTTGCGCGAGGCGCGGCGGCTGCCGTGCGAGATCATCGTCGTCGACAGCGGCGCGGACGGTGTGCAGGAGCTCGTGCGCGAGCGCTTCCCCGAGGTCCGGCTGCTGGCGCTCTCCGAGCGCGCGCTGCCTGGACGCGCGCGAAACCTGGGCGCGGCGGCGGCCGTGAGCGGCCAGCTCGCGTTCGTCGACGCGGACTGCGTCGTCGAGCCCGGCTGGGGCGAACGCGTGCGGCGCTCGCTCGACGCTGGACGGGGCTTTACGGGCGGCGCGGTGCTGCCCTCCCTCCCGCGCTCGCTGCTCGGTGTCGTCGGCACGCTGGCTGAATTCGCGGCCTTCTTGCCCGGCCCCTCGCGCGCTGCGGCCTTCGCCCCCTCCTGTAACCTCCTCGTCGAGCGCGCGCGCTTCGACGCCGCGGGCGGCTTCCCGGAGGACATGCGCTCGGGTGAGGATCTGATCTTCTGCGCTCGCTGCCGCGCCCTCGGCGACGCGCAGGCGCTCCACTTCGACGGCGCGCGCGGGGTGCGGCACGAGCAGCACGAGAGCTGGCGTGGCTTGCTCGGCCACCTCGTCGACGTGGGTCGCGGCTCCGCACAGGCGCGGGCGCGCGAGCCGAGCTTGGCGGGGGCCTTCAGCGCCGGACGTCCCGCGCTCTTGCCCCTGATCGTCGGCTGGCGCCTCGTTCGCATCGCGCAACATGCCGGGCGCGCCCAGCGCTCGGGCTGGCTGCTCGCCGCCGTCGTGTTGTCCCCGTTCCTGCTCGTGTGCCTGTGCGCGTGGGCGTGTGGCTTCTGCGCGCCGGCGTCCTTCACGTCGGCGAGCCGTTGAGCTCCTGTAGGCCGCGCGCCAAGGCGCTGGCGACGGAGCCGCCGTGTCGTCGTACACAACCTCGCGCCCAGGCGGCGTGAACGAAGCGCACGAGCACCACGACCTCGTCGAGCCCGAGCATGCGCGCCAAGGCGGTGCGGTGGCGGCCGTCGCGGTAGCGAATGATCTTGCCGCCCCGGCCGACAGCGACGTCAATCTCACCGGTGGGTCGCCCGAGTGAGCGCTGCGTGCGAAAGCCGTGCGCCTTCATACTCTCGTATAGGCGGATGCGTGACTCGAAGTAGGCGTCCACTTTGGCGACGCTGTCGAGGTAGAGCCCGCGGCCACGCCGCAGCGGCCGCCCCTGCCGAAAAGCGGTGATGACGTCGTCGTACGCGCGCGTCTGCCGAAACGCTCGCGGCTGGCCGCCCGCGAACAGCTCCTGCATGTAGCGGTCGACGAAGAGCTCGTCGCTCGCGAGCACCCGCTCATCCCACCGGCCGCTCCAGAGGAAATGCGAGCTGAAGGCCTCGGAGCCAAAATCGCCGGCGTTAGCCTCAGGGTTCAGCGCCACGTCGAGCCGGCGTGGATCCACGCGCAAGAGCAAGGCGCTGCCGAAGTAGCTCTTCGCGAACAAAAAGCGCAGCTCACCCCGAGCGGCGGCCGGCTCGTCGGCCAGCCGGGGCAGCGCGCAGCGCTCGAGCAGCGACGGCGTGAGGAGCCCGAGGCAGCGCTTGGCGCCATCGCGCAGCGAGAGCTCCGCGCGAACACGCAAGGGCAGCTCACGCCCGACCGCCGCCTCTTCGCCACGGGTCACTCGACTCTCCACCGCGCCCACCGAGTCGCGCTGCCGGCAGTCTGTCACATCGCCCGGAGCTGCCGAGCGGTGGCGGCCGTCCGTCGAGCAACGCGAGGGAGCGAGGGGTAAGCTGCGGCGTGGTGCCGAGCCTCCTCCCCCTCGTCAGCGTGGTCGTACCCGTGCGCGACGGCGCGCGCTTCCTCGCGCAGGCGATCGAGAGCGTACGCGCACAGACCTTGACCGCGTGGGAGCTCGTCGTCATCGACGATGGCTCCGCGGACGCGAGCCTCGAGGTGGCGCGCGGCTTCTGCTGCGACGGGCGCGTGCGTGCCGTCGGCGCTCCTCCCCGCGGGCTCGCCGCCGCGCGCAACCTCGGGCTCCTCGAGAGCCGCGCGCCTTATGTGACCTTCCTCGACAGCGACGACCGCCTGCGCGCGGGCGCGCTCGCACGGATGGTGTCGCGGCTCGATCGCGAGCCGCGCGCGGCGATGGTGTACGGCGAAGCTGTGTCCATGGACGCGCAGGGGCGCGTTCAAGGAGTCGATCGCGCGCCGCTGTTCGCGCGCCGTCCCTCGGGGGCCGTGCTCGAGGCGCTGCTCGAGCGCAACTTCATCGCCAGCTCTGGCGCGACCTGCCTGCGGCGCAGCTTCCTCGACGAGGTCGGCCCCTTTCGAAACGATCTCGTCCCCGCCGAGGACTGGGAGATGTGGTGCCGCCTCTCCGCCGCCGGAGAGGTGCACTACCTCGGGCCGGGCGCGCTGCTCGAGAAGCGAACGCACGACGACAGCATCAGCGCGACGCTCGGCAGCTCGCCCGAGCCGGCGACGGCGGGCATCGAGGCGGTGTTCTCGCACCCCGCCGTGCGCGCGCTCGGCGTCGAGCGCACGAGGACGCTACGCACGCGCCAGGAGGCCTCGGTGCTCGCCATCGCGGCCGGTGATCGCCTGAAGCGCCGGCAGACCGCCGTCGCTCGACGCTATCTGTGGGCGGCGCTGCAAAAGCACCCGCAAGCGCGCGAGCTGCTGATGTTGGCGGCGACGTTCGTGCCGGGTGGAGCGCGCGCGCTGCGACCGTGGTTGAAGTAGATGGCCGTGACGAGAAGCGCCTTTGGCTGGTCCGCCGCGAGCGCGCTCGCGTTCGCGGCGCTTCAGCTCGGCGTCGTCGCCGTGCTCGCGCGCGCGCTCGCGCCGGCGGCCTTTGGAGAGGTCGCTGGCGTCTTGGTGGTGCTCCGTCTGGCGCAAGCCGTCGTCGAGCTCGGCGTCGGCTCGGCCCTCGTGCAGCGCGCGCGCGCGCTCGCGGGGGAGGCGGCCGCGGCGCACTGGCTGCTGCTGTCCGTGTCGCTCCTCGCGGCGCTGATCGTCGGGCAGCTCGCGACGCCAATCGCGTCCATCGCCGGCACGACGAGCGCGGCCCGCCTCGTGCCTTGGCTCGCCGCCTGGCTGCCGCTCACCGCGGCCGGCGTCGTCCCCCGCGCGCTGCTCGAGCGTGACCTGCGCTTCGACCTCGTCGCGCCGGTGCATCTGGCGGCGTACGCCCTCGGCTTCGCCCCGGCCGCGCTCGCGCTCGCGTTCGCCGGCCAGGGAGCGTCCGCGCTCGTCGCCGGCCACCTCGCGGAGGCGGGCGTGAAGACGGCGCTGCTGCTCCTGCTGCGACCGCCTCGTGCAGGAGGCACGCCCTCGCTCGCGGCGCTCCAGGACTTGTTGCGCGACGGCGTACGCCTGATGATCGAGAGCGTGTCGTCGATGCTGGCGCTCGAGGTCGACGCCGTCATCGTCGGGCGCCTGCTCGGCGCGCCCGCGCTCGGCATGTACCACCGCGCCGGTCGCCTGGTGGACGCGCCCCACAGCCTGCTCAAGCGCGCCGCCTCGGCCCCCCTGCGCGCCTACCTCGCGGCGCGCCGGCGAGCGGGCGGCTCGCTGGCGAGCGCGGTGAGACAGAGCCTCGTCACCGTCTCGGCGCTGACGATGCCGCTGGCCGCGTTTGGGGCGCTGCACGCGCGCGACATCGTCGCCGTCACGCTCGGCGCGCGCTGGCTCGAGGTAGCGCCTGCGCTTTCGGTGATGTGGCTCTGGCTCGTGCTGCGCGGGGAGCACGTCGTGCTGGGCGCGCTGTTGAAGGTGCAGGGCAGGGCGCTCGGCGTCGCCTGGCGTACGCTGGTGTTCGCTGTGGTCGTCGTGGTCGCGGCGTCGTGCGGCGGGCTCCTCGAGGGCATGCGCGGGGCCGCCGCGGGCGTCTTGCTGGCGCACCTCGTGCGGCTCTTGCTCATCGTCCCGGCGGCGCTGTCGTCCGCCGGGCTCTCGGGCCGCGCCTGGCTGTCCGCGCACGGGCTCGGCCTAGGGCTCGCCGCCGCGTGCGCGCTCGGCTCGGATCTCCTCGTGCGGGCGGCGCCGGCGACGAGCTCGTTCGCGCGCCTGTCGCTGGCGCTCGGGGGCGCCCTGCTCGCCGCCGCCTTGGTCGTGTGTGCGCGACGTACGCTCCGCCAGAGACGCGAACGCGCTTCGCCGGCCGGGGAGGACGCATGACGCCTCCGGCGCCCTCGACGGGCCACGCGAGCGGCGAGAGGATCACCGTCGTCGGGCCCGTGCCGCCGCTCCGGGGAGGCATCGCACATCACACCGCCAGCCTCGTGCGCGCGCTCCTTGATAGCGGCGCGCTCGTGCAGGTGATCTCGCATCGCCGGCTGTACCCGAGGCTCCTGTTTCCCGGTCGCAGCGAGCTCGCCCCGGTAGAGCGCGCGCTGCCCGCCGAGCGGGTGCTCACGTCGCTGAACCCCGCCCGTTGGCTCCTCGCCGCCGGCGGCGTCCTGCGCTCGCGGCCGGCGCTGGTGGTGTTGCCCTACTGGCACTCGCTCTTCCTGCCGCAGCTCACCGCGCTCCTCTTGTGCTTGCGCGCGGCCCGTACGCCCACGTTGGTGTTGGCGCACAACCTCGAGAGCCACGAGCGGGGGGCGCTCGACGCCGCCGCCCTGCGGGTCCTCTCGAGCCTGCCGAGCGCCGTGTTGGTGCACGCGTCCGAGCAGGAGCGCGCCCTGTTGGCGGCGGGCTCGCGGGCGGAGGTCCTGCGTGAGCCCCATCCGCCCTACGCGGCCTTCTCCCGTCCCGCGCTTGGTCGCGCACGTGCGCGCCAAGGGCTCGGGCTCGACGCGGACGAGCGCGTGCTGCTCTGCTTCGGGCTCGTGCGTCGCTACAAGGGCGTCGATGTGGCCCTCGAGGCGCTGGCGAGGCTGCCGGCGAGCGCCGACGTCCGGCTGCTCGTCGTGGGAGAACATTATCTCCCGGCCGGGGAGCTGCGGCGTCACAGCGAGCGGCTCGGTGTCAGCGAACGCGTGACGCTGCACGATCGCTATGTCGACGACGATGAGGTGCATCGCTACTTCGAGGCGGCGGACGCGCTCCTCGCCCCCTACCGGCGCGCGAGCCACTCCGGCCCCATCGCCATCGCGCGCGCGTTTGGGTTGCCGGTGATCGCGAGCGACGTCGGTGGCCTTCGGGAGCAGCTCGGGGACGGCGCCGGTGCCATCGTCCCTCCGGAAGATCCCGCGGCGCTCGCCGACGCCGTGTTGGAGCTGCTGGCCGGCGCCCGCTCCTTCACTCCCGCGCACGAGGCTACGGTCCCCGCCGGCGGCGACGCTGGCTTTCAGCCCATGGCGCGACGCGTGCTCGACGTCGCCCGCCGTTGCCGCCGAGCGCGGCAGGCGAGATGAGAGACGTGCTCTGTGCGCGGGCTATCCTGCGCGCACACGAGGAGAAATCGATGGCACCGGCCGTGGCCACCCGCTCTCTCGCCGTCATCATCCCCGTCTACGACGAGGAGCAGAGCCTGTTGCCGCTGTACCGGGAGCTCTCGTCGATGGCCGAGGGCGCCGCGCTCGCGGTGCAGGTCATCTTCGTCGACGACGGGAGCCGCGATGACAGCTGGCAGGTGCTCGAGGGCATCGCCGCCGCGGACGAGCGCGTGCTCGCGCTGCGCCTGAGGCGGAACTTCGGCAAGACCGCCGCCATCGCGGCCGGCCTCGCCTGCACGGACGCCGACGTCATCGCGCTGCTCGACGGGGACGGACAGGACGACCCCGCCGAGATCCCGGCGCTGCTGAAGCGCCTCGACGAGGGCTTCGACGTGGTCAACGGCTACAAGCGAAAGCGCCGGGACTCGCTCGGGAAGATCATCGCCAGCCGCTTGTTCAATCTCCTCGTCGGCATGCTGACGGGGCTCAAGCTCAAGGACCACAATTGCGGTCTCAAGTGCGTCCGCGCCGAGGTGTTCGAGGAGATTCGCCTGACCGGAAATCTGCACCGCTTCATCCCCGTGCTGGCCCATAGCCGCGGCTTCTCGGTCACCGAGCTGCCCGTCGAGCACCGGCCTCGTCGCCACGGCCATTCGCATTACGGGCTCACCCGCCTCGTGACCGGCCTGCTCGATGTCATCCTGGTGCGCTTTCTCACCGACTACCGCGGACGGCCGCAGCACCTGCTCGGCACATTCGGCCTCTTCTCTCTCGCGGTCGGCGTGCTCTCCCTCGGCTACCTCGCCTATTCTTGGCTGACGCAGTTCTGGGACAGCAGCGGCTATCAATCCGTCGCGGCGCGTCCCTTGACGCTGTACGGCCTCGGCGCGCTCCTCGTCGGCGCGCAGATGGTGTCGCTCGGGATCATCGCGGGGCTCGTGGCGGCGAGCGGGCAGGAGCGGCCCGAGTACAGCGTGCGGCAGACGACGCGCGCCGAGCTGGCGGGTCCTCTCGCGCGGCCTTCGCCGTCGGTGCCCGGGAGCGTACGGACGCCGGACGCGCTGAAGGCGCCGACGTGACGGTGGACCGGGCGGCGCGTGCAGCCGATCTGGCGAGCGCGCTGCTCGTCGCGGCGGCGACGCTGCTGGTGGTCGTACGCATCACGCTCGTGCCGGGACCGTTCGCGGATCCGGACCGCTCCCGCTTTCTCACGGTGGAGAGCCTCGTCCTCGAAGGAGATTACGCCGTCGGCTCTCGGGTCACGTCGAGCGACGGAGCCGTCAGTGACCTGGGGCCGGTCTCGCGCGGCCGGACGGTCGACGTCGTCCTCGATCCCGAGACGCAGCAATTCTACTCCAGCAAGCCGCCGCTCCTGCCGACGCTCGTCGCCGCAGAGGTGCTCGCGCTGCAGCGCGCGTTCTCCTGGCGCATCGACACCCACGGCAGCGCTTTGGTCCGCGCGGTGTTGCTGACGTTTCACGCAGCGCCCTTTTTCGCCTACCTCGTGTTGCTCGCGTTTTGGCTGTCTCGAACGTGCAGCTCCCCGCGGGTGCGGCTGTACGTGCTCGCGCTCGCCGGCTTCGCCACCTTCGTCACGCCGTTCACGAGCGCGCTCAACAACCACGCGCTCGGCGCGTTCAGCGCGCTCTTCGCCGTCGTCCCCACCTTGTGGATCTTCGAGCACAGGCGCGGAGCGCTGCTCGCCTGGATCGTCGCCGGCTTCGCGGGTGGCGCCTGCTTCACGCAGGAGATGCCGGCGTTGACGCTCGTGGGCGCGTGTACCTTCTTGCTGTTCACCGTCGATCGGGCGCGCACCCTGCTGTTCTTCGTGCCGGCGGCGCTGTTGCCGATGCTCGCCTCGCTGGCGGCCAACACCGTCGCGCTCGGCAATCCCTGGTTCTTCTTTCAGGTGCCGACCGCCTGGTATCATTTCGAGGGAGCCTATTGGCTGCGGCCGTCGGGGCTCGATGTGGGCGAGCGCTCCGTGCTCGTGTACGCCTTCCACCTCGTCGTCGGGCACCACGGCCTGCTCTCGCTGACGCCCGCGTTCTGGCTCGCCGTCGTCGCGCTGATTCGCCGCCCCTTGGCGGGGCGCGGGCTCCGTCTCGCTCGCGTCGGTCTCGTCCTCCTGGGCGCGGCGGTGCTCGTGCTGTTGCCCGCGATCCTGAACAAGCGCTTCGGCTTGCCGGACGAGCTCGCCATCCTCCCGATCCTCGTGCTGGGCGCCGCGCCGCTGCTCGCTCCTTACGGCTGGTGGCGCAGCGCGGCCACGAGGGGAGAAGCGAGCGCGCGCCTCAGCGCCGCTTGCATCTTGCCGACGCTCACCTTCTACCTCGTCGAGAGCGACAACTACGGCGGCATCACGAGCGGCCCGCGCTGGCTGCTCTGGCTGACGCCGCTGTTGCTGTTGCTGCTCCCGGAGCCCGTCGCTCGCCTCGAGCGCAGCACGCTCGGCCGCGTCTGCCTCGTCGTCCTCTTCGCCGCGTCCGCCTTCTCGGCGCTCTCGGTGGGCCTGAACCCCTATCAGCACCCGTGGCTCTACGTGTGGTGGACGGCAGGCTGAGCTCCGCGGCGCTCAGCTCCCCTGCGGCGCGCCGCCTGGCTGTCGCATCAGCAACAGATAGTCGTCGTCGTCGAGCTCGACGCGCCAGCGGCCGCTGGCGAGCAGCGCCCGCCGGTGCTGTTCGTGGTTCTGCCGCGCCTTCGCCAGCAGCACCGCGCCCACGTCGTGTCGCTCGAGGTAAGGGAGCAGGCTCTGCGCGTCGCGGCGCGCCGCCACCCACTCGTAGGTGAGCTCGGCGCCGAAGACGTCGACGCGCGCGTCGATGACCGGCTTGAAGCGGCCGCGCCCCGCGTACACCAGGTAGCCGCCGTCCTCGTATTCGTTGAACACGCCGCCTTCGTACGCCACAGCGTGCAGGTGCTTCACCACCGGCATCGCGCGCGGCTGGTAAAAGCCCCAGCCGTAGTCGAGCTCCGCGCCTCCCATGCGGAAGGAGGGCCCGCGCACCAGGAGCACAAGGGCGAGCACCGCGGGGACGAACAGCGGGAGCCAGCGCTGCGCGCGCCTTACGCGAGCGCCGGCCCGCTCCCGTAAGAGATCCTCCCAGAGGGCGCTCGCCACCGGCAGGCTGAAGATCGCGAAGTAGGGGATGAAGCGAATGACGCGCACCGCGAGAAAGGTCGTCGCGAGCGCTACCGCCACGTCGGGCAGCGAGAGCTGACGGCGCCGCAGCAGCGCTGCGCCCCAGAGCAGCGCTAGATAGAGCAACAGCAGATAGGGCTCGAGCAGCGCTCGGTGGTCCTCGTGAAAGGGCGAGAGCCACTCCTGGATGATGATCTTGATGTACTCGTTGCCGCCCGCCATCTGCGCCGAGAACTGCACGAGGTCGAACCCGTAGGGGTTCACGAGCGCGCCGAGCAGACACAGCAGCGCGACGACGGCGGGCTGCGCGGCGTGGCGGACCTGCCACGGGCGCTCCCCGTCTCCCGGCGAGAGCCCCGGAAAGAGCGCCGCCCCGAGCACGCCGGCCGAGAGCACGAGCAAGAGCGCGGGCGCGAGCAGGTAGGCGCCGTGAAGGTTCGCCCACAGCACCGAGAGCGGCGCGACCCACAAGAGCGCGCGCCAGCGACGGTGTTCACGCCACCACGCGAAGCCCACCATCAGCATGGCCGCGAACAGCAGCGAGAACAGATGCGGCCGCACCGACGCGCGCGAGATGACGAGCACCATCGTCAGCGCCGTAAACGCGAGCGCCGGCAAGCGCGAGCGGCGCTCGCCGGGCAAGGAGAGCGCGCAGCACACGACGATCAGGCTCGTGACCCAGGCGCGCAGCACCGTCAGGCCGCGGCCCTCGGTGGGCCCGGCGATGACCTGGAACAGCAGCCCGGAGAGCCACTCGTGCGCGACGAAGGGCCGCAGAGGAGCGACCCAGGAGTAGCTGTTGTCGTGCGGCACCTGCCCGCTCAGCAGCACATCGGTGCCCACGCGGAGGTGCACCCAGATGTCGTAGTTCGATACTTTATAAAATGACGTCGCGATCGCCCACGCGAAGAGGGCGACCCACGGCAGGGCCGCCCAGGCGCGCTTCACTCGCTCGCGCTCCAGCCGGCGATGTGCCGGATCTCCTCGCCGGCGAGCACGGCGACGTCACGCCACTCTCCGTCCACGTCCGCGAGGCGCTTGCTCACGAGCGTGCCGTCCGGGGAGGCGAGCACGATCTGATCGTCGGCGCAGCCGAGCGCGGCGAGCTCGAAGGGGGCCGGACCGATGGCGCTGCTCGTGCCATCGCTCGCGTAGGCGAGGAGCGAGCCGGCGTCGTCCTCGACCAAAAGGACCTCGCTGCAGCCCGCGATGTGCTGCGCGCTGACGTCGGCGAAGTCGCTGAGCGCGTAGCCGGGGCCGTCGTCCGCCGACAGCCGCACGAGGCCGCCGCCGTCGACGGAGAAGTACACCTGGCGCCCGACGGCCGCGATCTGGTCGAGGTCGTCGCGCTCGTGCACCTCGCTCAGGGACACCTCTTCGGCGCCGGCGCGCTTGACGCCGCCGTCCTGCAGGATCCAGAGCTCGCCGTCGTCCATGAGCGCCACGCCGCGGCCGTAGTCGACGTGTCCGACGGAGCGCGGCCGCCCGCCCTGTTTGACGACGAGCACGTCCTCGCGCCACCAGCTCCCCGCGACGGCGCTGTGCCCGTTGGCGCTGGCCACGCCGCCCGGGTGGGTGGCGGCGCTGGCGCGAAGGCGCACCTCGCCCTCCGCCGTGATCTCGAGGACGCCTCCCTCCCGCAGGCCGGCGAACAGGGAGCCGCCGAGCTCGGCGAAGCCATAGGGGCAGACGCCGCTGAGATCGGGCAGCTCGCGGGAGGAGATGACGTCGCAGTCGAGGCCCACCGCGAGGTAGCCGCCGTCCGCGAGGGCCAGCGCCGAGCGGAAGCCGAGCGGCGCGCTGCCGTCGAGCGGGCTGGTGCTACCGGTGAGCTGGTTCAGCTTCACGATGCCGCTGCCGTCGACGCGCGCGCACAAGAGCTCGTCCGTGCCCGCATATTGGGAGAGGCCGCCGCAGTGCTCGGTCGAGACGCGCGCCTCCGCCGCGCTCAAGAAGGGCCCGGTGCCGAGCGGGCTGCTGGTCCAGAGGGTGCCGTCCTCGAGATAGGTCGCGGCGCTGGCCGAATACTCGACCGCGTCCGCAAGGAGCGTGTGCTCGTAGCCGATGGGGCCGTAGCGGAGGCTGTCATCGATGTCGCCGTACACGGTCGCCGCCTCGTCGGCCTTGACGAGCACCTCGCTCGGAATCCCGACCGTCTGGGACAGGCGCTCCACCTCCCCGGTGTCGACGTCGAAGCGCGCGAGGCGGCCCTCGGCGACGATGCCGGTGGCCTCGATCACGAAGCCATAGAGCGCGCCGTCGAACGACGTCACCGCGCCCAGGAACGGCGCGTTGGCGACCGAGGGGAGCACCGCGCCGCTCGGCAGATCCACCACCTGCGTGCTGCCGTCTTCGCGCTGCAGAATGAACGAGCCGCTGAGCGCCATGTCGTCCGGGCCGGCGTCGTCCGGGCCGGCGTCGGCGAGGACGCCGGCGTCATCCTCCTGCTCGACGCTCGCGCCGCCGTCTCTGTCCGCCACCGCGGGCGGGTCACAGCTACAGCCGTGAACGAGGGCGAAGGCGAGGGCGAGGGAGAGACAGGGCAGTGTGCGACGCATGATGATTCCCCGTGAGCGATTTGGGCCGTCGCGGGCCGCGTACTACAGGACCGCTCGACGTGGAAGGCGGCCCACGCGAGCGCGCGTCAGGGGCGCGGCGCAGCGCTCTCGTCGAGGCCCGTCGGCGACAGCAGCGCTTCGATGGAGGCAGGCTTTCTCTCCTGCAGCGCCGCCAGCTCGGCCGCCGCCGCGGGGTAACGCTCGGGCGCGTGTCGCTCGAAGCACGCGGCCTTCAGCGACAGCGTCATGATCTCCTCCTGGACGAAGCCGTCGAAGAGCTGCACGCACTCTCTCGGCAGGTCGCGCCGCAGACGGTCCAGCACGAGGGCCCAGGTGAGCTGCTGCTCGTAGTGGAACACGTAGCCCGCGAAAGGCCCCTTCGCCAATGCCGCCGACGCCGCGCGCAGCTCCTGCTCGCTGAGCTGCCCCACCCGCAATTGCAGCAGCACGTGCTTCACGAGCGGCCGCGGCACCCAGGGGTCCTCTCGCAGCGCGCTCAGCGCGGCGGTGATGAGGGGGCTGCGGTCCGCCACCTCGCCCTTCACGCCGATGGCGCGCGAGAGCTCGAGCAGCGCTGCCTCGGTGGGCAGGCCAATGGCGCGCACCTGGGCGAGCGCGGCCTCGAACGCCGCCCGCTCGCTCGCCACCGTCGAGAGCACGTCCGCCATACAGACCAACGCGAAGCCGTCGTGGCCCGGGACGTTGACCTCGGGACCGACCGCGCGCGCGCTCGCCAGGTCGGACGCCAGGTAGGCGCGATAGAAGGCGGCGTCGGCCTCCGAACCGGGCGCGGCGGGCTGCGGTGGCGCCGGCGAGCCGACGACGTCATAGGCGCGGCGGCGGAGGGCGCCGACCCGCGTCCAATCGACGTCGCCCGCAAGGGTAGGACGATCGAGGCCGCGCCAGTGGCTGGCGCTGAAGAGCTCGAAGGGCAGCGGACCGCCGACACGGCCGACGCTGCGCGCGAAGCGGAATTCGAGGGCCGGGAAATCGTCGGTGTTGATGAGCGCCCCGGGAGCGAGCCGACGGGTCAGATCGGACGACGCCACGTGCGCGGCCAACAGGCCCTCCACGTCGTAGATCCCCATCACGCGGCCGAGCCCGCTCGAATAGGGCTCCTGCCGGAGGAGGGCCCGCAGCGTGTCCACGTCGTGCACTTGCGGCTGCTTGGTCGCCATCAAGAAGAAGTCATTCGGCATCCCGCGCCACACGCTCACGTGCGGGAAGACCGAGCGCAGGGTCGCGATGACGATGCGCAGGGTCTCGAGGTCGATCTCATAACCCTGCACCCACTGCGCGAACCAGCCGTCGTCTTCGAGGTGCTCCGAGACCGCGCGATAGAACTCTCGCGTATAGAAGCTGGCGACGCCGGCGCGGTAGGGGTTCGAGGGCTCGGACGCGATGATGTCGTAGCGCTCGCCCGACGTCATGAGCGCCTCTCGTCCGTCGCCGAAGCGCAAGCGCAAGTTGGCGTTCTCGAGCGCGTCGCGGTTCGTCTCCGCGCAGCGTCGTGCGAAGTCCACCATGTCGGGCTCGATCTCGGCGACGTCGACGCGCTCCATGCCGGGCACATCGGCGAGCCAGCCCGCCGTCTGACCGGTGCCGAGGCCGATGACGAAGGCGCTCTTCGGCGCGCCGTGCAGGATCGCCGGCAAGAGGGCGTGGCCGACGAAGGTCGGCGCGTCGCCGCTCGCGTTGCCGTCGCTCTTGCCATTGACGAAGACAGCCAGGCCGTTCTCGTGGCTGAAGGCGAGCGCGCTCTCGCGACCCTCGTGCTCCGCCAGCAAGAACGCGTTCAGCTTCGCCTCGAAGTGCTCGCGCGCCTCGCCATTCAAGAAGGCGAGCTGCGCGCGGCCGGCGCCGATGCCGGTGTGCCGCCAGAGCGCGCTCGGCCCGTCGAGCGACGTGAACGCGCTCGCGACAACGATGAGAGAGAGCGAGACGAACGCGATCGCCCGCTGGCGCACGAACGAGAGCGCCGCGGCGCCCAGGGCGACGACGAGCAAGAGCAACGCGGCGCCGACCCACGCGCCCGGGGCGGTGAGCACCGGCAAAAGCACGAAGCCGCCGAGCAGCGAGCCCGACACCGAGCCGGCCGTGTTCGCCGCGTACACGTCGCCGACGTCGCGTCCCACGCCGCCGGGTCCCTCGCCGGCCAGCGCGACGAGCAACGGCAGCTGGTAGCCGGCGACGACGGCGGCGGGCACCACCAGCAGGACGCAGACGACGGTCCAGCCAGTCGCGAGCGACGCGAAGCTCACCATGCCGTAGCTGCGCAGCGCGGCCGCCAGGAGCGCGATCTCGTCGCCGAGCGCGTACGGGGCCAGCAGCAACACGGCCTCGAGCGAGAAGGTGACGCCGAGCAGCCCGACGCTCGCGCGCGCGGGCGGCAGCACGCCATAGAGGAGCCCGCCGACGCCGATGCCGAAGAGCGCGCAGGCGAGGATGATGCCGAATGTGTACGTCGAGCCGCCGAGAATGGGAGCGCCCATGCGGTACCAGACGAGCTCCGCGAGGAAGAACGAGAAGCCGCTCGCGAACGCCGCCAGGAGCACGAGCCAGCGAGGAGAGAGCGACGGCGGAGTGGAGCTGTCGCTCGCCGGCCGCTCATCGACTTCGGCAGGCGCAGGCGACGAACCCTCCGTGCCGTCGTCGGGGAGCGGGCGCGTCGCCATGGCCCCCGCGAGCGTGGCGAGCACGAGGTTCAACAGGCACGCGAGCCAGAGCGTGGTGCGAAAGCCGTAGCGCTCGAACAGCCAGAAGGTCGACAGCGCGACGCCGGCGACGGCGCCGATGGTGTTCGCGCCATAGAGCAGCGCGAGGCCCCGCCGGCCGACGTCGCCGCTCGTCGTCACCGCGCGCGCCGCGGCGGGCAGCGTGCCGCCCATGAGCAGCGCCGGCCCAGCAATGACCAACGCGGCGAGCGCGAGCCGCAATAGCGTCGCGCCGCCGTCTCCAAAGCGCGAGCTGCCCCCCGCGGAGAGGTAGAGCGCGCGCGCGCCGTCCAACAGGAGCGGCGAGAGGGCCGCCGTCACCGTGATGCCGACCTCGAGCAGCGCGTACAAGAGCAGCGGCCGCGCGTGCCGGTCCGCGCGCCTCCCGAGCCAGAGCCCGCCGGCGCCGAGGCCGGCCATGAACAGGCCGAGCGTCGCCGCGGTGGAGGGCGTGGACGCGCCAAACACGAGGCGCAGCTCCCGCAGCCACACGGTCTGGTACACGAGCGCGCAAAAGCCGCTGGTCAGCAGCAGACCGGCCGCGCCGAGGAGGGTTCTCATGGTGCGGCGTTGTCCGATCTGCCTCGGGGAGTGTCAACGTCGCCGAAGCGTCGTCGCCACGAGTCGCGGCGCCCGCGTCCCGGAGCAGCGTCACTGAGAGACGAACGACTGGGTCGGCAACGCGCCCGCCGACGCCCCCGGCGCGAGCTGCCCGAGGTTCACCTGGTAGAGCCAGTAGAAGGTGCCGCCACCGTTGAGGGTGAAGCTCTTGTTCGAGTAGAGCTGCCCGAACATGTAGATGTCGCCGTTGCCTTCCCAACTAGCCCCGTCCTGCGCATACACCGAGCCGGCCATGCCGGCGCCGCCGCCGCCCTGTACCTCGAGCTCATCGCCGATGATGAACGAGGCGGACCTCGCCCAGCGCGAATCGCGCCCACCGTTGCCCTCGCCGGGATGAGCCTGGCCGATACCAAAGGTGTAGCCGGCCTTCTGAAAGCGCATCTCCCCATCCGAGTGAATGGTCATGAGCGGCCACTCGTCGAGATTCAGCCAGGGCAGCGCCTGGTCGGCGCCGTCCGTGGCGTTCGCCCCCCACTCCCAGCCATTGCCGTTGAACAAACCCGGGCTGCCGGTGAAGTGGTAGACGCCCGCCGGCACCGCCGTCACGTCGCTGTGGTCGGCGAACATGAACCAGGGGCCGCCGCCCTTCACCTCCATGATGGGGTTCGTGCCGTCGCAGGTGGTGCAGTTCCACAAGCTCGGGGTGACGGTCGCGCCATTGACGATGGTGCCCGGCGGCGGATACTCGACCTGGCAGGTGCTCCAGTCGGGCTTCGAGATCTTCTGCCCCGCGGGGAACAGCCGGCTGAGGGGGAAGCCTTCGCTGAACAGGCGTTGGTTCACCGGGTCGAACAAGGAGTTCGACGTAGCGCCGGAGATCTCGCCAAACGCCGTGCACTCCGCCAGGTTGACCGCGTCGCACACGGTGTACTCGCCGGCGTTGTTGCTCGGCATCCATTGGCACGTGCCGCCGCCGGCGAGGGCGCGCTCGGGCGGGATCTGGTTGTTCGCGGCGTCATGCAGCGGGATGTGCCAGCACTCGAAGATGTCTTCCGTGTGCGCGGGGCTGCCCCCGATGTTCACGTCGGCGGAGCCGCTGCCCGCGTACGGCCAGGCGGTCGGGGTGCCCATATCGAGGAACAGAGGAGACCAGCAGCCCGCCCAGTCCGCGGGGTCCGTCTCGTCCCCGCTCTTTCCTGATTCGCTCGGGTCGGGCGGTCCCGGCATCCGCGCGTCCGGCGGCGCCCTCTTCTCGAATTCGGAGCATGGCAGGTCGTTTGGGCCGCGGTTCTCATCCGCGTCCCACCACCAGATCTGATTGGCATCGATGGTGCCGTTGATGGCATCGAGCGAATGGGCGCCACCCCAGTCGAGCCAGAACACGCACTCCCGCCCGAAGTCGATCCACTCGTTGGCGTTGTCCCACGGGTCCGGCATGTCCGGCAGGGCGGGGCCCGGCGTGCGGTGGCCGCCGTCGATGGGGTTGATGGTGATGGGGCCGTCGAAGTTCAGGCCGCTGCAGGCACCCGTGTCGATGCACTTGAACTCGTGCCCCTTCCAGTCGTCGGCGTCGCTCCAACCCGACGTGCAGCCCTGCTTGGCGGTCCTCAGCTCCGCCCAGCCGTCTACCGCGATGCCGGCGATGTCGCTGCAGGCAGCCCACTTCGACGCTCCGCTCTTGACCTCCAGGTTGCCCTTGATGCTGATGCCCGCGTTGTTGGTCTGGTAGGGCGCCGTGTAGATGCGGCGCAGCGTGGCCTTGTGGGTGGCGTCGTCGTAGTCGACGCCGTCGGGGACGATGCCGATGGACGTGACCCACACCGAGCGGTTGCGATCGCGCAGCGGGTTGTGATCGCCGCCATTGTCATTGCCGCACAGGTTGACGGCGCCGGCCGGCCCCTCGAGGCAGCCTCCGCTGTCGCAGCTGCCGCCGGAGCCCTCGTTGTTGCCCGTGCTCGAGGACCAGTCGTCGTTCTCGATGCCGTCGTCGTCGTCGTCCTGGAACGAGACGCAATAGCGTCCGCCGCCGAAGGGCACGCAGGTATATTTGCGTCCGCCGATGTCCTCCATGGTGCCGTCGGTCCACTCGACGGCGTCGTCGGCGTCGGCGCTGGTGTCGGGCCGGAGGTCGTCGTCGTCGGCGCCGCTGCTGCAGTCGTTGTCGAGGTCGGTGTCGAGCGCGGCGTCGAAGTCGCCCGAGCCCTGCGCGATGTCGTTCAGGTAGAACATGGCGCGCTGCATCCCGGCCTCGGCGATGACACGAGAGCGGTCGCCGACCTCGGAGTGGATGGCGGCGATCTCGGCCCCGCCGCGCGTGCTGAGCAGGGACAGCGCCGCGAGCCCGGCGGCGGCGCCCACCACGAGCACGATGAGGAGCACGAAGCCGCGATGCTGAGCGCGCCTGCCTCTGTGGCCCTTAGTCATGAGTTCCCTCGTCGTGGCTGTCGGTCGCGCGCTCATTGCGGGTTGCACTCGTTCGGGTAGTTGACCTCATCATCGAGGCAGCCGCCGAGGCTCTGCGCCACGCGGTTTGGCCAGGTGACGAGGCCGCCGGCGTTCTCGAGCCAGAAGCGACGCCGCGCGTGGTGCTGGAAGAAGCGCGCGGGGTTCGAGCCGGGGATCCTGCGTCGCAGGGTCATCTCGACCTCGATGACGCGCGTCCGCGACGACTCGGCGGCGTCCAGCGGCGCCAGGTCGGCGGTGAGGTCGTCGACCCCGTAGTAGCGGAAGCTGAACGACTCGATGTCGCTGGCGATGGTCTCCCAGGGCGTGCCGCGGTCGGCGTTGGTGCAGCCGGCCGGGTTCGAGCCGGAGCGCATGACGGTGCCCCCCACTTTCGGGAACGTCGCGTCGTCGGGATTGTGCGTGCCGAGATCCCAGAACCAACACTGTCGGCGCATCAGCCGACACGGCCACGCCGTGCAGTCGCCCGAGCTGCCCACGGGCTCGAGCGAATAGAAGATGCGGTCGATGGTGGCGCCCATTCCACCGCCAATGGCGATGGACTGGAAGAGGTTGACCGGCAGATCCGCCTCGGCGGTGGAAGGCCAATGCTCGACGTGTACGAGCAGGCGCTCCGAGGTGCCGGCGGTCGAGAAGGCGAGCCCGTCCGGGTCCCATTGACGTCGATACCACGTGCCGTCGAGCGCCCCGAAGATGAGCGGGACATAGGGCGCGGTGCCGGTCTTTTGCCACTTGTTGAGCCCCCAGGGGCACGTGGGCTGCGTCGTGGCCGTGCCGTGGCAGTTGCTGCCGCCGATGTCCGTGAGCAGCGAATTGTCCGTCGTGTCGCACGTGTAGTTGGAGGTCGACGCGGACACTTGCGGGGGACAGCTCGTGAGCTCGGAGGAGACGGCGAACTCGTCCTGAACGTCGCTGCCTTCGTCCAGGAACTGACCGATGGAGACGAGGCCATTGAGCTCCGCGTTCGGATAGGGCGCGTCGCCGAGGAAGGCGAGGTAATGCTCCTGCCCGATGCGGATGGTCGGTCGCAGCTGCTTGGCCGCGAGGGCGGCGGTGAAGCTCGCCGAGGGGATGTTGCCGGTCGTCTGGCCGATGCCGAGGACGTTGCCGTTCGTGTCCGCCTCGAAGCCGCGCGGCACGCCGGCGCCGAGGTAGGCGAGGTCGCGCGCGAGCGTGTCGAGCACGAGCTGCGCGTCGCGCGCCATCTCGTTGCGGACCGTGCCCTCCTGCTGTGTGCGGATCGCCACCACCATGACGGTGACGGCGGAGGTCGTCAGCACCAGCGCCATGCCGAGCGCCACCATCAGCTCGATCAGGGTGAAGCCGCGCGCCTGTCTGCTCATCGGTGTTCCTACGTTCGCGCTCATCATTGGCTCGGCGTGTAGCGGTCGCGCCGCAGTGTGCTGTGCTCGACGACCTTCGTGGCGCCCTTGCCGACCGGATAGGTGACCTCGACCTTGAGCTCCCAGATGCTGCCGAGCTGGCTGGCCGCGGCCGAGATGACGTCGTTGGACCAGTAGCGGCGTTTGAAGCCCGGGTAGAGGCTCTGGTCCGGGTTGGCGGTGACCCAGCTGCCGTTCGTGTCGTAATCCTTGTTCGGCCCCGTGTCCGCGAGCAGGAGGGCCATCATGTCTTCGGTCAGCGCCGCCGCCTTCGAGCGGTTGTCGGCGCTGACGACGAGGGCGCGCTCGTCGGCGACGACGTTCATGGTGGCCGTCAGGATGAGGCCGAGGATGACGCCGCTGATCATCATCTCGATGAGCAGGTAGCCGCGGGCGCGCGCGGGGCGCGGCGGACGGGTCATCGGGCGACGCTCATGGGACTCCTGGCGCATGGGGGACCTCTTGGTGGGCATCGACCTCATGGGCACTCGGCGACCGCCGCCGCGACGGATGGGGCGCTGCCGTCAAAGGGCACGCGGCAGATGCGCCCGACGGGGGTGACCCTGAACGCGATCCCTTTGCCGAGCAGCGCGTGCTCGGCCGTGACCTGCGCGCGATCGTCCGAGACGTGGTCGCCGTCACCGCGCAGGCGGCTGCTCGGGCGGAAGATGATCTCGTCCTGGCCGTAGTTCGTGTCGATGCCAAAGCTGATGGCGCCGGTCTCGGGCCGCACCGTGGCGATCGCCGCCTCCCAGGTGTGGGAGGAGATGTCGAAGCCGCCCGCGTCACCTTTGCAGTTGGCGCCGTTGTTCCCGCCCTTGCGCTGCAGCACGAGGTTGTCACCCGAGACGCGCACCCGGTAGCAGCGCCCCTCGTTGTAGGCCTTGCGGCGCGCGCGCTCGACGAGAGCGGCGACCTCTTCACCGGCGGCGACCAGCTTCTGGTTCTGCAACACGGGCTGGAGGTTCGGCGTCGCGATGGCCGCGACGATGCCGATGATGGCCACGACGATCATGACCTCGATGAGGGTGACGCCGCGCGCCGCCGACAAAAGGCCGCGGCGTCGTGCGATGGCGGTGCGGCTCTCACCTTTGCCGGCAGCGTGGGACACGGGCATGGACAAGCTCCACCCCTGAAAGGGACGGCGAGCATACGCGTGGGCCCCGGCGCACGTCACATTCGCTTGCCTCAGAGGCGCAGGATCCCCGTCGCCGGCCAGCGACCTTGTACGTCAAGGTAGGTCGCTGTAGCCGATGAGCGCCAGGTCGATGGCATCGCCGTGGCGCACGGTCGCCGCGCGCACGACATAGCCCGCGTCGCGCTGCAGCGGATCGAGCGGGGTGGCGAACACGACCTTGGTGACGCGGCTCGCCTTCACCTCGAGCACGACGCCGCTTCGGTCGGGGGAGAAGTTGAAGCGCCCTCGGTCGTCCCATTCGAAGAAGCAGGCCATGCCCGCCTCCGGCGTCACGCCGCCCCCGCGCGGCACGTAGAAGCCGGCGCGCTTCAGGTAGTGCATCAGGTTGACGGGGGAGCGGAAGAAGTACGCCTGCGAGGGTGTGTTCGAGCCGCCGCCGATCTTGCGGTAGCCGCTCTCGTCTTTGGCGAAGTCGCGCTCGAGACCGTCCTTCAGCCAAGGACTGCCGGCGACCATGACGACGTCGATGGCACAGATGGGGGCGCGCACCGGGTCGAAGTCGTCGCCCACGCGCGCGCCGACCAACGCGCGCGCCGCCTCCACGATGTGTTGCCGCCGAGCGTGTCGAGCCGGGCTGATGGCGCTCGTCGACATGGGTGACAGATAGCACGCTCCGGGAGGCGCGGGGGATGCAGATGCACGCCGGGAGCACACACGCCGCCGGCGATCCGGGAGCGTGACACTCCCGGCAACGCCCGCGGCCGTGCGAACTCCTTGGCGCGCTGCCGCGCGCGCGTTAGATGATGGAGAGGCGCGGTCGCGAACGGGGTGTGGCGCAGTTTGGTAGCGCGCCTGCTTTGGGAGCAGGAAGTCGCTGGTTCGAATCCAGTCGCCCCGACCAGCCGGTCCGGCAGAGCGCCGCCCTCCGTGGGCGGCGCTCTGGCTTGAGGGTGGCGTAACCCACGGGGACCAGGCCTCCCTGTACGAGCCAGCTTTCGCGCACTACTCGGAGCGCATGATCGCCCCGCGCCTCCTCCTCGCCCTGGCCCTCCTCGTCCCCTTTGCGTTCGCGGCCTGCGAAGGCTGTGCGCCGGCCCCCGTCGACGGTGAGGACGCGGGCAGCGACGGCGCCGCCTTCTGCGTGATCGACACGGAGTGCGGCGCCGGCAACGTCTGCGCCGCTGGCACCTGCGTGCTCGACGGGGACGCCGACGGCATCGCGGACGACGTCGACAACTGCCCCGGCCTCGCGAACCCCTCGCAGGCCGACGCCGACGGCGACGGGCAGGGCGATGACTGCGATCCGGACGGTGATCCCGACGGCGACGGGGTGCCGAACAGCGACGACAACTGCCCGACGGTGCCAAACCCCGATCAGGCGGACGTCGACGGGGACGGCACGGGCGACGCCTGCGACAGCGAGGGCGACGAGGACGGCGACGGCGTGCCGAACGGCAACGACAACTGCCCGAGCGTCGCGAACCCCTCGCAGCGCGACACGGACGGGGACGGCGCCGGTGACGAGTGCGACCCGGACGACGACGGCGACGGGATCAACGACGACGTGGACAACTGCCCCACGGCGCACAACCCGGATCAGGCGGACACCGACGGCGACGGCGTGGGCGACGCCTGCAGCGACGACGCGGACGGCGACGGCGTGGGCGATGGCGACGACAACTGCCCGGACGTGGCGAACCCGGCCCAGACCGACAGCGACGGCGACGGCACGGGCGACGCCTGCGATGACGACGACGACGGCGACGGCACAGGCGACACAGCCGACAACTGCCCGCTGATCGCGAACCCGGGCCAGGAGGACACGGACGGCGACGGCATCGGCGACGCCTGTGACGATCCCGACGGGGACGGCGTGTTCGACGACAGCGACAACTGCCCGGACGTCTCGAACCCGAACCAGGCGGACACGGACGGCGACGGCGCGGGCGACGCCTGCGACGACGACGATGACGAGGACGGCCTCGCCGACGGCAGCGACAACTGCCCGCTGGTGGCGAACCCGCTGCAGGAGGACACCGATCAGGACGGCATCGGCGATCACTGCGACCCGGACAACACCCGCCTCGAGGGCCTGCCGAGCGACGACACCTGCGTGTTCGACTTCGCGGTGGGCGCGTTCACGCCCGAGGTGGAGTGGAGCTTCCAGGTGCCGCCCACGGCCCCCTATCCAGACCGCAAGCAGGTCATGATGACGCCGGCAGTGGCGAACCTGAGCGACGACAACGCCGACGGCGTCATCGACACGCGCGACATCCCGGACGTGATTTACACGTCGTTCGCGACCAAGGTGCAGGCGAGCTGGGATCTGCTCGATTGGGGCGTGCTGCGCGTCGTGAGCGGTGATGGCACGGGTCTGCTGTGGACCGTGGGCCCGGACGAGCTCGCCTTCTTCGCGGACTTCGGCGTTCAACCGGGTGGCTCACCGGCCGTGGCTGACATCGACGGCGACGGTCTCGTCGAGGTCATCGTGGGGGCATACCGCTTCCAGGCTCCAGGAGCGGCAGGGCTGCTCGCCTTCGAGCACGACGGCACCTTCAAGTGGGCAGCGACGGAGGCCGCTGGACCGCCCTGGAACACGCACGACCTGTATCAGGAGCGCCAGTGGTGGGGCGGGCCATCCATTGCGGACCTGAACGGCGACGGCTCACCCGAGATCGTCATGGGCGCTGTGGTGTTCGACAACGACGGCAACTTCCTATGGAACGGGCGTGACGCCGCCGCGCTCACGGCGCCGGCCGGAGAGGGCATCAACTGGCGCTCCGGCTCCGCGTCGAACACCACGTACACCGGCATGCTGAGCATCGTCGCCGATCTGGATGGCGCAGCCGATGGACCGGCGGGGGCGCGCACCCAGGAGATCGTTACGGGCCGCACCGCCTACACCCACACGGGCGACGTGGTCTGGGAGGCGTCCGCCGGCTTGCCCGATGGGTTTCCCGCGATCGGCGACTTCGATCTCGACGGCCTACCCGAGGTCGTCGTGTCGGCCAACAGCACCGTGCGTATCCACGACGGTCAGACGGGCGTGCTCGTGTGGGGGCCCGTCGACATCGAGGGCGAGACCCCCGGCTCCACAGGCGGGCGCCTCGGACCTCCCACGGTCGCCGACTTCGACGGGGACGGCACGCCTGAGATCGGCGTCGCCGGTGCGAACCAGTACGTCGCGCTCAAGGTGGATCTGAACGTGCCGAACCCGAGCTTCGCGAGCGCGCGACTTTGGACCGCGCGCACGCAGGATGATTCTTCGAACATGACCGGCTCGTCGGTGTTCGACTTCGAGGGCGATGGCAAAGCGGAGGTCGTCTACAACGACGAGCTCAAGCTGCGCGTGTTCAATGGCAGCACCGGGGAGGTGCTCTACGACCAGAACAACACCTCTTTCACCGGGCTCGAGTATCCGGTCATTGTGGACGTCGACAATGACGGCCAGGCCGAGATCGTTGTGGGCAGCAACGACTTCGAGTGCGGCGACGTGGTGGGAGCGTGCAGTCCAGGGTTCGCGGGCATCCGCGTGCTCGGCGACGCCGAGAACAACTGGGTCTCGACGCGGCGCATCTGGAACCAGCACAGCTACCACATCTCCAATGTGACCGAGCGCGGCGGCATCCCGGCGCAGGAGGCGAAGAGCTGGCAGGAGCACAACACCTACCGCCTGAACGCGCTGCTCACCGTCGACCCGCAGGCCGCGCCCGACCTCGTGCCCTACGATGCCGAGGTGGACGTGGGCCTGTGCGTCTCCACCGTCGAGGTCTGGGTGCATAACCGCGGCGCCGCGCTCATCGGCGCCGGCCTGCCCGTCAGCTTCTACCTCGTCGAGGGCGCCACGGTGAGCTACCTCGGCACGGAGAGCACGCTGCTCGCGCTCGAGCCGGGCGACGCGGAGAAGGTGAGCTTCGACACCGCGTTCGACAACGGCCAGCACACGGTGCGCGTGGTCGTCGACGACGCCGGACCCGGCATCGGCGGCACCGCGAACGAGTGCGACGACGGCAACAACAGCGCTGACATCGCGGTGACGTCGAGCTGCGGCTGAGAAGTCAGCTCACACCCGCATCTGCATGCGGCGCTCGTAGGGCTCGCCGAGGGGCTCACGCTTGCCCTTCTCCGCGTCCTTCAACAAGCGCAGGATGTGCGGGCCGAGCACGTCGACGTCGGTCGAGATGAGCTGCTCGCCGCCGAAGCGCTGAATGGCCGCCGTCTGCTTCTTCAGCATCTTGGCGTCTTGCTTGAGCACGACGATGGCGATGGGCTTGAAGATCTGCCCGAGCAGGCTCTTCAACGGCTTCGTCGGCAGCGGGATCGGCAGGCGGAAGGCGGCCATGCCGAACAGGCGCGTCTCGAAGTCGCTGATGGGCGTGAGCGCGGCGGAGACCACGAGGTGGCTGTCGTCGCCGAGGCGGTACTCCACCTGCGTGATGCTCGGCAGCAGGAAGCGATCGTAATGCGTGACGACGCCACCGCGCGGCGCGAGCACGCGGCCGAGCAGGCCCTTCGGCGCGGGCTCGCCGATGTACTCGGCCTCGCAGCCC
>CAYLZW010000061.1:4033-24472 GCA_964388085.1 uncultured Myxococcales bacterium | reverse complement strand
CGACGAGGTCGGCGCGCGCACGCTGTTCGCGACCCACTACCACGAGCTCTGTGAGCTGCCGGAGAACCTGGCGCGCATCAAGAACGTGCACGTCGTCGTCAAGGAGTGGAACGACGACATCGTGTTCCTGCGTACCCTGGCCGACGGGGGCGCCGAGCGCAGCTATGGCATCCAGGTGGCGCGCCTCGCCGGGCTGCCGGCGCCGGTGCTCGTGCGCGCGCGCGAGGTGCTCGCCGCGCTCGAGGGCGATCCGGCGCCGACGCTGACGCACAAGAACCCGCGCAGCAGAGCGCCCGGCAAGACCGGTCGCCCGCAGATGGATCTCTTCCGCCGCGCGGCGCCCACCGACGAGCCGCCGGCGGCGGACGAGGCGCAGCAGGCGCCGTCGCCCGACGAGCTCCTCGTGGACCGCCTGATGGGCCTCGATCTCAACCGCATGTCACCGCTCGACGCGATGAACGCGCTCGCTCGCTTCATCGAGGACGCGCGCAAGCTGCGCGGGCGCTGACGAGCGGGTGCGGCGACGTCAGTGCGCCATCTCGTCGTCGCTGACGGCGTCGAGCTCGAAGGTCTTCGTCTTGCCCCGGCCCTTCGGCGGCGCCACGGTCAGCCGGTGGGTCGGCTCGGACGCCGACAACGGATCCTCCGGCGGATTGAACAGATCGAAGGCGCCCCAGCCGCACACGGCGGCGCCGCACAGCCCGGTGAGGCCGCCGCACAGGAGCGCCCCGAGGTTCAACGGATCGCCGCTGCCGCTCAGGTAGGCGAACGTCGGTCCCGCGGTGCCGGCGGCACACGGCGCGCCCAACACACAGCAGCCGAGCCCGCCCGCGAGCCGCGTCCAACCCGTGATGTTGTTCCACCCCTTGGCGTCGGCGTACTCCTCGATCTCTTCCGAGGTGGGCTCGTGTCGCTCACCGAGCTTGCCGCGCACCTCGGTGACGTCGCTCTTGAAGACCGGCACCTCCATCTCGACGGGCGCGAAGCCCACCGCGGCGATGGTGACCTTGTGCGTGCCGGGCTCGAGCCCGTCGACGCGGAGCGGCGTCACGCCTCGCTCCTTACCGGCCACGAACACCTTCGCGCCCGGCGGCTCCGCCTTGATGAACAGGCTGCCGCCCGGGCCCGCCTTCGATGGGGAGAGCGACGCGACGCCCCCGCTCGCGCCGAGGAGCTCCACGGCCATCTGCTGGACGCCGGTGATGAGCTCGTCCTCGTTCAGCGGCAAACGGCGCTGGACGCGTCCGAGCGGCTCGACGCTGCGCGCGTCGATCTCGGTGACGACGACGAAGTAGCTGGTGCCGACCTTGTCGATGGAGCCCGTCACCATGCGGTCCACGTCGAGCGCCGAGGCGATCTCGCTCAAGCAGGAGGCGTCATCGCAGCCGAGCGCCGCGCGCTCCTCCTCGAACGAGAGCACGCGGCGGATGTCCTCGCGGCCGAGCACGAGCCGTGTGCTGTCACCCGAGATGACACCCTGGACGACGTCGCTCATGGCGAGCGCGAGGCCCTCGTCGACGCCACGGCGCGCCGAGAGCCCGATGACGACGGTCTTCACCCGGGCGTCCTGCTGCGCCGGCGCCTCCTCGGCGACCAGCACGAGCGGGAGCACAGCGAGCATGATGGCTTTGATTTCACGCATGCGTGTGCAGCGCACGTTCTCCATGCGCGTGACGATACGCGGAATCGCGCTCCGACCCAAAAGGCGGGTGGATCCGTGTCGCGATTCGTTCGCGCAACTTCGCTCCCCTTCGAACGGACAGCGGTAGAGTCCTCCCTCGCCAACGGGGCGCCGGAGGAGCGGTGGACGAGCAAGGACGAGCACCCGTGGTCTGGCAACAACGAGAAGCTGACGATGCCAAGGCGCGCGCGCTCGCGGCGACCCTCTCTCTGCCCGCGCCGCTCGCCCGCGTGCTGGTAGGCCGCGGCGTCGATGACGAGGCGCGCGCCACGCGCTTCCTCGATCCCAAGCTCCAGGATCTGCCCGATCCCGCTCGCCTCGCGGGCGTCGACGCCGCCCTCGAGCGCTTGCTCGCCGCGCTGAAGCGGGGCGAGACCATCGGCATCTTCGGCGACTACGACGTCGACGGCGTCACCTCCACGACGCTGCTGTGGGATTTCCTCGAGCAGCTCGGCGCGCCCGTCGTGGCCACGCTCCCGGACCGCCTGCGCGAGGGCTACGGCCTGAGCCGCGCCGGCGTCGATCGGCTGCGGGACGCGGGCGCGACGCTCATCGTCACGGTCGACTGCGGCGTGACCGCGCACGAGGAGGTCGCCTACTGCAAGGAGCTCGATCTCGACGTCATCGTGATCGACCACCACACGGTGCCGGTGACGCTCCCGGCGGCGGTCAGCGTCATCAACCCGCACCGGGACGACTGCACCACGGGCGCCGAGCACCTCTGCGCGGTGGGCGTGACGTTCAACCTCTGTCTAGCGCTGCGGCGCGCGCTGCGAGCGCGTGACTTCTTCTCGGCGACGCGCCCGGAGCCAGACCTGCGGCACGGCCTCGACCTCGTCGCGCTCGGCACCATCGCCGACGTGGTGCCGCTCATCGCGGACAACCGCGTGTTCGTCCGCTACGGGCTCCGGGCCATCGCGGCCAAGCGGCGCCTCGGGATGGGGGCGCTGCTCGACGTCGCCGGCGTCCCGAGCGAGCGGGTGACCGCGTCGACCCTCGGCTTTCAGCTCGGACCGCGCGTGAACGCGGCCGGCCGGCTCGGCGACGCCATGAAGGCGGTGGATCTGCTGCGCTCGGTACACCGCGATCGTGCGCTCGGCCTCGCGCAGGGGCTCGATCGCGAGAACCTCTCGCGCCGCGACCTCGAGAAGCGCATCACGCAGGCTGCCATTCAGCTCATCGACGGCTCCGAGCTGCACCGCCGCGCGCGTGTGCTGGTGGTGGGCGATGAGGGCTGGCACCCGGGCGTCGTCGGCATCGTCGCGAGCCGCCTCGTGGAGCGCTACGGAAAGCCCTGTGTCGTCGTGGGGGAGGGCGGCCGTGGCTCGGGCCGCAGCATCCCGCGCTATCACCTCTACGACGGGCTCGCGTCCGCGGCCCACACGCTCGACGGTTTCGGGGGGCACGCGCACGCGGCCGGCGTGCGCGTGCCGAGCGGCGGCCTCGATCGCTTTCGCGACGCGCTGCTCGCGCACGCCGAGGCGGCTCTAGGGGAAGGCGACCTCGAGCGACTGCACCTTTACGACGGGGACCTCGACGTGCACGCGCTCGACGAGGCCATGTGCAGGTCGCTGCAGGCGGCCGCGCCCTTCGGTCGCAAGAACCCGGAGCCGGTCTTTCGGCTGCGTGGCGTCACGCCCCGCGACCTACGCCCGCTGAACGGCGGACACTTCAAGGCGAACGTGCACCCGACCGGCGTCGTCGAGGCCATCCTCTTCGGAGAGCCCGAGCGGATGGCTGCGTTTCAGGGCAGCATCGACGTGCTTGGGGTGCCGGAGGTGAACGAGTGGCAGGGGCGCCGAACGGTGCAGCTCCGGCTGCGCGACTTCCGCGCCGCGGAGGTGACGTGAGCAGGCTCCCCGTCCCTCTGCTGAGCCTCCTCGCCCTGGCGGTGACGACGACGTCGCTGGCGTTGCCGGCGCACGCGGCCGGCCAGCACCTCGAGGTGCTCTTCGTCGCGGAGGGCGCCGGTCCCGTCGCCTACATCGAGGTGACGGAGCGGGGGAGCGCGGGCCGCCTCGAGCGCTCGGCGGCGTGGGCGTTCTTCGCGGGCGGCGAGACCGTCACGCGATCGCTGCAAGACAGCGTGCGCGGAGACCGCGGGGCGCCCTTGCTCGCCGACCTGCCGTCGCCTCCCGTGGGGCTCGGCGTCAGCAGCGACGCCGACGGCACGCTGCTGTTCACGCTGGACGGCCTCGGTGACTGGCAGGCGGGGCTCGTCGAGGGAGCCTCGCTCAGGGCCGCTCCCGGCGGGCCCGCCGTGTCCTCGGACGACTCGGCGCGCCTCTTGATCGAGCCGCCGACGATGGGCCTGCCGGGAGCGCCGTCCCGCCCCGCCCCCGCCGTCCTTTACGGTACGCGCGGCGCGCTCGCGGGCCATGCGACGGTGACGAGGGGGCCGGAGCCGCGCCCGGGCGACACGCTACTCTTGCCCGCCGAGGACGAGAGCGCGGGCCTGGTCGCGCTGCCGCTCGGCCCGGATGATCTCGCGAGCGCGCGTACCTTCGTCGCGGACCGCAGCTCGAGCTGTGACCGAGCGGTGCCGTCCGCGCTCTTGTTGTGGCCAGCCGGTCGCGACCCGCTGCGGCTGGTGGCGACCGCTGCCCCCGCGTGCCTGAGGTCCGGCCGCGTCATCGTCCCGTTCGCCGGGGCGCGCCTGGCCGCGCGCGCGGATCTGCCGCTGCGCGCCGTCCTCGTCGACGAGCCAGGCCGAGGCGGCAGCCGTGAGGCCATGGCCCGCTCCGGATCGCCGGCGCAGCGCAGCGCTCGTTACCCCCCCGACCACTCGCGTTGATCCCCCCTCGCTCGGTCTATCGCCCGCTGGCTGCGTTGCGCGCTCCGCACGACCAAAAGGTCGCGCCTCCGCTGCGCCTTGCCAGCGAACGCCTGTGCTTTCGAACAGCAGGCCGCTTCGCGATCATGGGACCAACGCAAGCGATCGGGGGGTAGCCTCAGATGGTGCGGCCTTCCTTCTGGGCCTTCACCGACTCGAGCAGCCACTCGCGCAGGCGCTTCTCATCGCCGGGCGCGAACTTCTTGAACGCGGCGCCGATCATCCAGCAGCCGCTGTCCTCCTCGACCCACACCACCTCGGAGGCCACCTTCAGGAGGTCCAGCTCCTTCTTCACAGGGATGTAGAGGAGGATGTTGATGAGGTCACCGATGCGGAACGATTCCTGGCTCTCGAAGCTGATGCCGCCTGCGGCGATGTTGCGCGAGGTGGTCGTGAACGACTGGCTGCGCGCCGTGATCTCCACGCGGATCTCGATGGGCGCCCGGAGGTGGCGGGTCTTGTTGCTCCTCGGGTGAGCGACCTTCTCGGCAGCTTTGTTCTCGTCTGTCCCGTCGTCCATTAAGGCTCCGTGCGCGGCCCGGTAGAGCGCGGCTGCGCGATGCATTTCGCGTAGTGCTGACGCGGGCGACCAGGTGTTGAATTCGACCTGAAGGCCCGCCCTTGGGCAAAGCTGCGCGATACTAGAGACGCGTCATCAACGGCTGCAACTGTCGGTCCGGCCGCGAGCCGTCTGGACAGCGCTCCACTCCCCGGCCGGTGAGCGACCGTGAGGCGAGCCGTGAGCATAACGATCGAGGTCCCACAAACACTGCACGGCGAACGACTCGATCGCGTGTTGCCCGCCCTGGTCCCGGGCCTCAGCCGGAGGTCCGCGCGGGAGCGCATTACCGACGGCAGCGTGTTCGTCGAGGGCAGGCGGATCCGCGTGCAGTCACGCCCCGTGAAGCGGGGCGAGCGCATCGAGGTCCACGAGCGCAGGGCGGAGGCCCGGCGGGGCGAGATCGTCTGTCCCCCGTTCACGGCTGAGCCCGGCCTCCTCGTCGTCGACAAGCCGTCCGGCATGCCCACGGAGCCGACCCGGCAGGCGAGCGCCGGATCGCTGACGCACGCCGTCCGCGAGGAGCTGATCCGCCGGGGCGCGGCGCCGCGCTTCCTGGCGGCGGCGCACCGGCTCGATCTCGAGACGAGCGGCGTCGTCCTCGTCGCCACCGATCCGGAGGTGGCCGCCGCGCTCGGGGCGCAGTTCGCCTCGGGGACCGTGCAGCGCAGGTACCTCGCGCTGGTCGAGGGCAAGCCGAGCTTCGCGCAGGCTCGCCTCGACGCTCCCATCGCCAAGGAGCGAGGCAGGGACGGTCGCTACCCGCTCACGGCCAACGGGCGCCCGGCCCTCACGCTCGTCACCGTTCGCTCCTCCGGGAGCGCGGCCGACGCGGCGCTGCTCGAGGTGGAGCCGCGCACGGGTCGAACGCACCAGATCCGCGCGCACCTCGCGGCCGCTGGACACCCCATCGCCGGTGACGTCCGCTACGGGGGCAGGGCGGCCCTTGCCGGACAGTTCGGCCTGCACGCGCTCACGCTCACGGTAGAACGCGACGGCGAGCGGCAGGTTTACGCTGCGCCGCCGCCTCCGGCGTTCTATGACCTCGCGAGCGCGCGCGGCATCGACCGCGCCGAGGTGGAAGCCGCGGTGTCGGCGCTGACGCCGAGAGTGACCCCGACATGACGACGCGTTCCCGACGACCCGACCCCACCGACAACGCCGCCAAGCGGCCGCGCATCCCGCTGCGCCAGACGCGGCTCGACAACGGCGCCGTCGTCGTCACCGCGCGCCTCGCGCACCTCGCCAGCAGCCACGTCTGCGTGCTGCACCGCGGCGGTCCGGCGCACGAAGACGACGACACCTGGGGCCTCTCCCACCTCGTCGAGCACATGGTGTTCCGCGGCACCCGCCGGCACAAAGACACGCGCGCGGTCAGCCTGGCGGCGGACGCGTTCGGCGGCGAGATCGGCGGCGCGACGTGGCGCGATCGAGTGGTCTACGACACCCGCGTGGACGCCGGCCGCGAGCGCGAGGCCATCGGCCTCCTCTGCGACATGCTCGGCGCGCCCCGCTTCGAGGGCCTCGAGATCGAGAAGGGCGTCTTGCGCGAAGAGCTGCTCGAGCTGCTGAACGAGGACGGCGTCGAGATCGACGCGGACAACCTGACGGCCCGGCGCCTGTTCGGCGGGCACGTCCTCTCGCGGACCATCGAGGGCACGCTCGACACGCTGGCCGGCTTCGACCTCGCCGCGGTGAAGCGCTTTCACAAACAAGCCTTCGGTCCGGAGCACACCGTCATCTCGGTGGCGGGCCCGGTCCAGCACGCGGACGTCGTCGCGGCCGCACGCGAGACGTTCGGGCGGCTGCCGCGCGGCGGTGGAGCCCGCATCGGACAAGCCCCCGCGCGGGAACAGAAGCGCGGCGGCCCCATCGTCGTCAAGGACGAGGACAGCCAGACCCACCTGCGCCTGTGCTTCCCCTGCGGCGGCCTGTTCGACGAGGCGCGCTACCCCCTCAGCGTCATGACGCGCGTTCTCGACGATGGGCCCGCCGCGCGCTTTCGCGCCAAGCTCATCGACGAGCTAGGCCTCGCCTACTCGCTGTGGTGCGACGTCGATCTGTACGAGGACCGCGGCGCGGTCGAGGTGGGCGCGCAGGTGGCGCACGATCGCGTCGGTGACGTCGTCGAGGCGGTGTGCCGTGAGCTGTCCGCCATCAAGCGGCGCGCCCCGCGCCCCGTCGAGGTGGAGCGCGTGCGCGCGCGGCTCGAGCGCGATCTGCTCGACATGCGCGACGCGCCGAGCCACGTGGCGGAGTCGGCCGCGCGCGGGGCCCTCGTCGGGCTGCCGCTCGATCCGGAGCGCACCCTCGCGCGCGTCACGAGCGTCACCCCGAAGGACGTCTCGGCGGCCGCTCGCGCGCTCTTTCAACCCGAAGACGCCGTGCTCGTCCTCGTCGGTCTGCCGTCGAGGCGAGAGGTCCAGCGCGCCCGGCGCGCCATCGAGGAGCATCTCGCGTGACCGCCCTGGCTTCGCCGCGCCGTCCGCCCGTGTGTCCCCTGCTCCTCGCCCGGCAGAGAGCGGGGAGCCGCTCATGAGCGCTGTTGCCGCGAAGCCGCCGGCCAGCGGGCGGCGCACGCCGGAGAAGGCCGGCGCGGCGCTGTCGGACGACGTCACCATCGACGTCTTGCCGATGCCGCTCTCCGCCTGGGTGCGCAATTTCATCGGCTGGGCCTTCATCGCCGCGACCTGCTTGATCCTCGGCGCCCCCGTCGTCGGGCTGCAGATGATCCTGTTCCCCTTCGGCCTCGCGAACCGCTGGGGCGACTTCACGGTGCTGTGGTGGATCGGCTTTCTGCGCTGGCTCTGGCGCGTCGAGATCGTCGTCGACGGGCTCGAAAACATCGCGCCGGGCCAGACCTACGTCCTGGCTTGCAACCACAGGAGCCACCTCGATCCGGTCTCGTGCCTGCTCGGCCTGAAGAGGCACCTGCGCTTCGGCTTCATCATGAAGCGCAGCCTGTCGCTCATCCCGATCTTCGGCTGGTTCATCTGGATGAACGGCTACGTGCCCATCGACCGCGGCCGCTCGTCGCGGCGGAAGGACCAGCTCAAGACCGGCGTGAAGTACCTGAAGCGCGGGCGCAGCGTGATGATGTACCCCGAGGGCACGCGCTCGCCGGACCACCGCTTCCGCTCGTTCAAGAAGGGCACCTTCGTCCTCGCCATCCGCGCGGGCGTGCCGGTGCTGCCGGTGGTCGTCTCGGGCGCGGGCGGCGTATGGCCGAAGCCGAGCCTGTTCATCCGACCCGGCAAGGTGCGCGTCGAGGTGCTGCCTCCCGTGCCTACGGCGGGGCTCGGGCTCGAGGACCGGGACCGGCTGCTCAGCGTGGTGCGCGACGCCATGATCCCGCGCTACCGCACCAGCGCCGACGCGCCGCCGCTCGCCGAGCAGCCGGCGCTGCTCGAGTCGCTGTCTCCGCGCTGACGCGATCCGTCAAAGCGCCGCCGGGCGCACGGCGTGTCGCGAGACGGCTGATCAACCTGCACTACATTTGACAGCGAGCACGCACTCGCGGTCACATGTGCCGCTTTCCGTTGGCGGCCCTTCGACCGCCAGCGAAGGCCCGCTTCGCGCCTGCCCGCAGCCGCGAGGCTTGGGCTCACTACTTCGAGAGGCCGGGGCGCGAGCCGCCTTCAGCGCATTTTTGGGAGGTACACAATGTCGTGCGGACCAAGCGTCCACCGTCGAGAGCAAGGGGCGCGTTCGCTGCCGCGTGGGCGTGTCGCAGCGATGATGCTGGCGTTGCTGGGCCTGACCAGCGCCGCCGCCTGCGACGGGTGCGTCGAGGAGCCCCCGGTCACGAACGAGCCGCTGATCGCGATCACGAAGGCGAGCTCCCGCCTGCCGGCAGACGGCGTCACCTACGTCGATGTCTCGGTGCGCGCGTATGGCGCCGACGGCGCCGCCGATGGCAGCGCCGTGACGGTGACCGTGGACGGCGGCACCATGGCTTCCGACGTTCATGACGTGAGCAGCGATGGCCGCCAACTGACGGGGACGCCCGAGAACGGCATCGTGACCTTTCGCTTCCGCTGTGAGGCGCTCGATTTCGGCGACGTGACCATCACGGCCGAGAACAGCAACGCGTCTGCGTCGTCGTCCATCGAGTGCATCGAGCCCGACGGCACCGTGTCCGTGGACGTCAACCTGGCGGACTGCGCGACGCTGCTCGCGGATGGGCAGAGCCACTGCGTGGTCCCGATCAGCGCGCAGCTCTTTCCCTCGAACCCCGAGGCATCGCCCGTGGATCAGGAGGACCTCACGTTCATGATCGCCGTGGAGAGCGCCACCCTGAGGGAGCCGGCGGAGGGCGAAGACTCGACCTACACCGACCTGCGCTTTCTCACCCGCGACCTCGACGCGCAGCCGCCGCAGAGCGAGCTCGCGGTGACCACCGGCGAAGACGGCGTGGCCTCGTTCCGCTTCCACTCGACGCCGGAGACGCTCAACAAGCCGATGGACGTCGTCCTCCGTATTACGGGCACCGCGCGCACGGGCCAGGCGATCGACCAGATCGCCACCGTCACAATCGGTGCGTTCGAGAACCGAGCGACCGTCACGGTGGATCCGGCGCCCGAGTCCATCGGTTCCGACCAGACCTCTACGCTCACGATCACGGCCATCAACCACCGTGGCGCCGCGCCTCCCGACGGCGGCGAGAACTCCAGCGTCATCCTGTCGGTGCCCGCGGAGGCGGGCGTGGTCCTGCGGCTTGGGAGTGTCGAGTCCGTTGACGGCCTCCTCGAGGTACCCCTCACCGGCGGCAGCGCCGAGGTGGAGTTCGACGCGCCGGCAGTCACGGTCGTGACGCGCGTGTCGGTGAAGGCCTCTTATTCTGCGCACAGTTCGCTGCCGGTCGTCACCGACTCGGCCGACGTGATCATCGTCCCGGACGGCTCGATCATCCTGAACGTGCAGGCGTCGACGCTGACCATCGAGTCGGATGAGAACACCAGGAGCGTGATCACCGCGACCGTGGCCGAATACAACGCCGAGACCCAGACCGAGGATGCGGTCGCGGGCAAGACGGTGCGCTTCTCCGTCGGCGCGCTTTCGCAGACCCGTGCGGGCATCGGCACGCGGCAGGACGACGAGGACCCGGCGCTGAACCTGCTCCGCTCGCAAGACCAAGTCACCGATTCGGACGGAATCGCGTTCGTCGAGATCTCGAGTCGCAATGAGCGGGTGCGTGGCAACGCGGAGATCGCCGTAGCGGTCATGGACGATGCTACCGGCGAGGTGATCGACGAGCGCACCATCGTCCTCGTCATCGAGCGTAAGCCGATCCTACAGTCCATCGTGTTCGTCAGCGCGACGCCGAATACCATTGGCGTGCGCGGCGGGGCGTACACGTCCTCGTCCGTCTTGGTTTTCCAGGTCTTCGATGATCTGGCGCAGCCGCTTCCGAACGTGAGCATGGTCTTCGATCTGAGCGCCACGGCGGATCCGGAGGCGGTCGTGGTCGCGGCGGGCACCACCGACGCCGCTGGGCGTGTGGCGACCACGGTGTCCGCGGGTACGCAGGCGGGCCCGCTCGTCGTCGTCGCTACCGCCCGGCTGAATGGACGGGAGATGACTACGGAGTCACTGCCCATCGCGGTCACCGGCGGGCTGCCCTCCTTCGCGAACAGCTACATCCAGTGCGATCCGGCGAAGCAGGTTCAGCTCGGACCCATTGAGCTGAGCTGCACCGTCGTGTTGGCCGACCGCTTCACCAACCGCGCGCCCCAAGGGCTTCCGGTGCAGTTCCGTGCGGAGGGCGGCAACATCGAGCCAGCCGTCTTCACGGGAGCGGAAGGCTCCGCCACGGCGACGTTCCGACAGGGTACTCCGGGTCCGTCGTCCACCTCGCTGCTCTCGTGGGCTGGCGATAGCTGGAGCTACGGCGCCGCGCTCCCGTGGTCCACCGCCGACGTCATCTCCGACAACGCCACCCGTTGGGACGCCGATGCACAGGTCGGCTGCTTCGACGCAAATCCGTACACGGTCTGCTCCGTGTTCGACCTTTGCTTCGAAGCAGAGCGCAACGCCTCGCTCGCGGACAACGAGATCTACTGTCCGCTGCTCATCGATCCTCTCGACGAAGTAGGTTGCTGGAACAAGCTGGAGGCAGGTGCCGTCACGGGAGACGCCGCGCATCTCTCCGACGCGCTGCTGGCCGAGCTTGGAATCGATCGAGCCGCGGCACAGACGCTCCTCGATACGGCGATGACCCCACAGACCTACCTAGGCGATGAGGGGCCGACGGGAGACCAGGTGCGCCGAATCGTCGACGCTCACCTTCAAAATATGTTCCGCTGCGGCCCCCCCACGGCCTGCATCGCGGGACGCGCCGGGGGCGTCCCGTTCATCGAGGGAGATGAGTGTCTCGTGAACACGGGCTGCATGGACTTCAACCCATTCACGCCCTGCCCGCAGGACGGCCTGTTTTCCATCACCGCAATCGTTCGCGGCGAAGAGTCCTTCTCAGACCTGAACGGTAACGGCATCCTGGACTTCGAAGACAACTCACCCGCCAACGGTCGCCACGATCCCGGCGAGCGCATCCTCGAGAACGGCTCTCAGGTAGCCCTCGACTTCCATGGCAACGTGCTCGATATGCCGGAGCCGTTCCTCGACAAGGACGACAACTGCTTCGCGGACGATTACATTGGCTCGCTACGCCTGACGACGCACAACGCCATTCGCCGCAGCGACGTCTATAACGACGAGGATGGTTCTGGGACGTACGGCTACACGGTCATCGACCCCAGCACCACCCCACCCACACCGTACCCGGAGCCGCTGCTCACCAATCAGCAGTGGGACCGCGACAAACAGATCTTTTTCTCCGACCACGCGCTGCTCCTCAGCGGTGCGCCGCAGATCAAGATCGGCATCCCTTGCGACGGCCAGGTGGGAAGTGAGCTCGTGTGCGCCCATGACGGCCAGACGCATTTGTGCGAGTCCGCTGGCGCGCCCGGCCGTGGTGTCCTCGTAGGCTGCCAACCGGACCTCAACGATGCGCCGGTGGCGCCCACCGATTCGGTGATCCTGCGCTACAAGTGGGTCGACGCGAACGGCAACTGTTACAGCCCTGAGTTCGCGTACCGCTCGTACGTCTTCGATGACTCCTACTACAACTACAACGACCTGAACTTTGACGGCGACAACGAGATGGGAGACTTCCGCCTGACGGCGGAGATTTGCGGCCTGGAGGAATACATGACGCCTCGTCGTGAGTGGTGCACTGCCATGCCCGCCCTCGGATCCAGCTTCGCGGACCAGGTCGGCCGGACGGCGTGCCAGAATTTCGAGGACGGCGTCGTCTCCCGAACCATCGCGTTCACGTTGACCGCGGGCACGGATGGTACGGAGGATAACGTCGCGCGGCACGACGTCAGTTATCGGCTCGACTGCACGCCGTAGCGCGCGGCCTTCGGGCTCCCATTCTGCGTGAAGAGCGAGCCGGCGTTATTCGCCGGCTCGTTTCTTGAGAGTCTTCCTCAGGGTCGTGGAGAGCTCTCTTTACCGGCCGAATGGTAACTGGCTCATGCTTTACGGCAGCGAGAACAGCGCGCGGGCGTTCTTGCCGGTCTGCGCCACGACGTCATCGAGCTCCACGCCGCGCAGCTCCGCGACCTTGCGCGCGACCTCGAGCACGAACGCGGGCTCATTGCGCTTGCCGCGGTACGGCATCGGCGCCAGATACGGCGAGTCGGTCTCGACGAGCAGCCGGTCCGCCGGCGCCGTACGCACGACCTCGGGGAGGTCGCCCGGGCTCTTGAAGGTCACGATGCCGGGGATGGACAGATAGAAGCCCAGCTCGAGGCTGCGCTTGGCGTCGTCGAGGGATCCGCTGAAGCAGTGGATGACGCCGCCGCACTCGCGCGCGCCCTCGCTGTGCAAGAGCTCGATGCATTCGTCCCAGGCGTCTCGCACGTGGATGACGAGCGGCTTCTGCACGCGGCGGGCGAGGGCGATCTGGCGGGCGAACACCTCGCGCTGCCGCTCGCGTGGGCTGTGGTCGTAGTAGTAGTCGAGCCCGCACTCGCCGATGGCCACGCAGCGATCGCTCGCGGCGAGCTTCGCGAGCACCTCGTCGAAGCGCTCGCTCGCGCTGGCGGCCTCGTGTGGGTGTACGCCTACCGTTGCCCACACGTCGTCGTGGGTGGAGGCGAGGCCGAGGGCGCGGCGCGAATTCTCCTCGTCGCAGCCGACGGTGACCATGCGGCGCACGCCCGCGTGGCGAGCGCGCTCGAGGACGGCGGCGCGGTCGTCGTCGAAGCGGTCGGCGTCGAGATGGCAGTGGCTGTCGATGAGCATGGCGGTCGGTCGTGTGACGGACGCGGGCGTCCGGCGGGTGGGTGAGGCGCGTGCTACCGTTCGCTGTACGATGTAGCAGCAAGGTGTAGCAGAAGGAGCGCTGATGCGCGGCCCGGCACTGTTCGCGTGCGTCCTCACGCCGCTCCTGGCGGCCGCTCCGGCGGCGGCCGAGGTGGTGGTGGCGGCGTGCGCGGACGTAGGCGCCGGCGTCGAGGTGAGTGGCTCGGCGACGTTCGACATCGAGGTGCAGCGCGATCCGACGCAGGCGAGCGCCGCGCGGCTCGACACGACCGTCTACGACCCGGACAACCTGAACGGCGGCTACGAGGTCTCCATGACCGTCAACCCGGCCGCCTATTCAGTCCCGAACCTGCAGTCGCTCACCCTCGGGCAGAACGGCGCCAACTTCGACCGGCGCAGCGTCGCCTACAGCATCGATCTGCCCCTCACGGCCGTGGTCCAAGGCGCGAACAGCGTCGTCATCACCGACAACGACACCGTCAGCGAGTTCAAGGTCGAGCGCATCTGCCTGACCCTCGTCGGCGCGCCGCCGCCATCGCCGCCGCCCGCGTCCGAGATCTTCTGCGCCGGCGACGTCCTCTCGCCGGATCCCACCCAGGCGGGGGAGACCTTCAACGACGGCCAGCCCGCGGCGCCCGGCGACACGGCCACCTTCGACGTCGACGTCTACCTCTCGGACGACGTCGCCGTCGGGCTCCTGCTCGACGCATACGTCAGCGCCAATGACTCCGGGGCGCACACGGGCGGCTTCAGCAGCCAGACGGCGTCGCTCACACAGGCGTTCGTCGCCGACAACGATCAGAAGAACGACCAGTACCTCATCGTCCGGGCCGCGGAGCCGAGCCGGCTGCTCGTCGGTGGCAGCGCCGCGCAGCCGACGCCGAACGCGCTGACCGCGCAAGGCACCTTCGACGGGCACTACTGGAGCGCCTGCCTGGTCGTCGAGGACAGCTTCACGCCGCCTGTGCCCGACGCTGGGCCGCCGCCCGACCCGGACGCCGGACCGCCGACCGCGGATGCTGGTGAGCCGCTCCCCGACGCTGGAGCGGACCCGATCGTGGACGCTGGCGGGCCGGCCCCGGTGGACGACGCCGGCGCGCCCGTGAAGCCCACGGACGACGCCGGTGGGCCGCCGACCGAGGTGGACGCCGGCCTCGTCGAGGAGCCGGCTTCTGACGCGGGCCGACAGGGCGAAGGGGAGCTCCCCGCGGACGACGAGGCCCTCGCGCGGGCGGAGCTGACGGATCCGAGCTTCTCGGTGTCGTCGACCTGCGCGGGCGCGGGGCCCGAGGGCCCGCTGCTGACGAGCCTGGCGCTGCTGGCGCTGCTGCTCCGACGACGACGACGCGCGGCCCGGACGTGACGAAGGCGGACGTGTCCGCTACGTAAGCGCCAGCAGCTCTTCCCGAGGAGTAGTGCGCGTGTCCGACGCCGATCGCTTCTTTCGCGCTCTCGAGGAGGGGGACGTCCCGGCCGTGATCGCGGTGGGCGGCCCCGAGCGCGCGTTCGTCGACGACGCGCTGCGGATCGTCCGCGAGCGGGTGCTTGCCGGCGCCATCGTCGAGTTCAACCACGACCGCGCGCTCGGCAAAGAGGTCACCTGCGACGCGGTGGTCTCGCTGGCGCGCACGCTGCCGACCATGGCCTCCCGTCGCCTCGTCGAGGTTCACGACGCCGACGGGCTCGCCGAGGGCGGCCTCGAGCGCCTGGAGGCGTACCTGGCGGCGCCGCTCAAAGAGAGCGCGCTCGTGTTCGTGTTCGGCCAGATGGACGCCCGCGGCAAGCTCGTGAAGGCGCTCAAGAAGCACAAAGCCCACCTCATGCGCTTCGAGCACCCGCGGGAGAAAGACATGCCCGCGCTCGTCCGGCTGCGGGCGCGCCGCTACCGGCTGAAGCTGTCGCACGACGCCGTAGAGGCCGTGGCGGTCACCGTCGGCACGGATCTCGTGCTGCTCGATCGCGCGCTCGAGAAGCTCGCGCTCGTCGCGGAGGGCAGGGAGGCCACGCTCGAGGACGTCAGCGAGCACGTCGCCGACACGCACCTCGAGGACGCGTTCGGCCTCGTGCGCGCGCTCGCCGACGGGAACCGCAAGCTCGCGCTGCGCACCCTGTCCGCGCTCGAGCAGAGCCGCGACGAGCCCCTGCGCCTGCTCGGGCTCGTGGCCTGGCAGCTGCGACGAAGCCTGCGCGCGCGCGCCATCCTCGACGACGGCGGCACGGAGAGCGACGTGGGCAACGCCTTCAACCTGTACCCGAACCGCGCCCGCGAGCTCGTGAGCGCCGCGCGCCGCCTCGATCGAGCGACGCACGAGAAGCGCCTCCTGCGTGTGCTCACGACGGATCGCGCCCTCAAGCAGAGCCGCGGCAGCTCCTGGCGCTGGATGGAGCGGTTGGTGCTGGAGCTCTGCCCAGAGCCTCGCCGCCCCGCTCGTCGGGCATAAGGGCCACACCCGCGGCCCTAAGGGTTCGTGCGCTACCGACCCCGACCGCGCAGCAGCCGCGAGAGCACCCAGCCGTTGTAGGCGAGCATCACGGCCATGAACGTGAGGAAGTGCCAGAGCTCGACGCGACGGCCGAGGAACGACAGGTCGGCGCCGGTCTGGAACATCCACACGCCGTAGCCGGACAGCCCGAGGCACCAGACGATCGCCGCGATGGCGCCGGCCTTGCGGTTCAGCGCCTGCACGACGACGACGACGATGAAGGACGCGAGCAGCAGGGTGTTCGTGGTGATCATCGTGGTCGCCTGCGGCTCGGCCGTCGTGCTGTGCTCGCCCTACGCGTCCGACGTGGGGCGCGGTTCGTCGCTGGAGGGCTCCGACGCCGGCTGCACGTCGTCACTGCTCGCGCTCTCCGCGGGCTCGCTGGCAGCAGCGGCAGCCTCGGCAGGGGGAGCTTCGGCAGCGGCAGCCTCGGCAGGAGAAGCTTCGGCGGCGGGAGCCTCGGCGGCGGGAGCCTCGCTCGGGCTGGCGCTCAGAGGGGCGTCCCCGTCGTCGCCGGCCTCGTCCTCGTCACCGTCGTCAGCGCCTTCGTCGTCCGCGCCCTCGCCGCCCTCGGCGGCCAGCGCACCTTCGCCCGGCTTCTTCTTGCGACGACGACGCCGGCGCTTCTTCTTCTTGGCGCCCTCCTCGCCGGGAGCGGCCTCCTGGCCAGGGGCGGATGACGACGGTGCGGCCGCGCTCCCCGCGGAGGCGGCGGCCTGATCGCTCTTGTCGACGACGGACTCGGCCGCCTTGCGCGCGTCCTCGTCGCTCGCCGGGGCCGGGCCGCCCGTCAAGAGCGCGAGCTCGCGGCACACGGCGTAGTAGCGGCGCTGGAGCTCCTGCGCGCGCTCCTGGGCGAGCTGCAGGCGCCCCTGCGCGACGCCGTAGAGCCGCTCGAACTCCTCCGCCTTGCGGAAATAGCGCGCGAGCTCCTGCACCGCGTCGGTGGGCAGCGCCTTCAGGTCGAGGCTGGTGCCGGGCACGTCGGGGCGCTCCTCGGCCTTCCGGCGCACGGACTCGCGCAGGTCGTCGAGGGTCCGCTGCAGGGCGGAGACCTCCTCGCGCGACTTGGCGAGCTGGCCCTCGAGCTCCTGCTTCGCCTCCAGGCGCGCCGCGTTGGCGCTCTGGTCGCGCTCGCTCATGAGGCTGTTGATCTGCTGCTCGAGCCCGGCGATGGCCTGCTTGAGGCGCGTGACCTCTTCGCGGGACTCGCTGCCAGCTCCCTCGGCGTTCTCGGCGGACATCTCATCCTCTCGCTGCATCTTCTTCCCTTCCCGGCGCGCCTTCTTCTTGGCTTCGGACCGGGCTTCTTCGAGCGCCTTGGACTTCCTGGCGGCCTCGTCCTTCGCCGCCACGAGCTCCTTCTTGAGCTCCTCGAGCCGACCTTCCACCGAGTGGCCCGACGTGGCGGCCGCGGCGAGGCGCGCTTGGGCCTCCCGGAGCTTCAAGAACACGACGAACATGGCGCCGGCAAGGACAACGACGACGAGGGCGAACGCTGCTTCCATGAGTGGCCTTATGGGGGAGGAGCCAGGGGACAGGGACCTGTGAACGAGCCGGGGTAGACCACGCGAGCACGCGCGTAAAGGCCGCACGCACGGGCCTCGGTCATCTGATGCCGCTGCGCCTCCGTCCTGCAGCGCCCGCGAGCGCGCGCTATCCTCGAAGCGATCGAGCGAGCTCTCGGAGATCGGGCTCGGAGGAAGGAAGCATGGTCGCGGCCGCGAACCTCGTGCAGCGTGGGCTGAGAACGCTCAACGAGCAGCTCAAGCAGCTCAAGCCCGGCGAGGGCGACAAGGACACCAAGGAGGCCCACGACGGGCAACCTGCGCGCGGCACCAGCAAGGCCAAGAGCGGCAAGGCCGGCAAGTCACGCGGCGCGAAGGGAAAGCGCGCGCTCGGCGGCGCCCTCGGCCTCGGCGGCGCGCTCTACGTCGACGCCTTCGACGACGATGAAGACCTCCGCGATCGCAAGCGGAGGGCGCGCTACCTGCTCGGCGACGACGAGGCGCCGCTGTTCATCGCGAAGAGCGGGGAGCACCGCGATCTGAACGCGACGGTGGCGCCCGAATTCCGCGCGCAGGTGGCCGCGGGCCTCGCGCGCGCGAACACGCTCACCGCAGGGTCGACGCTGGTCGATCCGGGCGCCGCCGACGGTGCCGCCGACGACGCCTGGTAGGCTTACGCGCAAGACGTGTCCTCGCATCGAAGAGCACGTGGGGGCCGAGCGCCTCGGCAGCTCGGGGGGCAGCCTCTCGGAAGCTCAGGCGTCCGCGGCGGGGGTGCCGCTTGCCTCGCCGGCCGGCTCTTCCGTCGCCTCGCTGCGGGGAGCGCGCTTCTTGCGCGCACGCGCTCGCGGCGGAGCTCCCTCGTCATCGCTCTCGGGGAGCGCCTCGACGCCATCGCTCGGAGCGGCCTCGAGCTCGGGCTGGTCGCCGTCCGCTTCGGCGCTCGCCTCCGCGGGCTTCTTGGCGCGTGAGCGACGGGAGCGAGAGCGCTTCTTCTTCGGCGCCTCCTCGGCGGTGATGGCCTCGGCCTGCGCGTTGCCCTCGTCGGTGACGACCGTCTCGTCGTCCTCGCCCTCGTCGTGCGCCAGGCCGCCCACGCCGTTCGCGGCGCTCAGCTCCGCGTCCGTGCCGTCGTCGGCTCCGGTGAAGAGGATGTCGGCTTCGTCGACCTCCTCGGTGCCGCCCTCGTCGTCAGCGCCTTCGTCCCCGGCGCCGTCCTCGAGCGGCTCACCGTCGGCGCCGAGCTCGTCCTCACGACGCTTCTTGCCCCGCCTCCTGCGAGAGCGGCGGCGCTTCTTCTTCTGCGCCGGGGCGGGCTCGGGAGCCTCCGCCGCGTCGGCCTCCGCCTCTTCGAGGGTGAGCCCGGGCGGATCGCCGAACAGCGCCTCGGTGAGCGGGTCGTCGAAGTGCTGCGGCTCGGCGTCTCGACGAGGAGCGCGCGGAGCGGCCGCGGCGGCGGGCTCGCTCTCGTCGGCGGCCCAGGCCTCTTCTTCCTCGTAGGCGCGCTCGTCGAGGTCCGCGAAGGCGGCCTCGTCCTCGAGGAAGGTCGGCACCGGCCCGATGGAGGGCGGCGGCAGGTTCTGCCCGGCGGGCATGATCTCGTCGCGTCCGCGTCCCCGTCCGCTGCGCCCCCGACGACCGCGGCGGTCGCCATCGAGGCGGGGATCACGCGCGCCGGCGCCGGCCTCGATGCCCGCGCGGCCGCGCCGCTCGTCGTCGAAGCGGATGTCGTCGTTGACGAGCTTCTCGTCGCCATAGACCTCGAGCTCGACGTCGTGGTCCTGCGTGAGCTCCAGGATCTCCCGGCGCTTCTTGTTGTTGAGGACGTTGGCGACCTCGACGGGCAGGCGGCAGATGACCCGGGCGAGGTTGTTCCGCTTCGCCACGTGCGCGTGGATCTGGCGCAGCGCGACGACGGCGAGCCCGGCGGGGTCGCGCACCATGCCGGTGCCGCGACAGTGCGAGCAGGGCGTGAAGCTGACGAGGCGGTGCGCCTGGCGCAGGCGCTGGCGCGTGAGCTCGAGCGTGCCGTTCTCGCTGATGCGCCCGATCTTCACCTTCGCCTTGTCGGCGCGCATGGCGTCTTTGATGGCGCGCTCGACGTCACGATCGTGCCGGCGGCTGGCCATGTCGATGAGGTCGACGACGATGATGCCGCCGAGGTCGCGCAGCCGGAGCTGCCGGGCGACCTCCTTCGCGGCCTCCATGTTGGTCTTGTAGACGGTGGCCTCGTGGTCCTCTTCTTTCGTCGAGCGGCCGGAGTTCACGTCGATGGCGACGAGCGCCTCGGTCTGATCGATGACGAGGTAGCCGCCCGAGGGCAGCTTCACCTGGCGCTCGAACAGCTCCTCGATGGCGCGCTCGATGCCGTAGTGCTCGAAGATGGGCTGGGCACCCTCGTGGCGCTGGAGCAGCTCCATGCCCTCGGGCATGTGGTCCTCGAAGTAGGAGTTGAGCTCCTCGTACTCCTCCTCGCTGTCGATGACGATGCTCTTGACGTCGGGGCCGAGGTAGTCGCGGATGGTCCTGACGACGAGGTCGGGCTCACGGTAGAGCAGCGTCGGCGCGCGGCCGAGCTGGGCGCCGCGGTCGATCTGCTCCCAGGCCTTGGCGAGGGACTGGAGGTCGCGGAAGAGGTCCACGCGCGGACGGTTCATGCCCGCGGTGCGGACGATGATGGCCATGCCGTCCGGCACCTCGACGCGCTGGAGCACCTCGCGCGCGCGGCGCCGGGCGGCCTCGTCGTCGATCTTGCGCGAGATGCCGCCGCCGCCGTCGTCCGAGTGCATGAGCACGACGTAGCGGCCGGGCAGCGAGAGATAGGTGGTGACCGCGGCGCCCTTGTTGCCGATCTCGTCCTTGGTGACCTGGACGACGATCTCCTGGCCCCGCTTCAGGATCTCGCTGATCTTCGGCCGCTTATGGCCGCGCAGGTTCTCGGGGTAGACGGCCGGACGGATCTCGGACAGGGCCAAAAAGCCCTGCTTGTCGTCGCCGAACTCGATGAAGGCAGCCTCGAGGCTGTCCTCCACGTTCGCGACGAT
>CAYLZW010000061.1:0-3933 GCA_964388085.1 uncultured Myxococcales bacterium | reverse complement strand
ACCCGGGTGGAGATGACCCAGGTGGTCCTCCCCCAATTCGCGAACGCGCTGGGCAACGTCTTCGGCGGGCAGGTGATGGCCTGGGTGGACATCTGCGCGGCGGTGGCGTCCCAGCGGCATTGCCGCGCTCAGGTCGTAACCGCCTCCATAGACGCCGTCCACTTCATCGAGCCGATCAAGCTCGGTGACGTCGTCGTGCTGCGGGGTCAGGTGAACCAGGTCTTCCACACCAGCATGGAGTGCGGCGTCAGCGTCGAGAGCGAGAACCCGCTGACGGGAGAGCGCCGGCGCGCGGTGAAGGCGTACGCGACCTTCGTGGCCCTGGACGCCGCCGGACGTCCCATGGCCGTGCCGGCCATCGAGCACGAGACCGACGAGGACGCGCGCCGGGCGCGGGAGGCGGACGAGCGTCGTCGACGACGCCTGGCGCTCCGGCGCCGCACGGAAGCAAAGCTGCACGGGCAGGGAGACGCGGAAGCGGGCGATCCCGAGGCCACGCACGGTGGTTGATACGGCGCGCGCCCTCGCGTTCCTGTCGGGGAGCCGCTCGAAGCTCTTGCGAGAGGCCGCGCGCTGGCTGGTGGAGCGCGACGATGCCGTGGACCTGCTGTTCATCTTGAGCCGCGACACGGCCGAGACCCTGGGGCCCTTCGACACCTTCCGCTACGCGGCGCTGCTCGGCCTGTTGCCCGCGGCCCCCGTACGCGAGCTCGGCCTCGACGTGCTCGCCGAGCCGCTCAGCGACGCGGATCGGCTGCCGCCCGTGCAGCACGCGCTCGCGCTCGCGTGGGCGAAGCGGGGGCTCCCCGACGAGGAGTCGCCCTATGCCGCCATTGTCCTCGAGGCCCTGCGGACGCGAAAGGCCGGCCGCGACGTCGGCGCGCATCCGCTGCTGCTCGCGTCCGCCGAGCTCGCGCTCTTGCCGCTGGTGCCGGATGCCATGGACGAGCAGGGCGGCGAGGTATGCGCGCGTCTGGCCCGGCTGCTCGACGAGGAGGATGCGCCTGGCCTCGCGACCACGGCCTATGAGGCGCTCTTCCTGGCAGGCCGTCACGGGGCGCTGCACGACGCTGCCCTCGCGCGCATGACGGAAGGGCAGCGGGACGACGGCGGCCTCAGCGCGCAGGTCGAGCACCCGGTGTACCGAGGGCTGACGACGCTGCGCGCCGTGTGCCTGTTGCGCTGACGAAACTCACGGATGGTCGGACGCCTCAGTCGGCGCCTGGGACAGGGATGTAGCTAGCCAAGCTTCCGCACGTGCGCTCCGATCGGCGGCCGGCCGTGTCGCGGAGCTGAACGCCAAAACCAATGGGCGGCTGCGCGGTGGCCTCGGACGTCCCGAAAGGCAGGCAAAGCTCGGCGACGCCCTGGCGCACTGTCCATGCGACGCGATCCGCCGAAGTCAGCGGGCCGATATCGTCAACGTCGGTGGAGAATCGTTGATCGCCGACGCTGACGGTCGCAATGACGCCATCGGCACCGGCGCCCGGGATGAATCCGAGCCTCAATTCCCAGACGAACCCGTCCTCGCAGGCGACGATCTCCAACGGTCCATCTTCATCGGGGAGGCGAAGACCCGCGCCGTAGACAAACGGCGCATCAAATCCCCCGGTGCCCGGCTCGAGCGCTGCCGTCTCGGCACCGCAGAACGCGGGTGGGTCGAAGCCGCTGACACAAGTCAGCGCGTCCGTCGTCTCAGAGGGTATACAGTGACCCCGCGAACAGGTGGCGCAGGCGTCGCTCCCACGAGAATCGGCGCACGTGGAAGGGCTGGGCGTCGCGCCGCAGTCGATGGGCGACGAGCCTGCGTCCGAAGCCCCGGCGTCTGCGTTCGGTTGACTCGCAGAGCCGGCGTCCGGGGCGGTTTCCGCGCTGCTCCAGAGTGCGCACCCGGCGAGCGAAAGGGCGACTATCACGAGAAACGCACCAAGCAGAGTTCGTCGGATCACGGCAACTCCACGTCCAGCGGTTGGATCGGAGAGTGGAGCGCTGGTCCATCAACGTCATCGCGGTCGGTATCCTCGTAGTAGCATCCCCAGTAGACCCTGCGCACCTCCCCGCCGGTCTTTGGCTGTATGGGACATCGATCCCGTCGATTCTTATCCGTAAGCAGTACCCGCCGACCGTCGGTGAATATATCCGCTTGCGGGTGTCGTTGCTGCTGTCGCCATCGTCCAGGGCGAGATCGTCCTCCGCGATGCACGCGAACACGGTGAACGAAAGCAAAGGCCTACAAGTCTACGGCGCTTCGTCGCTGCATGCATCACCTCAGTTTTGAGCCGAGCACGTCCACGCGATGGTCGGCGGGATGACGAACTTACCCCCCTCGACCACTCGCGTTGATCCCCCCTCGCTCGGTCTTTCGCCCGGTGGCTGCGTTGCGTGCTCGGCCCGACCAAAAGGTCGCGCCTCCGCTGCGCCTTGCCAGCGAACGAAATCCGCTTCGCGATCATGGGACCAACGCAAGCGATCGGGGGGGTAGAGGGCCCCCCCACTGCACATCGACCGCCGTGCACCCTCCCTGGGCGAACCGCTACGGCACCACGGCGCAGGGACCCTCGGGCACGATCGCGACCGAGATGGAGGCGCCGCCGCCATTGAGGCGGCCGGTGAAGAAGCGATCGCTCGGGTCGGATGCGGTGGGGAACGCGAAGTAGATGTCGCTGCCGTCGAGGACGTAGCTGCCCCAGCGCCAGGTGTAGGTCTCGTCACCGGGATCGCCGAGGAGGACCTGCGTCTCCCTCCACATGATGCTGCCGTTGGCGTAGACGAACAAGAAGTTGTCGACCCAGCCGGCGCCAGCGACGTACTCGCTCTGCGGACACGAGTAGTTCTCCTCGCTGCCGGGCGCGACGGGGGCCGAATCTCCGAGATGCACCGCGTAGCACCAGTTGAGCTGCGGCGAGGTGAACGTAATCAGCTTGTCGTACTCGAGCGTCTCGACCGTCGCCACCTCGGTGCCGTTCGTGTTGAGCGACATGGTGATGGTGTTTCCCGACGTCGTGAAGGTGCCGTTGTCGACGTAGGCGGTGGTGTAGTCGGTGTAGTTCGAGAAGGTCGTCTCGTGGATGCCGACCTGGCCACCCGTCATGACAACGAGATAGGGATCGAGGTTGCCGCGGGGGCAGAAGAACGCCTGGCTGAGCGCGGGCAGCACCGTCGCGGGAGTGTTGTAGAAGTCGAAGATCGCCCCGCCGACGTTGAGTTGATCGATGAGCGCCTGCAGCGTCGCCGGCGGCAAGGCGGGGTTCCTCGAGACGTAGAGGTCGTTGCCAACCGTGCTGAGCGCGTCGAGCCCGAGCGTGGTGAGCCCCGCGTTGTTGTTGATGACGACGTCCCCCGCCACGGTCTCGAGGTTCGGCAGCGCGAGCGATGTCATGCTGGGGTTCGTGTACACGGACAAATGGCCCTCTACCTCGAGGAGGCCAACGAGGGCAGCCAGCGCGGCGTTGTTGACGTTGGTGATCTCGAGCGTGCCGACGATGCGGTTGACGCCGGCGAGGGCGGTCGCGTCGGCGGCGCTGTCCACGAGGAAGTCGCCGGTCTGGACGATCTCGGTCGTGTGCACGCTGACCGCGTCGCTCACCGGCCCACCCGGACCCTGGCAGGTGAGCGTGTAGGTCGCGTCGGTGGCGGGCCGCCCGCTCGCCACGTCGGCGTTGCCGTTGACGGCGACGTCGCCGATGCCCTCGATCGCGCAAGAGGTCGCGTTCGTTGTCGTCCACTCGAGGGTGGCCTGCGCGAGGAAGGCGATCGACGTGGGTGCCGTGAAGCTCGTGATGCTGACCTCGTCAGGCTCGACTTCACCCTCCCCCTCACCTTCGCCTTCGCCTTCGCCTTCGCCTTCGCCTTCGCCTTCGCCCTCACCTTCGCCTTCTCCCTCGCCCTCGCCCTCGCCCTCGCCCTCGCCCTCGCCCTCGCCCTCGCCCTCGC
>CAYLZW010000060.1:0-24665 GCA_964388085.1 uncultured Myxococcales bacterium | reverse complement strand
CGACCGCCTGGCAGGAGGCGAACGCCATGCGGTTCGAGTGCCCGGTGATGAAGGTGTCGAAGGTGTAGCGGGGGTTCAACACGCCGCGCGCGAGCTGCGGCTCCTTCTTCATTCGATAGGGCAGCACGCGCCCGCCGGGCGGGCTGACCGCGCGCGCGGGGCCCTCGGGCACAGCGGTCTCGGCGGCCCCGGCGAAGGGGCCGGCGTACGCGCTCGGGGGCCGCGCCGCGGCGTCGAGCCCGCTGCTGCCCTCGGGGAAGGCGGCGAAGCCGGCGGCGGTCAGCGACCCCGCCGCGATCGCGCCGCCGCGCGGGGCGAAGGCGTCGCGCGAAGGGGCGACGAGGCCCTCGAGGTCGGGCATGGGAGCGCTCGGGCCCGTGATGCGCTCGTCGTGCACGAGGGCGACGCGCATCTTCTGGCCGGCCACCTCGCTGGCGGCGTCCTCGAGCAGGTCGGCGTAGTGATCGCGCAGCCAGTCGCGGTGAAAGCCGGACGGCGCGGCCAGCGTGAGCAGCTGGTCATCGACGCGCAGCGGCACGAGCGGCTCGAAAAAGCCGCGGTAGATGAACAGGCTGACGCGGCGGCCGAGGCGAGCGAGCACCGCAGCGAACAGCGCCAGCGCCGCCTCCCGCTCCGCGTCGGCGTAGGCAGGCGGCGAGCCGGGCTCCTCATCGCGGCCGGGGGCGGGTCCCTTCGCTTCCCGCTTGGACAGCGGCGCGGAAGCAGAGGGAGGAGCCGGTGCACGCGTCATGAGGTCCAAACCCATCCTCAAGCAACGAGGATCCCACCCGACGCGAGCGCGCGTGGGCTGGCCCCGCGATCAGGGCGTATGAACGGCAGAATGATCGCCGAGGCGGGATACACTTATACCCTGCCGGAGCTGCCTTCCACTAAACATTCGCACAGCGCTCGCGCGCGCGAAAAAATGCATGCTTCGCGGGCGCGGATGCGTGCGAAGAAAGACCGAATTCGCCTCACGCGTGCGCGAGCGAACAGAGAACGTGGTTCACGGCGGTTCCCCGTCGAACCACCCACTCTCGAATCGTCGACAGTCGTCGGCGATCCGATCCCGGGGAGCCCGTCGTGACCGGCTCAAAGCATCTACCAGAGGGTTCTCGGGGCTTTCAAGCCGGGGCCTGCACACTTCGCCATCACGCGAGCCAAGCCCTTGAAAAACAGCGACAAAAATGTGACGTCCGGCGGGCGTCGCGCGGCCCGGGCGCCGCCCGGACCGGGTGATCGCGGACGGGTGCGTGCGCTATGCATCATTTGCCGTTGTCATTCTGGGGGGATGGCCCCTGCATCTGATGGATCTCGGCAGGATCACCGGCGCCAGACCGCCCCTCGCCACGGGGATCCGGCAGTTGCATCGGGGAGGATCATCATGGCGAGCGCCGACACGCCCCGATCACGCCGCCTGTTCCTCGCGATCGCCCTCCCGGACGCGCCGCGCGAGGAGCTCTCGCCGGCCCTCGGGCGCGTCCTGGAGCTGGCGCCGAGCGCCAAGCGCGTGCCGCTCGTGAACCTGCACATCACCCTGCGCTTTCTGGGCGCGACCCCGCCGGAGGCGCTGCCCGGTCTGATGGACGCCCTCGCGCGCGCTGCCGCCGCCTCCCGGCGCTTCGAGCTGCGCCTCCAGGGCAGCGGCAGCTTCGGCCCGAAGACGCACCCTACGCTGCTGTACGCGGGCCTTGGCCAGGGCGCCGGGGCAACGCGCGAGCTCGCCGGGTGCGTGAACGCCGCGCTGGGGCTCTCGCCGGACGAGGGCTACACGCCGCACGTGAGCCTGGCGCGCTCGCGGCGCCGGCGGGGGGATCGCGATCTCGCCGCCGCCCGCGCCGCGCTCGCGGATCTCTCGACCGGGCCCTTCACGGTCTCTGCGCTCTCGCTGTTCGAGAGCGAGCTCTCGAGCCAGGGATCGCGCTACCGGATCTTGCGGGAAGCGCGCCTCCCGGCTTGACAAGCGACCGCCGATCTCCCACATCTAGCCTCTCTCTAGGCTGCGCCAGCGGCCCCTGTTCGGAGTTTTCGTCATGAAGCGCACCTACCAGCCGTCCCGGGTCAAGCGTGCACGCACGCACGGCTTTCGGGCTCGCATGAGCTCCCCCGGCGGGCGCGACGTCATCAAGCGCCGTCGCAAGCACGGCCGCAAGAACCTCGTCCCCGTCACCTACAAGAAGTAGCTTTCTCCGAGCTCGCCGTGCCTGAGAAGCCTTTCGGTCTCCCCCGGGAGCGACGGCTCAGGCGGCGGCGGGACTTCACCCAGCTCACGCGCATGGGCGCCCGTGGCAACGCGGACGCCCTCGTCGTGTTGGTGCGCGCGGCGCGCCCGGGAACGCTCGGCCGGGTCGGCTTCACCGTGCCGAAGAAGGTGGGCAAGTCGCACGAGCGCAACCTCGTCAAGCGCCGCCTGCGGCACCTGATGCGTCAGCAGAAGGCGCGCTTCGCCGCCCATGACGTCGTCGTCATCGCGCGTGCGGGCGCTTACGCGCTCTCGTTCGAGGAGCTCGCGCGCCAGCTCGACAAGGCGCTCACGCGCGCGCTCGAGGAGCAGGCGCGTCGTCCGCGTCGCGGCGGCGGACGCGCGGCGAGAGCAGGCGGCAAAGGCCGCTCGGCGCGGGCATGAGCCGCCGCGCGCTGCGCTTTACGCGCAAGAACGTCGGCGAGCTCGAGCTGCGCTGCGCGCTCGCCGGCGACGAGGCCGCCCCCCTCGTCGTGCTGCTGCACGGCTTCCCGGAGCTCTGGTACGGCTGGCGCCATCAGCTGAGCGCGTTGGCCGACGCCGGCTACTTCGTGGTGGCGCCCGATCAGCGCGGCTACGGCGACAGCGACAAGCCGCCGAAGGCGCGCGCGTACCGGCGGGAGCACCTCGTCCACGACGTCAGCGGGCTCGTACGCGCCTTCGGCCGCGAGCAGACGCGTCTTGTCGGGCACGACTGGGGCGGCGCCGTCGCCTGGCTGGTGGCGCAGCGGCAACCCGAGCTCGTCGAGAAGCTGTGCGTGCTGAACTGCCCGCACCCGGACGTGCTCGCGCGCGCGCTCCTGACCGAGCCCCGGCAGCTCAAGAAGAGCTGGTACATGTTCTTGTTTCAGCTGCCGTACCTCGCCGAGACGCTGGCCAGGCGCGACGACTACGGGCAGGCCGTTCGCTTCCTGAAGAGCAGCGCGCCGCGAGGCACCTTCAGCGACGACGACGTGCGCGTCTATCGCGAGGCCTGGCGAAAGCCCGGCGCCATGAAGGCCATGCTCGACTGGTACCGCGCCGCCGCGCGCTACGATTCGCTCGAGCCGGATCGGACGCCCATCGCGCCGGACACCTTGCTCATCTGGGGCAAGCGCGACATCGCGCTCGGGCCCTGGCTCGTCGAGCCCACGCTGGCCCTCTGCGAGAGGGCGCGCGTCGCGTGGATCGAAGAGGCGGGCCACTTCGTGCAGCACGAAGCGCCCGCGCGCGTGAACGAGCTCTTGCTCGCGCACCTCGCGGCCTGAATCTTCGCCTTCGCCAGCGCGTCCTTCCGTCGGGTTCTCCATGCGTCGCCACCTCGCCGCCGTGCTCTTGCTGCTCACCGCGCTCGGCGTCGGCGCGTTCACCTTCGTGGTCACCGCACAGGTGCAGCGGGAGCTGCTCACGCCCGCGCTCGTGGCCGCCGTGCTGATCGTCGCCGTCTGCCTCGGCGCCGGCGTCTCGCGGGGGGGCGTGCGCGCGCTGGCCGCGTTCCTCGGCGGCCTCTTGCTCGTCATCGGCGCGGTCCTGCTCATCGCACAGAGCAGCCTGCTCGGCTCGGCGAACGCCGGCGTCGTCGGCTCGCTGATCGTCGCCGCCGCCGTGGGGCCGCCCCTCCTCGCGGGCGCGGCGATCATCGGCTTGGCCTTCTACGGCAGCGCGAGCGGGAGCCCGCGAGCGCGCCTTTGGCTGACGCTGCTCTACAGCGGCATCGCCGTCGCCATCGTGCTGCCGTTCTCGATCCGCGCCGACGAGCGCCGCGCCGCCCGCGCCGAGCAGGCCGCGCGCCTCGAGGCGGGCGCGGCGGCGTTTCGCGCGCGCTACGGTCCGCTCGCGCACGCGACGGGAGGGAGCCCGCGATCCGTCGACGACGACGGCGACATCCGCGCGCTCGGCTTCTCGGCGGACAGCCGCTTCGCGCTCACCGCCGGCGGCCGCACCATCCCCGCGCGCGCGGTCTTGAAGGTGTGGTCCGTGGCGACGGGCGAACAGCTCGCGGTGCGGCGCGTGCCGCAGCAGAGCGCGTTTCAAGAGCTGCAGATCGCGCCGAGCGGCGACGTGCGCGCGTTCGGCGGCAGCGGCAAGGCCGTGCGCTATCAGGTGCCGAGCCTCGAGCCCGTGGACCCCACCAAGCCCTTCACCAGCGAAGACCTGATCGCGCCGCGAAAGAGCGGCCCTTACGAGGTCCAGCGCACGATGCACGACCTCACGCTCGTGCGCAGCGAGGCGCCGGCGGAGGCGCTCGTGCGCTTCGAGGTGTCGAGCGTGGCCGGCCCGCCCGTGTGGGTGTTCTCGCCCGACGGCACGCGCTTCGTGCTGCTCGACGGCGAGCGCGCGCTGCTCTGGCAGGAGGGCGCCGCCGCGGAGGCGATCGACGTCATCCCGAGACCGCGGCGCGTGGCGTTCTCTCCCGATGGCTCGCTGTTGCTGCTCGCGAGCGAGCGACGCGCGGCCATCGTCGACGTGGACAGCCGCGCGCTGCTGCACCGCCTCGTCGCGCCGCTGCCTACGTCGGCGGGCGCCGCCAACGCCGCGCGCCGCTGAGCCGATGAGCGCACCGGGCGCCCGCCCGCTCAGCCGGCGCGCGTCGGGTGCGAGCGCCGGGTGGCGTCGAGGCCGCCGGGGACGTGGTCCTTGCCCTGCTGAATGCGATCGTTCCAGGTCTCGGGCGCGCCCTTTCGGCGCTCCACCATCGAGATGCAGCCGGGCACCGGGCAGACCAGCTCACAGAGGTTGCAGCCGACGCACTCGGCCTCGTGCACGAAGGGGACGCGCGCGCCCTGGGTGCCGAGCGCGCTCGTCACCGGCCGGTCCGGCACATGGGTCGGGAAGGCGACGTGGCCCTTCTGCTTCTTCTCGTCGTCGCTCATGCCCGGAATGTGAATGCATTGGTGCGAGCCGTCGAGGCAGGCCACGTAGCAGAGCTGACAGCCGATGCACTTGTCCTCGTCGATGCTCGCCACGACGTGGAAGTTCAGGTCGAGATCGCCCCAGTCCTTGTAGCTCGGCACCGCCTTGCCGACGAGCTCCTGCGCCGACGTCATGCCCTTGTCGTCGAGGAAGTCGCTGAGGCCCTCGATCATGTCCTCGACGATGCGGTAGCCGTGGTGCATGACCGCCGTGCACACCTGCACCGTCGTCGAGCCGAGCGCCATGAACTCGGCGGCGTCCTTCCAATTGCTGATGCCGCCGATGCCGCTGATGGGGATGTTGACGTGGCTGTGCTTGCTGAGCTGCCCGAGCAGGTGCAGCGCGATGGGCTTGACCGCCGGACCGCAATAGCCGCCGTTGGAGGAGCCGCCGCCCACATACGGCAGCGGCACCATGCGCTCGAGGTCGACGCCCATGATGCTCTTCACGGTGTTGATGAGGCTGATGGAGTCGGCGCCGCCATAGACCGCCGCGAGGCCCGGCTCGATGATGTCGCCGACGTTCGGCGTCAGCTTCACGATGACGGGGATGTTCGCGTACTCCTTCACCCAGGCCGTGATCTCCTTGAGCACCTTCGGCTCCTGCCCGACGGCGGAGCCCATGCCACGCTCGCACATGCCGTGCGGGCAGCCGAAGTTGAGCTCGATGGCGTCACTGCCGACGTCCTCGACCTTCTTGATGATCTCCTTCCACTCCTCCTTGGTCTCGACCATGAGCGAGGCCACGAGGACGTGCTTTGGGTGCAGCTTCTTCACCTCCGCCATCTCGCGCAGGTTCACCGCCAGCGGCCGATCGGTGATGAGCTCGATGTTGTTCAGCCCGACGAGGCGCGTGTTGCCGTAGTCGAGCCCGCCAAAGCGCGAGGACACGTTGACGATGGGGTTGCCGAGCGTCTTCCACACGGCGCCGCCCCAGCCGGCGTCGAAGGCGCGCTTGACCTGGTCGCCGGTGTTGGTCGGCGGCGCGGAGGCGAGCCAGAAGGGGTTCGGGCTCTTGATGCCGCAGAAGTCGACGGAGAGATCGGCCATGGCAGTCCTCGTACTTGGGAGCGGGGCTCGTTCTGCTGTGCAGACCTCTGGTTCACGCAAAGACGCAATGAATCGCAAAGGGCGCAAAGTTCTTTGGGGATCGGGCTCGCGGAGGCTCAGGCGGGTTGTGCGAGGGCGGCCTTCGCGGCGCCCTTTTGGGAGGCGAACGACGACGACATGGCGCGCGCGGCCAGCTTGCCGTGCTGCGCCGCGTTGACGACCTCCATGCCGCCGTTGACGCAATCGCCGCCGGCGTAGACCTTGGCGTGTCCGGTGCGCATGGTGTGCTCGTCGACCTTGACGCGGCCCTTGAGGTCGAGCTCGACGCCGGGGAACGCCTTGGCGAGCTCGGTGAGGCGCGCCTGCCCGATGGCGAGCGCGATCAGATCGCAGGCGATGTCGTATTCGCTGCCGGCGACGGGCTGGCCGTTGTCACCCTGGGCGACCCTCAGCCCGACCAGCTTGTCGCCCTCGCGCAAGAAGCTCACCGGCACCGCGTTCTCGACGACGCGCACGCCGTCAACGCGGCCGTGCTCCATCTCGTGCTGGTAAGCGCTCATGGCCTCGTGGCCGCGGCGGTAGACCATGGCCACGTCCTGGCAGCCGAGCAGCGCGAGCTCGTGCGCGATGTCGATGGCGGTGTTGCCGCCGCCGATGACGAGCGCGCGCGCGTTCGCGGGCAGCTTCAGCGTCGGGTCCTTCTTGATGCGCTCGATGAGCTGTACGGCGCCGTAGACGCCGTCGCCTTCGGCGCCGGGGAGATCGAGCAGCGTGTCAGGGCCGAGCCCCACGCCGAAGAACACGGCGTCGTATTCCTCGAGCAGCTGCTGCGCCGAGACCTCGCCCGCCTTGGCGGCGCCGTCCACGACGCGGACGCCGCTCTTCAGCTCGATGGCGCCGAGCCGCAACAAGGCCGCCACCTCGTCGAGGGCGTCGTCCGCCTTCAGCTTGTAGGGCGCGATGCCGAAGGTGTTGAGGCCGCCCGGCAGCTCGTTCTTGTCGAAGATCGTCACCTCGTGTCCGTCGAGAGCGAGGTGGCCGGCCGCCGCCAGCGAGGCAGGGCCGGCGCCGATGCAGGCCACGCGCTTGCCCGTCTTCGGCTTCGTCGTGCGCGCGAGCAGATCGGGGTCTCTCCTGAGCGCGGTCTCGGTGGCGTAGCGCTGCAGGCGCCCGATGGCGATGGGCTCTCTACCCCACTGGTTGTAGACGCAGTCGCCGACGCAGAGCACCTCGACGGGACACACGCGCGCGCAGCTATAGCCGAACAGGTTGTCCTCGAAGATCGTGCGCGCGGCGCCCTTGACGTTGTCGGTCGCGATCTTGTGGATGAAGGTCGGAATGTCGATGCCCGTCGGACAGGCCTTGATGCAGGGCGCGTCGACACAATAGATGCAGCGGTTCGCCTCGGCGGTGGCCTCGGCGGGCGTGTAGGCCGGACGCTTGTCCTTGAAATTCTCTTCGAGGCGGCCCGCTGGGACCGTGAAGCGCTGCTGGGTCATGTGGTTCCCTACCCCGTGGCGTCGTGAGGGAGGCGACCCTAGCAGGCCTCGCGTCCGGATCCGAGCGCCGCCTCAGGCCAGCACGGCCAGGCGGCGCTCGCGCCAGGCGCGCTGCGTCTTCACGATGAGCTCCGAGAGCCGGCGCGGCTTCTCGGCCACGGGCAGCCCGAGCCAGCCGTCGCGCGTCTCGACGACGAGCCGCCGCTCGTTCAGCCACGCCAGCGCGTCGTAGGCCGCCGCGAGCTCGAGGCCGGCGCGCTGCGCGACGTCGCTCGTGTTGGCGGCGGCGTCGAGGATGGCTTCGAGCGCGCGCTTATTGTCGCCCGTGAGCCGCAGGGTCCTGAGGCCCTCCGCCTCGTCACGGCCGTCCTTGACGACGAGATCGTCCCCTTGGCGCGCCCAGCTCAGCGCGGGCGGGGTGTCTCGCCAGCGCGCCTGCCAGCGCGCGAGGGCCGCGGCCGTGCGCTCGTGCACGCCCTCGAGCGGCGCCATGTCCCAGTCGGCCTGGAACTCGTACGCGACCTTCTCGTCGTCGAGCTCGGGCGGGTGCAGCAGGCGGTAGAACGAGTCGGGCCGCAGGTTCTCGAGGCCGTAGCTCTCCGGACGCTGCTGGTAGGTGGAGCCGCGCACGAACAACAGCCGGGTCGGGCTCGGCGGCGCGAGGTGCGGGATGAGCTCGATGACCTCGAGCTGGCGCTCCATCTCGGCCGGCGTGGCGTCGGGCAGGCCGAGCAGCAGGTTCCACGAGACCTCGAGGCCGAGCTCCTTCGACCACTTCAAGAAGCTCAGGTTGTTCGCGAGCGAGACGCCCTTCAGGATCTTGTCGAGCAGCCCGTCCTCGAGGCACTCGATGCCCGGCTGCACGAGCGTGACGCCGGCGCGCGCGAGCAGCTCGAGCTCGCTGCGCTTCATGCGCGTGCGCAGCTCGACGAAAGGGAAGGTGATGCCCGGCTGCTCCTCGGGGATGCGCCGGAATACCCCGGACACGAGCCCGTGCGGCAGGTAGGCGTCGAGCGAATAGAAGGATCGCCAGCCGAGCACCTCCTGCTGCCAGGCGAGCTCTCGGAGCGCGACCTCGCTCGACTTCCGGCGGTAGCCGCCGTCGGGATAAAAGCCACAGAAGCTGCAGACCTTCTTGACCGCCCACACGCAGCCACGCGCCATCTCGACGGGGACGTCCTCCTGCACGAGCGCGCGCGTCGGTGCGGGCAGGCTCGCGCGCTTGTCGCGAAAGCCGCGGTAGTCGGGGAAGGGCGCGTCGTCGAAGCGCTCCACGAGCGCCACCGTGTCCGGCACGCGCAGCGCTCCCTCGGCGTCGCGCGCGAGCACGCCCGGAAGGTCCGCCGCGAGGACGTCCTCGCCCGCGAGCACGCGCGCGCACACCGCGCCGAACACGGGCTCGGCCTCGCCGACGACGAAGCAGTCGACGAACGAATACACGCGCATGTACTCGGCGGCCGAGCTCAGGTGGATCTGCGAGAGCGCGCCGCCGAACACGGTGTACAGCGACGGGTGCTTGCGCTTGAGCTCCTCGGCGAGCCAGAAGGAGGCGTTGATCTGCGGGTAGGTGAGCGTGAAGGCGACGATGTCGTACATCGACCAGTCGCGCGCCACGAGCCCGCGCACATAGCCCGCGATCGTCTGTTCGCGGAAGGCGACCAGCTCGTCGTAGCTGAGCTCCCATTGGCGCGCGAACTGGACGAGGCGCGTGAGCGGCGAGCCCACGTCGGAGGACGCCGCCTGCACCTCGGCCAGGCTCGGCGCCGGCTGACGCGAGAACAGCCACTCGCCCACGAGGGCCGGCAGCGTCGAGGCGTAGGCGTGGTGCGCGTCGCGCTCGCGCAGCTCATCGTAGAGATCGAGGTTTACGTGCAGCTCGTCGGCGGCGATGCCTTCGCGCTTCAGCACGGCCTGCAGGATGCCGATCTGCGACGACGCGCGATCGGCCGGCGCGAAGGGCATGTTCACGAGCGCGACGCGAGCGGTGTGGGAGGTCACAGGCGCACGATAGCAGGGTGCGAAGGCGCACACCCGCCGAGGCCCGCTGCGCGAACGCGAACAGCGTCAGGGAGGCAACGTCGGGTGCAGCAGCGGCGTGGCCTGCTGCGTGCGATGGCCGAGGCCGAGCTCGCCGAAGCGGTTCCAGCCCCACACGTACACGCTGCCGTCGGGCATGAGCGCGAGGTTGTGATCGCCGCCGCTCACGAGCTGCACGGGCGCGGCGGGCAACGAGAGCGGCACGGGCACGAGGCTCTCCGTCGTCGTGCCGTTGCCGAGCTGACCGCGTACGTTCTCGCCCCACACCCGGAAGACGCCGCTCGCGTCCAGGGCGGCGACGTGTCCGTAGCCGCTCTCGATGGCCACGACGTCGCTGAGCACGGCGGCGCCCGGGAGCGCGCGGTCGATCGCGCTGCCGTCGCCGAGCTGCCCTTTGTGGTTCCAGCCCCAGGCGAGCACGTCGTCACCGATGAGCGCGACCGAGTGCGCCCAGCCGGCGTCGACGGCGCTGGCGCCCACCAGACAGCCGCCGGCGCCGCTGCCTTTGGCGCAGATGGGCTCGGCCCAGCCCTGCCCGTCGAGCGCGGGCGTGTCGGGGTCGTCGCTGGTGGGGCCGACCTTCGTGCCGTCACCGAGCTGGCCGACGCCGTTCCAACCCCAGCCGAGCACGCGCCCCGTGCCGCGCTCCACGGCGAGCGCGTGGTAGGCGCCGGCGGCGATGGCGTCGGCGAGCAGCGGGACGCGCGCGCCGCTGCCGCCCGCGGGAGACAAGGTGACGAGGACGGCGGCGTTCTCGTCCGAGGTGTCGCCGTCGCCTACCTGCCCGACCCAGCCGCGCCCGAAGGCGTACACGTGGCCGTCCTCGCTGCGCGCCACCACGTGGTCGAGGCCGCCCTTGAGCTCGACGATGCCGGTGAGCGGCTCGGTGCCCGTCTCCGTCCTGCGCAGGAGCGGCTGCGGCGTGCGCTCGATGGCGCGTCCGGCGTCGTCGCCGTTGCCGAGGAACAGGCCCAACGTGTTGCGCCCTATGCCGAGCGCGCTGCCGTCTGCGCGCAGCACGAAGGTCGTGAACGCCGTCGTCACCACGCGCGTGGCGCCGCTGATGCCCGGCACGAAGGTCGGCTCGTCGACGATGTCGATGCAGTAGCCCTCGATGCAGCCGCTCGCGTCCGTCGCCTCGCATTCGCAAACGTCGCCCGCCGCGCAGCCCGCGTCCTCGAGACAGAACGTGCTGCACACGCCGCGGCCGCTCACGTGGACGTCACAGACCTCGCCCGCCGCGCAGTCGTCGTCCAGCGCGCAAGAGGCCTCGGTCTGGCCGGGCGCGACGCCCGTCTGCCCGTAGCGGTTTCGGCCGAAGGCGAGCACGCGGCCGTCCGAGAGCAGCGCCGCCGAGTGCTTGTCGTAGGTGGCGACCTGCACGAGCACGGGCGGGCCGACGTCGACGACGCTGCTGGCGCTTTGGTCGCCGCTGCTGGCCTCGATGAGCGCGCTGCCCTCGGCCAGCGTCGTGACGAGGCCGCTCTCCGTCACGCTCGCCACGGCGGGCAGCGAGGAGGACCAGCTCACCTGGCTCGTCACGTCGGCCGTGCTGTCGTCGTCGTAGCGGGCGCTGGCGCTGAGCTGCACGGACTGTCCGGCGGACAGCGCGGACGAAGGCGGCGAGACCTCGAGGGCCACGAGCGCGCGCGGCAGCACCGTCACCGTGACGCTCGCCGACACGCCGGCGAGCGACGCGCGGATGACGGCCGTGCCGGCCGCGTAGGCGGTGACCAGGGCCTGGTCGCTGCCTTCGCTGCCGACGTCGGCGATCCCGGGCGCGTCCGAGGACCAGCTCACCTCGGAGGCGAGCTGCGCGCTGCTGCCGTCGTCATAGCTGCCCACGGCGCGCATGCGCACGGACAGTCCGATGGGCAGCTCGGGCGCGGCCGGGGAGAGCGCCAGCGAGAGCAGCGCCGCGGAGCCGCCGTCGTCGCCGCCGCCGTCCTGCCCTGCCGCTGGCCCGGCGTCCGCGCGCGCGTCGCTGCCGGCGTCGTCGTGGAGGGGTCCGACGGCGTCCGGGCAGCCGGCGGACCACAAAGTCACGCCGAGGACGATGCAGCGCGGGAGCGCACGGCCGTGCATGTCGGTCATGCTACGTCATGCCCGCGCGTCAGTCCGGCTCTACTTCTTTGCGTGCGCGCACGCCCGGCGCGCGCCGATCCGCGCGTTTGGCCCCGGGTGGCCGCGCTCGTGCTCGTCGGGAACCTGACGGCGGCTGAAAAGTTCTGGCGCGAATGGATCGATCCGCGCGCGGGCCCGTTCAGAGGGGCTCCAGCGAGGTGATCATGCGTCTGCCGAAAGCTCCTACTTCCGCCCTCATCGCCCTCACCGTCTGCCTGTCCTCGAGCCTGGCGTTCGCGGCGGCGCCCACCGGCAACCCGGAGGCGCGCGCGTCCGCGCAGCGCGGGCTCGACTATCTCGCGCGCGCCGCCAAGCAATGGCAGCAGCAGAACAAGTGCTACGGCTGTCATGTCCAGGCCGTCACCCTCGAGGCGATGACGGTCGGGCTGTCGCACCAATACAAGGTGCCGAAGGCGGACGTCGACAGCGTGCTGTACGGCATGCTCGACATCAGCGGCGGCCAGCACGGCTCGAGCGGCTTCTCGGTGGGCAACGATCCGCGACACCTGATCGACTCCTCGACCTCGTTCGGCGGCTCGGCGCTGGCGCACTACGACGAGCGCGTCTCGGGCAGGCTCGAGAAGGAGCTCGTCGAGACCGCCGAGAAGCTGCTCACCTTCCAAAACCCCGACGGCAGCCTGCGCTTCTCCGAGCAGCGCCGCCCGGTGGCCGCGGGCGCCATGCAGTCGACCACGCAGGCGCTCATCACCTGGCGCCAGGCCCAAGCGCGCACGGCGGACACGCGCTGGCTCGTGCCTCTGCGCAAGGCGGAGGCCTGGCTGACGCTGCAGGCGAAGCGGCTGTCCGACGGCGGCGCGAGCGACCTGCAGGACGTCACGCACGCGCTCATCGGCCTCTCGGCGGCCGGGCGCGGCGGCGGCGACAAGCTCATGAACGAGCTCGCGCGCGTCGTCGAGAAGCGACAGGCCAAGGACGGCTCCTTCAGCTTCACCGCCGGCGGCCCGGCGTCCCCTTACATCACCGGACAGGCGCTCTACGCGCTGCGCCTCGCCGGCCGGAGCGACGCCGACAAGGCCATCCTCAAAGGCACCCGCTGGCTGCAGCGGGAGCAGCGCAGCGACGGGAGCTGGAGCGACGGCGGCTTCGGCAAGGCCGAGGCCATGTGGGCGGTGCTCGGCCTCGTCGCCATGGACCGTATCTCCATCGACGTCTCCGGCCTCGATGACGGCGTGCGCGTCGATCAAAAGACCACCATCACGGCCAGCGCCGCCGACAACGGTGACAGCAAGGTCAGCGAGCTGGCCGTCTACCTCGACGACGTGCGCGTGCACGCGGTGAAGGGCAGCTCGCTCTCCTACACGCTCGATCCGAGCGGCCTTTCGGACGGCCTGCACCTCGTCGATGTGGTCGCCAAGAACGCAGCCGGCAAGGAGAGCCGCCGGCGCCTCTCGCTCTATTGCGGCGAGGCCTGGCTGACGGAGCTCGGCACCCGCTTCGAGGGCGGCAGCACGCACATCGGCGTGCGCAGCCTCACGAGCGACGGGATGAAGGGCAAGATCGTGCTGCGCGTCTTCGAGGGCTCCGGCGACCGCAAGGGCGAAGCGGACAGCGCCACGCGCGGCGAGCCGATCGCCCGGCTCGAGAAGCCGCTCGCGCCCGGACCGCTCTCCTTCTCGTGGGACGGCAAGCGCGATGACGGCAAAGAGGCGTCGGGCGATCGCTTCTTCGCCGAGGTGAGCTTCATCGACGACAAGGGCGCGCGGCGCGACAGCGAGCAGGTGCTGTTCACGCACGACACGCTGGCGAACCAGCGCGCGCGCTACGGCGACGTCGCGGGTCGGGTCGCGCTCGACAAGGGCGGCATGTCGGCCAACACCACCGTCGAGCTCGTCGATGACGAGGGCCGCGTCGTGCAGCGCACCACGAGCACGCGCTCGGGCGAGTACCGCTTTCAGAACGTCGACGAGGGCAAGTACCGCGTGCGCGTCAAGAAGAAGGGCTTCCGCGACTGGTTCGCCGACGTCGACGCCAAGCCAGCGGCCGAGGCCGAGGCGCCGGCGGCGTCCATCGTCGCCGAGTAGGGGAGGCTGCCCGGCAACACCAGCAGGGGTCGCCGGACTCTTGCACGAGGTAGCGCTGCTCCTCGGCGTGCAGCAGCGCCTCGTCGAGCAGCGACCGCGGCGCCAGGGCCGCCGCCGTCACCTACGGCGCGGTCGCGCTCACGGTTCGACGCTGAGCAGGAGCGCGCCGCCGGCGACGACGAGCGCGCCGGCCGCGAGCGCGCCTTGACCGGCGATCTGCGACCAGGCGCCCGCCTCCCCGAGGCTGGCGGCGTCCTGTTGGAAGTGGGCGCCGTCGGCGAGCGCGTACAGCCCGAGGCCGCTGCCCCAGGCGGCGGCCCCGCCCACGACGAGCAGCGCCCCTGCCGCCGTGAGGCTCCACAGCGCCACATCGGTCGCGGACAGCGCTTCGGCGGCGGCGGCGTCGGTTCCGCCAGCGCCCTGCGCAGCGTGCGGGGGCACACGGCCGTCGGCCGCACCGATTCCCGCGGCGCTGTCCGGCGCGGGCGACGACGACGGAGGGCTCGCGGCGGCGGCGTCGGCCGGTGACGGCATCGACCGGCGTACGCTCTCGAACAAGGCCAGCAAGCGCGGCGAAGAGCCGGCTGGCAGCGAGGCGCTCGCGTCGAGCGCCAGCGCGGAGCGAAAGTGACGACGGGCCTCGGCCTCCCGGCGCAGGTCCGCGTGGATCATACCGCTGCGTACGTGTACGCGCGCGCGCTCGGCGGCCGGGCGCTCGTCGTCGTCGGCCAGCGGGCGCAGCCGCTCGAGCGCCTCTTCGTAGCGGAACTCGTCGAGCAACTGCATGCCATCCCGCCACGCCGGCTCGTCCTCGAGCGGGAGCGCGGCGCTGAGCAGCAGCAGCAGCAGGCAGGCGGACGACGTCACGGTGCCCGTGTTAGCGCATTCGGGCGTCCGGCGGAGGAGCATTTGAAAGCGCACGGCGAAGGCGCCCGAAGCGCGCCGCGCGCCGCCGACCCGTGTAGGATGTGCCTTCATGTCGGCCCCGCATGACGACGTAGACACCCGCATGAGCGACGCCAATCGCTCGGACTCCACCATGGAGTCGGATCCGAGGCGCCCCGCGCTCGTGCGCCAGCCCTGCCTCGTGCGCGTGTTCGGAGGCAGCGGCCGCTTGCGCACCTTCGAGCTCAGGGAGGAGCTGACGCTCCTTGGCCGCGCGGTGCCGGAGGGCGGCATCCCGCTCTCGGACGGGCGCTGCTCGCGCGTCCACGCCTCCGTCCGCCGGGCCGGGGACAAGATCGTGGTGCAGGACCTCAGCCAGAAGAACGGCACCTTCGTCGACGGCGCGCGCGTCCGCGAGCAGCTCCTGCGCGACGGCGGCGTGCTGCGCACGGGCGACTCGCTGTTCGTGCTGCGCTACCGCGCCACCTTCGACGAGGAGGACGACGGCGCCGAGCGCTCGGGCCTGCTCGGCATCTCGCCGGCCATGCGCGCCCTGCGCCGGCAGGTGGCGCTGGTCGCGCCCACCGACGCCTGGGTGCTGCTGCTCGGCGCCACGGGGACCGGCAAGGAGGTGACCGCGCGCGCGCTGCACGCCGCGAGCGGGCGCGCGGGGGAGCTCGTCGCCGTCAACTGCGGCGCGCTCCCCGAGCACCTCGCCGAGAGCGAGCTCTTTGGCCACCGCAAGGGATCTTTCACCGGCGCCGATCGCGACCACGACGGGTTCTTTCTGCGCGCGAACGGCGGCACGCTGTTGCTCGACGAGCTCGGCGAGCTGCCCTTGCCCGTGCAGGCGAAGCTCTTGCGCGCCCTCGACGAGCGACGGGTCACGCGCGTCGGCGACAAGCAGTCCGTCCCGCTCGACATCCGCGTGATCGCCGCCACCAACCGCGACCTCTCGAGCGAGGTGCGGCGCGGCAGCTTCCGGGCCGATCTGTACGCGCGCCTCGCCGACATCACGCTCGAGCTGCCGCCGCTCGCGCAGCGCCGCGAAGACATCCTGCTGCTCTTGCGCCACGCGCTCGCCGACGACCGCCCGCTCGAGCCGGACCTCGCCGAGCGCCTGCTCTGCCATCCCTGGCCTTTCAACGTGCGCGAGCTGAACAAGGCCGCCGTCGAGCTGCAGGTGCGCGGGCAACAGCAGCCGCTCTACACGCTGGCGATGATCGAGCGCCGCCTCGCGCAGGCTGCGCTGACCTTGCCCGGCGACACCGGCGACGAGCATGGGCGGGTGCCGCCTGGCGAGGCAGACCCCCATGCCGGGAGCAGCGAGGCGCGGCCGCCGCCGACCCGCGAGCAGGTCGTCGAGCTCTTGCGTGCGCATCGCGGCAACCTCGTCGAGGTGGCCAAGGCCGCCGGCCGCTCCCGCAAGCAGGTCTATCGCTGGCTCGCCAAGCACGGGCTCGTGGCGAACGACTATCGTGACGGCGATCAAGGACAGCGCTGAGGCCGCTCGCCCGCGGGCGGCCAAGGCGTCGACGGGCAGGTCGACGCCTTGGAACAGGCCGGGAAAGAGCACGTGAGCGACGAGCGAGACCTCGGAGAGTACCGGCTGCTGCGTCCGCTCGGGCGCGGCGGCATGGCGCAGGTCCACCTCGCGCAGCGACGGGACGGCGGCAAAGACGCGCCCTACGTGGTCATCAAGCGCATCCTCGGCCACCTGGCGGCGGAGCAGCGCTTCGTCGATCTGTTTCAGCGCGAGGCGCGCATGGCGATTCGCGTGCGCCACCCAAACATCGTGCGCGTGTTCGAGATCGGCATGGACGGTGACGAGCACTTCCTCGTCATGGAGTACCTCGACGGGCTGTCCCTGCGCGAGGTCGCCAAGCGCGCCTGGCGGGCGCGCCGCACCCTGCCGCTCGAGGGCGTCTTGCGCGCGGGCATCGACGCCGCCCGCGGGCTCGCGCACGCGCACGCGCTGGTGGACGACGAGGGCGAGCCCGCGCCGCTCATTCACCGCGACATCAGCCCGGACAACATCGTGCTCTGTCGGGACGGCACCGCCAAGGTGGTCGACTTCGGTCTCGCCAAGACCATGCGGGAAGAGGACAACCTCACGCGCTCCACGGAGCTGCGCGGCAAGCTCGCCTACATGTCACCCGAGCAACTGCAAGGGCAGCTCCTTGACGGCCGGTCGGACGTCTATTCGCTCGGCGTCAGCCTCTATTGGCTGCTCACGGCGCGCTCGCCCTTCCGCGGCAACACGGACGCCATCACCATCTTCAACGTGCTCTCGCGCCCGCCGCCGCCGCCGCTCGAGGAGAACCCGACGCTGCCGGCCGCCGTCGCCGAGGTCGTCCTGCACGCCATGGAGAAGGACCGCGAGCGCCGCACGCCGTCGGCCACCGCGCTGTGCGAAGCGCTGGGCGCGCTCGAGGGGCTCGTCGGCGACGCGCAGGACTGCGCGCGCATGGTCGAGACCTGCCTCGCGCTGCCGGCGAACCTGCCGCGCCCCGCCGACGACGCCTCGCGGCCCGTCCCGTGTGCGCCGCGGCGCGGCGACGAGACCGTAGTGGGTGGGCCCGTGCCGCTCAGCCGCTTGCCCACCCTGCCGATGCCCGCCGCGCCGCCCGAGGCCACCGTGCGCATGAGCGCGCCGACCGCGCCGCTGCCGCTCGATACGCTGCTCGAGGAGAGCTCCGAGCCGGAGCTGGCCACGCTCGACGACGAGGACGTCTCCTTGCCGCCCTCGCGCACGTTCGTGCGCCATGACGAGGTCGCGGGCCCGAACGTCGTGCTGGCGCCGCTCGCGACCCCCGAGAGCGCGCCGTTGGCCGCCATGAGCAAGCCGCGCGGCGCGCTCGTCGCGGGCGGGCTTCTGCTCGGGACTTTGCTCGCCGTCACGCTCGTCCTGTCGAGCGCGCGCAGCGCTGGCGACGCCGACACGACGCTCGTCGTCGAGGCCGTCGCCTCTCCGGTAGGCGCGGAAGCAGCCGAGGCGCCGCCGAGCGAGACGCCGCCGAGCGAGACGCCGCCGAGCGAGACGACGCCGCAAGAGACGACGCCGCAAGAGACGACGCCGCAAGAGACGACGCCAGAAGGCGAGCCGACGCGCGCCGACGTCGCGGAGAGGGCGCCGAGCGCGGAGCCGGCGAGCCGACGAAGCACTCGACGTCGCCAGCGCCAAGGGAAGCGCTCGACGGTGCAGACCCCGCGGGCCGAGCCGAGCGACAGGAGCGTGGCGATCGAGCTCAAAGGCCCGAAGACCTTGCGCTGGAGCGCCGCGGGCCGCGCGCTCGAGGTGCGCGGCGATGAGGCCCGGGTACCGGCGAGCACGTCGTCGCTAAAGGCACGCGACAAGCGCACGGGCGGGGTGAGCCAGGTGCCCGTTCGCGACGGTCGCGCCGACTATGAGGCGCTCGGCAAAGGCAGCGTGTTCTTTCTCATTCGTCCCTGGGCGCGCGTGAAGCTCGGCGCGCGCGACCTCGGCGCCACGCCCTTCGACCCGGTCACGCTGCCGGCGGGCCGCTACTCCGCCGAGCTGCGCCTCGAGGGACGCACGCTGCGGCGCTCGTTCGAGATCAAGGCGGGGGCGCAGACCACCGTCGCCGTCGACATGGGCGAGGCTCGCTGAACGGGAGCTCTTCGGCCGGCCGAAGAGGCGGCGCTCTGCAGGGTTCGGAACAGAGCAGGCGGCGCCGCTCCCCCGAGCGACGCCGCCTCATCCGCCTCACCTCGTCGTCACAGACAGTTGTTGCCGATGGCGTTGCTCTGCCAGCCGCAGGTCTGGTCGCGCGCGGCGCAGTCGACGCTGCGCAGCTGGCCCTCTTCACACCAGCGCAGCGTCTGGCCGCGGCACTCGCCGGCGTAGTCGAGCCCCTGGCAGGGATCGGTCGGGCGCTCGAGGCAGTTGTAGCCGATGGCGTCGCTCTGATAGCCGCAGACCTGCTCACGCGCTGCGCAGCTCACCTGGATGAGCTGGCCATTGTCGCAATAGCGCAGCACCTCGCCGCTGCACTCGCCGGCGTAGTCGAGCCCCTCGCAGGGGTCGCTCGGCGCCTCGACGCAGTTGTTGCCGATGGCGTCGCTCTCGTACGCGCACACCTGGCCGCGCGCCGCGCAGTCGACGCTGACGAGCTGATGGTTCTCGCAGTAGCGTAGCGTGTCGCCGTTACACTCGCCCGCGTAATCGAGCCCGTCGCAGTCGTCGCTTGTCTCGGGCGGCGTGCTGTTCGGATCGCGCACGAGCGCCATGTAGTAGTCCCAGTCCCAATAGACGCCGGGATCGGTGTGCGAGGCGCCCGGCACCTCGACGTGGCCGAGGATATGAGCCCGGTCCATGGGGATGCCGTACTTGAGGCAGAGGTGACGGACGAGCGCGGCGCTCGAGCGGTACATCGCGTCGGTGAACCAGCGGTAGCCCTCCTCGATGAAGCCCTCGTGCTCGATGCCGATGGTGAACGGGTTCCAGCCGCCGATGTGGTGGCCGGTGTTCCACTCGCGGACCATCTGCGTAATGTCACCGTCCCACGAGCGAATGACGTAGTGGGTGCTCGTGAGGTACGGGTTGTACGCGGAGCGGAACCAGCTGAGCGTGCTCTGGTAGCTGCCCTGCGTGGTGTGAATGATGATGTGCGTAATGGGCGAGGTGCGGCCGTAGGTGAAGTGCCCCTCGCGCGCGGGCAGCCAGGTGACGCCCGGATAATCGAGGCCCTGCTCGACGTGGTTCGGCGCGAAGACGCCCCCGCCGTCGCCGGCGACGCGCAAGAGCTCTCCGCCCTCGGCCTCGGCGACGACTCCGTCGCTCACGATGCGCAGCACCTCGTCGGCGTAGGCGTGCCCGGCCACCGGATCGTTCTCGGCGCCGTAGCGCGCGAGCACGTTGCGCCAGGCGCTCAGCGACGACGGCACGGCGCCGAGCTCCTCGAGCGCGAGCGTTCGCAGCACAGCGGCCGCGACCCGGACGTTGGTCGCGGCGTCCGAGGCCGCGTGATCGACGCTGACGTCGAGCTTCGCCGCCTCGTCGCTGAGCCAGGGAGCGTCCGCGCGATCGAGCACGCCCATGAGGCCGCGCGTGCCCCGGTCACCGTGGCCCGCGCGCGTGACGACCGCGTCCGGCGTGTGCCAACGGCTCTCGACGTAGCCGACCGCGAGCAGCAGGCGCTCGGGCACGCCCGTCTCGGCGCTGGCCTCGGCGAAGGCGCTCGCGAGCGGTCCCTTCGGCGCGGCGTCGTCGGCGACGGAGCTCGTACAGGCCGAGGGCGCGAGAGCGCTCACGCAGCCGATGAGAGACAAAGAGACAAAGGTCGCGACGCGCGACCGGCGGAGGGACACGGAACCCACACGCTTCATTGCGTTTACTCCTCGGGTGGCAGACACGGATCGCGCTCGAGCCAGGGCGGCGGCGACCGCGCTACGGTCGCCGGACCCCTCCGAGCGCAGAGGGCTTGGAGGCACACGAGGCGCCCGACAGCGGACGCCTCGTGCTCAGGGGTTGTCAGCGTCGTCGCTGTGGGCGCGCAGCCGGCTCAGCCGAGCGCCATGAAGCTCGGCACGCCGCCGTAGTTCGGTCCGAAGAACACGGCGAGCTGCTCGCGCGTCATCTCCACCGGGCCGCCCGTGAACATCGGATCGCTCACGATGTACTTGCCGTCCGGCGTCTTGCCGAGGATGGTGTTGAAGTGGTCGACGTCGCCCGAGCCGTAGCGGCCCTGACCCTGCGGGAACTGGCTGCGCCAATGGTCATTGATGGTGCCGTTGGCGATGACCGGCTTGCCGGCCGCCAGCGATGCGTCGAGCGCGTCCCAGCCGCTCTGGTTCTCACTCGGGATGCCGAGCGAGCGGGTCGCGGTCTCGATCTGGCCGGTGTTCGAGTACTCGCCGTCGATATTGAGCTGCGGCACGCGCTGCCCGTCGGACGCGGTCACGTAGCTCGTCGGCTGCAGGTCCGGCCGCATGAGCGCGCGCGCGTAATCGACGCTCTGCTCGGGGGTGAGGCCGGGCGGCAGCTTGCCGAGCGTGTCGAGCGTCATGGCGAGCGACGCCGGGCCACAGTTCGAGCTGAAGCTCGGCCCGGTCGGGTTGTACTTCGGATCCACGAACTGCGTGATGTGGAACGCGTCCGCCTCCGCCGTGCTCGAGGGCAGCGCGTCGGAGGACGGCGTCGCGGAGGTCGCGTCCGCCGGCCCGTCGCTGGCCGGCACCTCGTTCGCCGGCGCCTCGCTCGCGCTCGCGGGGAGGTTGATGGTCTCACCAACATGAATGACGTCCGGGTTCTCAATCTGCGGGTTCACCGCGAGCAGCTCGGGCAGCGTCACGCCGTTGCTCGCCGCGATGGCGCTCAAGGTGTCACCGGGAACGACGACGTGGACCTTCGGCTCCGGCTGGAGAGCCTCCTTGATCTTCTTCGCCCGCTCGGCAGCGGCGACCCCGTCGAGCCCACGCTGGAGCGCGCGGCTCGCGGACCGCTGTGCCGAGACGCCGAGGCTCGCGCTCAGCTCGTTCGCCGCCGCCCCGGCCCGCATGGCCGGCAGATGCGAACGCAGCGCCGTCGTGATCATCTTGTCCTGCACCCGGCTGCCCAGCTTCGCCCCGGCGACGTCGGCTCGCTCGTTCAGGTTCTCGAAGCACTGGATGGGGCGGCTAAGCGTGCGGGGGTTGAGCTTCGACGAGACGGTGGTCATGGCGGGTCCTCCTGGTGTGAGCGCGGGGGGAAGCCTGTGCTGGCTGCTCCCAACGCAAGGCCCCTGCCAGCCGTGCACGCACGCGCAAGCCCCTGACATTCAATGTGTTGGACGACGAGGACGCCCGGCCAGACGCGTCGCGCGGTGCAACGTCCCGCGGGACGGTCACACGGGACGTCCCAGCCTCTCGCGCAGCGCCCGATACGCCTCCGCCGGCGTGCGCTTCGGCTTGCGCGTGATGGCGACGAGCCCCTCCGGCGGGAGCGAGCGCGCGACCTCCTCGGCGTCGAGCGGCTCGATCTCGATCTCGAACAGGCCGTGATCGAAGGGCAAGCCCTCGGCCGCCTGCGTCGGCACGATGCGCTCTCGCTCGCCGCGCTTGGCGAGCTGCCGGGCGCGAAAGTGACAATAGGGGTTGTTGCCCGGACGGCCGAACAGCGCGTGCGCGGTAAACGTGCAGCCGCCGAGGCACGTCTCGGCGAAGGGACACTCGGCGCAATACCCCCACAGCTCGCTCGGCGTGCGCGCGCGCGCGAAGGCGAGCTCCGGCGCGTGCTGCCAGATGTCCTCGAGCGAGCGGCTCTTGAGCGAGCCGCCGACATAGGCGTGGCTCTGCAGCGAGGGGCATCCCTTGACGGCGCCGTTCGACTCGATGCCGAGCACGCGCTTGCCCGCCTGGCACCCTTGCCAGTGATCGCCGCCGCCGCGCTTCGGCGAGCGCAGCAGCGCCTCCTCGGGGCCGAAGTAGCCGAGGTTGTTGCCCGGCATGAGGCGAACGCCGTCCGCGAACGCGCGCTCCTTGAGCTTCGCGATGCGCGGCACGACGTCGAGCAGGTCGTAGGGCTGCAGCAGCATCTGCGGGCGGTCCGCGGCGCGCCCGAGGGGGACGGTGATCTGCACCTGCCAGGCGCGAATGCCTTTGTCCTTGAGCACCTCGTAGAGATCCTCGAGCACGGGCGCGTTCACGCGGTTCACGTTGGTGTTCGCGGCCACCGTGAGCCCGGCCGCGCGCAAATGGGTCAGCGCCGCGAGCGCGCTCTCGAAGCTGCCGGGCGCCTTGCGGATGCGGTTGTGCTCGAGCTCGGTGCCGTCGACGGACACCGACACCGAGTGCAGCCCCGCCTCCTTCATCGCGCGCGCGAGCTCGGCGCTGATGCCGCGGCCGCCGGTGGTCATGGTGGGACGAATGCCCGCGTCGCGCAGCGCGCGAATGACGTCGAGAAAGCCGTCGTAGAGGTACGCTTCGCCGCCGATGAGCACGACCTCCTGCGCGCGCAGCGCCGCGAGCTGGGAGACGACCGCGAGCGCCTCCGCCGTGCTCAGCTCGTCGGGACGCTCGCTGCCCGCGCGCGAGCCGCAGTGAGCACACGGTTGATCGCAGCGCAGCGTGAGCTCCCACACGACGTAGGCGGGGAAATAGTCGTCGGGCAGGACCTCGAGGCGTCGTCTCACCATTGGCTTCTTCTCCCCTGTCCGTCCGCACCGCTCGACGAGAGGACGACGAACGACAGCGCCGTCAAAGCAAGCACTCTGCCAGCCGCCCGCGGGCGCTCCTCTTTCGAGCCGCGCGCGCCAGCGCTCCCGACAGACGTCGCCGGGCACGGCAGCGCCGTCCGCATATGACACCGCTGCCGCGATCTCGACCTCGCAGCCGCCGCTAAAGGCGCCTCCCCTGCGGCGCGGAGCTGCTGTTCGCGTTGGCCCATGGCTTGCGTATTGCCTCCGCCGCGGAGACGATCCGTGAGCCGCCATTCGACACCGGAGGAGATGACATGACGATGCTGCCGACCTGTTCTTCCTGCGCGGGGTTCATCCCTGCCGCTGCCGCTCTCTGCCCGCACTGCGACGCGCGCGTGCCGGCGACCTCCCCCCCTTTCCTGTCGCGCCTCGCGCGCGGCGTGCTCGGCATCGCCGGCGGCGGCACCATCGCGCTCACCTTGATGGCCTGCTACGGCATCCCACCCTGTGACGACGACGAGGATCGCGACGGCGACGGCTACGGCACCTCCTTCTGTGGCTACGGCCAGGACTGCGACGACGCGGACGAGAACATCAACCCCGGCGCCGACGACGAGCTCGGTGACGGCGTTGACCAGAACTGCGACGGCGAGGACGGCATCGCGAGCCTGGGCGACGGCGGCGTCGGCGACGGCGGCGACGGCGACGGCGGCGACGACGCAGGGCTCGGCACCTGACGCCGAGGCGGGCGCTGCCGCCTCTGCCGCGCGGCTAGCGCAGCAGGGAGCCGGTCAGCGCCCGCTTCACGAACTGGCCGCCCTTCTCGAGCTTCTGCTCGCCCTTCTCGATGACGACGCGCCCGCGCGAGAGCACGGTCTCCGAGAAGCCCGTGATCTCGAAGCCCTCGTACGCCGAGTAGTCGACGTTCATGTGGTGCGTGCACGGGTTGTCGATGCTGATGGTCTCCTTGCGCTCGGGATCGAAGATCACGATGTCCGCGTCGGAGCCCACCGCGATGGTGCCCTTCTTCGGGAACAGGCCGAAGGCCTTGGCCGCCGCCGTCGAGGTCAGCTCCACGAAGCGGTTCAAGCTGATGCGCTTGTGCACGACGCCGCCGGTGAAGATGAGGCTCATGCGGTTCTCGACGCCGGGCGCGCCGTTCGGGATCTTGGTGAACGAGTCGCGCCCGAGCTCCTTGCCCTTGCGCGCCGGGCTCTGCTCGTTCTCGTTCATGCAGAAGGGGCAGTGATCGGTGGCGATCGTCTCGAGGTGGCGGTACTTGAGCCCCTGCCAGAGCACGTCCTGGTTCCACTTCTCGCGCAGCGCCGGCGTCATCACCCACTTGGCGCCCTCGAAGCCCTCCTTCTCGTAGTAGCTCTGATCGAGGAAGAGATACTGCGGGCAGGTCTCGGCGATGACGTCGACGCCACGGCTGCGCGCGCGCTTGACCTCCTCGAGCGCGTCGGCGCAGGAGAGGTGCACGATGTAGAGCGGCACGTCGGCGACCTCGGCGATGGCGATGGCGCGGTGCACGCCCTCCGCCTCCATGCGCGTCGGCCGCGTCTTGGCGTGCCAGACGGGGTCGGTCTTGCCGTCCTTGATGGCCTGCTTGATGATCTCGTCGATGACGATGCCGTTCTCGGCGTGCATGCAGATGCGCGTGCCGTTGTCACCGGCCTGGCGAAAGGCGCGATACAGCGTGCCGTCGTCGACGTAGAGCACGCCCGGATAGGCCATGAACAGCTTGTAGGAGGTGA
>CAYLZW010000059.1:0-24680 GCA_964388085.1 uncultured Myxococcales bacterium | reverse complement strand
AGTGCACGCTCACCGTCGAGAACCGCGGCCAGCGCGATCTGGTGTTCGACGAGGTCGTCCTGCCCGAGGACGCCGTGGTGGTCCCCGCGGAGCACCCCGAAGGCGAGGCCGCCTTCAGCTTCGTCGGCCGCCCGCCCGCGCGCGACGACGCGCTGCCGCCGCCGCCCGAGGCCGGCGCCGCGCCCGAGAACGTCTTCGATCTCACGCTGCGCTTCGTGCCGAAGGCGCTCGGCAACTACCAGGGCAAGGTCAGCATCCGCTCGAACGATCCCGACTCGCCCGAGATCGTCGTGCCGCTCAGCGGCATCGGCGTCACGCCCCCGCAGTGCGCCGTGCGCATCAAGTCCGTCAACGGCGGCGCCGACACCGGCACCGTCGAGCCGCTCGACAACGTCATCCTCACCGCCGAGGACGCCGTCCCCGCGACGACGGACGGCAGCATCTCCACCGTCGAGTGGACCGTCGTCGAGCAGCCGCCCGGATCGACGGCCATGCTCACCAACGACAACGGCACCGAGACCGGCTTCACCTTCGCGGACGGCGTGCTCGGCATCGATCTCGCGGGCCGCTACCGCGTGCGCGCCACCGTCGTCGACGACCTCGGCACGCGCAGCGTGAACGAGTGTGAGGTGCAGTTCGAGGCCATCCCGAACGACACCATCCTCGTGCAGCTCTCCTGGGACACGAGCTTCGGCGACATGGATCTCCACTTCATGAAGGAGACCAGCACGGAGCAGTTCTGCGCCACCACCGGCCTCGACTTCGGGTCGGACAGCCTCGCCTCGGGCTGCGGCACCGACTTCGCCTGCTACTACGCGAACTGTAAGGCGACGAGCGGCAGCCGCCCCGACTGGGACGAGGACAGCGTCAGCGGCAGCGCCGGTGATCCGAGCCTCGACATCGACGACCTCTGCGGCTTCGGCCCGGAGAACGTCAACATCGACATCGCGGAGCCCGGCTCGTACCTCGTCGGCGTCGACTTCTTCGGCTTCACCGGCTGCAGCGGCTCGGGCACGGTGGGCAACACCATCCGCATCTACGTGTACGGCGCCCTCGAGGCGGAGTTCTTTCAGGACCTCTCGAACGGCGACTGGTGGGAGCCGGCGATCATCCACTGGCCCGCGCCCGGGGAAGGCGCCCCGTGCATCGAAGACCTGTCCACCTCCACGGAGGAGTGCCCGGGTTTCTGACCCGGCTCTTCGCGAGCATTCATCCCGGAACAACCCTCCCGGAATCATTCGATCATGAAGAACGCCTCCTCCCTCCTCGTCCTGCTCGCGGGTGTCGTGCTGTTCAGCGCGGCCTGTCCTGATGACACCAAAGAGCCGGTCCCGCCTCGGACAGAGACCACCAACTGCGAGGTGCACGCCGACTGCGGCGACGGCTACATCTGCCAGGGCGGCGAGTGCCGGCCGGGCGAGTGCGCCACCGGTGAGCTGCAGCTCCAGTGCAACACCGAGAACACGCCCGAAGATCTGCTGCCGTACTGCTGCAAGGCCTGGCAGACCTGCAACGCGCTGAACCAGTGCGTCGCGGACCCCGACTCGCCGCTCGGCACCCAGTGCGAGCTCGACGACGACTGCCCGAACCTCGGCCAGTTCTGCTCCGGCGGTAACTGCTTCGAGACCGGCGGCCGCGACGCCTGCACCAACTCCTTCCAGTGCCCGGCCGGCGAGCGCTGTGATCGCACGGTGTTCCTCTGCGTGCCCGATCAGGGCGGCTGCGCCTTCGCCGATCAGTTCCCCGAGCTCGCCTGCGAGGCCAGCGAGCTGTGTGACGTCGAGTCGGGCTTCTGCCTCGATCCGGGCGGCGAAGAGTGTACGGCCGCCACCGCCTCCGAGGACTGCCGCCCGAACGAGCTGTGCGACAACCTGGGTCGCTGCGTGCAGTGCATCAGCAACGACGACTGCGGCCCGGGCACCGAATGCAACGTCGGTACCGGCAGCTGCTACAGCGTGCTGAACCGCTGTGACTCCGACGCCGACTGCGACGGCGGGCGCCGCTGCTCGCCGGCCACCAGCGAGTGCACGAACCCGCAGTGCGAGGCCGACAACGACTGCGAGGACTCGCGCCAGCGCTGCGACGTCTCGACCTTCACCTGCTACCTGCCGCCGGCGACCTGCGAAGGCGAGGACGACGAGCCGAACGACAGCGTGGAGACCGCCACGCCGATCTCGCTGTCGGGCTACGCCGGCACCGTCTGCCGCGGCAACACCGACTTCCTCAGCTTCCCCATCCAGCCCGGTAAGCGCTACCGCGCGACCGTCAGCCTGCCCGACTACAACGGCGGCGGCATCATCGTGGAGATGCGCAACTCCGAGGGCCTGCCGACGCAGTCGGAGACCTTCGGCTCCTTCGACACCGAGGTCAGCGTCAGCGGCATCGCGGACGCGGACGAGACCGGCAACTTCACGCTGCGCATCGCGGGCGCCGGCAACGAAGAGGACGTGTGGTCCTACAACGTCGAGATCGTGGAGAGCGACGCCCCGCAGCAGGTGAACTGCGCCGACGAGACGGCGAACGGCATCGAGCCGAACAACACCATGGCGACGGCCTACGAGATCCCCGTGAACGCGACCACCGCCTTCGCCCGCTGCGGCCGGACCGACGTCGACTTCTACAAGGTCACCGTGCCCGAGCTGCACGGCGTCGAGATCACCGTCGAGATGGAGTCGGATGACGGCGACCTCGACCTCACCCTCTACAAGGTGCTGGACGGCACGAGCATCGCCACGGCGAGCACGGGCGGCGACATCGAGCGGGTGAGCGCCCCCGAGGGCTCCGTGACCTTCTGGCTGAAGGTGGTGCTGTACTCGAACGACAGCGACGCGATCACGAACCAGACCTACACCGTGCACGCGAAGACGCTGCCCCGCCCGGCGACGTGCGACGCGGACGTGAACGAGCCGGACACCTCCATCGCGCAGGCGGGCGCGCTCCCCGTGGACACGTCCGTCCAGGTCATCCGCTGCGGCAGCGCCGACGTCGATCACTTCGCGGTCACGCTGCCCGCCAACACCGGCGGCAACCTGCGCGTCGACTTCACGCACGCCGACGGCGACATACGCGTCGATCTGCTGGACGCCGAGGGCACCGTGCTCGAGAGCTCGAACACCTCGAGCGCGTCGAACGGCTGGGAGGCCGTGCCCCTGCCCTTCTCCGCCGCCGAGCAGACGTACTACGCGCGCGTGCGCCTGCACGCGGGCTCGTCGTCGACGCCGCAGACCTACACGGTCTCCACGGCGACCTTCGACGCCTCACAGTGCACGGCCTCGGAGCCGACCAACAACGACACCTTCGCCGCCGGCACCTGCGTCGGCACCGTCAGCTCCGACCTGGCGTGCGCGTCGACGATCACGCCCCCGGCCAGCTGGCCCGACCTGGCCGCGTGCTCGAGCGCGACGCCGCCGGCCGCCGGCTGCGGCAGCATCTGTGGCGTCGGCGATCCCGACTACTACCGCGCGGGCAAGCTGAACGACGGACAGCTCCTGCGCGCGCGTCTCACGCACGACGCCGCGGTCGGCAAGCTCGGGCTCGCGCTCGTGAAGCTCGGCAACGACGGTGAGACGCTCACCGAGGTCCAGCTCGACAACAACGCGGCCGCCGAAGACGTCATCGAGCTGAACCTCGTGGCGCCGAGCGTGAACGAGGCCTTCGTGCGCGAGTACGGCGTCATCGTCCGCCCCACGGGCGCGAGCGATTACACGGCGCAGCCCTACGCGCTCGAGGTGGAGATCGGCCCGGCCTGCACGGCCGACCCACGCGAGCCCAACAACAGCCCCGGCGGCCCCGCTCGCCTGCGCGCGAACCCGGCACCCGGCGCGCACAGCGAGTCCGTCAGCGACGCGCGCCTGTGCGGCGGTGACGTCGACGTGTACGAGATCTTCGTGTTCGACAACGAGCGCCTGACGGCGACGCTGACGGGCCTGAACGGCGTCACCGTCGACATCGGCACGCGCGTGTTCGGCGACCCGACCGAGGACGCCGTCACCGTGGAGTGCGGCCAAGGCGTGCCGAGCGGCGAGACCGCGACCTGCCCGGACGGCGTCAACGATGCCCCCTCCGGCTACACCTCGCCGATGGTCGCGCAGTACGACGTCAGCGAGGGCGACTACTACTACGTGACCGTGAGGCGCCAGCCGAACGGCGGCATCGGCGACTACACGCTCGACGTCGAGATCGAGACGCTGCCGAACTGAGCGCTGGCGGCTGCCCCACCCACGCAGGCAGAGCCCCCGCTCACGGGGCGACGCCTGACGTGGGGGTTCAGGCGCCGAGCTTTTGGACGAGCTGGTAGAGCCGCTCGGGATCGAGCACCCGGAAGGTGCAGGTGCCGATCTGCAACACGTCTCCGCTGTCGAGCAGGAGCCAGACGCCGTCCGCGAGCTTCGCGTCCTGTACGATCGTGCCGTTCGAGGAACCCGCGTCGCTGATGGAGGGCCGACCTTCGGCGTTGTAGCGCACGCGCGCGTGCAGCTTCGAGACGCTCGTGTGCGGCAGGCGTACGTCGTTGCTGCTGGCGCGGCCGATGAGGATGGTGTCCTTGAAGGGTCCGGGGCCCGCCTTCTTGAGCGGGAACGCCGCGTAGGTGTCCCGCAGGATGAGCACGTCGCCGTTTGGTCCTTCGTCGCGTACGGTGCGCGCGCTCAGGGTCCGGTAGTTCCAGTCGTCGGAGCGCGCGTTGATGGGCGGCCCGACGAGGGCCCAGCCGCCGATGCGGGCCGCGAACGCCTGCTGACTCATCCCGCGCGACCACTCGATCATGTCCAGGAACGCGACGGGCTCGGTGTCCTTCGACATGCTGAACAGTCTAGCCGTGGACGGAGAAGCGCTGCGCGCGGAGACACGTTGCGTCGACATTCAGGGCCCCCTCGCTCTGGCGGGTACGGCGCACAGGCTCACGTGACCACGCGCTTCAGGGACGATGCCCCGAAGGCCGAGCGAAGTCGACCGAGCTCTTCCTCGGCCGCGCGCAGCTTCTCGAGCAGCGCCTCGCGCGAGCGTGTCTCGGCGGCCATCTGCTCGCGCAGCTTGGCGAGCTCGCCGCTCAGCACCTCCTGGCGGGCGTAGGCCAGCACGAGCCGGCGCTGCTTTGCCTCGAGCTCCCAGGCGAGCGTGGTCGTCTCCCGATCGAGCGCGCTCGATTGCGTCGTCAGCTGCGCGGTGTTTCGTAGCGCGTGCTGCCTGGCGTCGCGCTCGGCCCGCAGCTCGGCCCTGAGGCGCTCGACCTCACCGACGAGCGGCGCCAGCTCCTCCACGCGCATGACGGCGTCGGCGGCCTCGCGCTCGAGCTCCGCGAGGCGGCGGGACAGGCTCTCCCGATCCACGCGCACGGCCTCGAGCATGGCCGTCGTCTCCCCGTGCGCGTCCGCGAGATCGCGCAGCTCGGCCTCGAGCTCCGCCGTACGGGGATCGACGCTCTCCTCGGACAGCGCCTGCTGCAGGCGACGCACCTCGGCGTCGAGGCGCTCCCGCTCCACGAGGACCCCGTCGAGCTCGGCCAGGCGCCGCTCATCCTCCGCGCGCGCCGCGAGCGCCGCCTCGAGCTCCGAGGCCGTGTCGATCTCCGCGCGCGTGCGCTCGCTGCCAAAGCCATCCGCCGCCGCGGCCGAGCGCGTGCTCGTCTCGGACACCTTCGCGAGCTCGAGCTCGAGCTCCTTCACGCGGCGCTCGAGATCGTCGCGCTCCTTCATCGCGCCCTCGAGCTCGGCGAGGCGGCGCTCGTCCTGCTCGCGCTCGAGCAGCGCGGCCTCCGGATCGACGTCGCTCCTCGGCACCTCCAGCAGCGCCTGTGCCGACTGCACCTCGAGCTCGGCCGCCTGCACGTGCTGGTGGATGACCTGCTCGAGCGTGCGCGTACGCTTCTGCGCCTCCACCAACCGGGACTCGACCGCTCGCCGCTGGTCGCGGGCGTCCTTCAGCTTGAGCTGCAGCTCCTCGCAGGCTCGCTCGAGCAGGCGGAGCTGGCCCTGCCCGTCGAGCGCCTCGCGACGAAACGAGCGCGCCTTCTGCTTGGCCTGCTCGAGCGACGCCAGCGCGCGATCGCGCTCCCCGACGACCAGCATCACCTGCTGCTGTAGGCGCGTGGCGCTCTGCTGCTGCTGCTTGTCGTGCTTCTCCCGGAGGCGCTCGATCTCGCGGCGCAGCTCGGCGACCTGGGCCTCGAGCGCGATGACGGCGGCCTTGTCGTCCGCGCTCGGCTTCGACGGCGGCAGCGCGATGGTCTCGTCGGCGCCGAGCTGCTGTCGCAGGCGATCGACGGTGGACTGCAGCGCGCGCGGCTCGAGCAGATAGTCGACGGACGCGAGCAGATCCTCGCCGCGCGAAGGCGTCGGCAGGACGTCGCGGGCGCCCGCCATGAACGCGCGCCGGAAGCCGTCGGAGTCTTGCGCCGGCACCAACGCCACCAGCGCCGCGGCCGCGCTCGTGCCCCGCGAGAACAAGAGCACCGCCTCGGGGGGACGTCCCTCGAGCGCGAAGTCGAGCACGATGACGTCGACGGCGACGTCGTCCGCGAACACGCGCTGCGCCCGATCGCCCTGCAGCGCCCCGCGGACGCGGTACCCCGCGCGCAGCAGCAGCTCCCTATGTCGCATGGCCTCGGGGCCGATGAGGGCCACCTCGAACCCTTCCCGGCGCCATCCGAGGGTGGACGATGTAGGTGGAATGGGCTCGTCCATCGCGTCCACGTCCCGCCTTCGCGGCCTCTCCTGTCTCAGCAGGCTGCTGAAAAGACGCCCCGATGGCGACGCCAGACGCGCTGCCGGCGGTGGCGGGCCAGCATAGCGCGGCGTTGACGGGTGGTCGCCGCCCCTCTCACGGGACGCGTGCTACAGTGGCCCCGATCCAGCGACCCGTGCAGGAAAGGCTCGCTGGCTCCGGCCGAGAACCGCCTCATGATGCGCTTGCCTTGCCTCCCCATGCTCGTCGCTGTCGCCTCGCTGGCCGCGCTGCCGGCGTTCGCGCAGGACGACGCTGGTGACGCGGACGGCGGCGACGACGCAGGCTTCGTCGAGCCGGACGCGGGCTTCGACGCGGGCCCGGATCCCGTGCTCGACGCGGGCTATGACGCCGGACCCGATCCGGTCCTCGACGCGGGCTACGACGCCGGACCCGATCCCGTCCCCGACGCTGGACCGCAGCCGGTCGACGCGGGACCCGATCCGCTCCCCGACGCCGGACCGCAGCCCGAAGACGCCGGACCCGATCCCGGCCCCGACGCAGGGCCGCAGCCTGTAGACGCCGGACCCGATCCCGTCCCCGACGCAGGACCGCCGCCCCAAGACGCAGGGCTCGAGCCTGCCGACGCCGGCGCGCTCCCCGCATTCGACGCTGGGCCGCCCGGCGGCGAGTGCACGCCGCGCTGCATCGACGAGCGGCGCGAGGGGCGCTGCTCGACCACGGGACAGCTCGTGCCCATCGTGTGCAGCGACGACGAGGTCTGCGAGATCGATGTCTGCGTCTCCGCCGGCCTCGCGGGCACCACGGGCCTGGTCTGTTCCCAGGGGGGATCCGACACCTCAATCGCCTTCCTCGCGCTCTTGCTCGCAGGTCGACTCCTCCGTCGCCGGCGAGCGCGCGCCCCGAGGGAAGGAGCTCCCCCCTGATGCGCAGCGTGCTCTTGCTCGACGACGAACCCGCGGTGTTGAGCGTCCTCTCGGATTACCTCACCTCGCCCGGCCTCGAGATCATCACCTGCCGCGAGATCGAGGCGGCCGAGGCCGTGCTCGAGCATCATCGCTTCGACGTCGTGGTTACCGATCTGCGCGTCAGCGAGCTCGGCGGGCTCGAGGGCATGCGCCTCATCCGCTGGGTCTCGACGCACTTCCCCGAGACCACCGTGCTCGCCATGAGCGGCTACGTGAACGACGACGTGCACGCGCTCGGGCGCACCGTCGGCGCCACCGCCGTGCTCGAGAAGCCCATCGATCTGCGCCGCCTGCGCCGCTACGTGCACGGCGAGAACGGCCCGGCGCACGAGGACGCCGGCACGCAAGACGGCCAGGTCATGCAGGTCGAGCTGCTCGACGACTTCCTCGCCCAGCGGCCCATCCGCGCGCTCTTGCAGCCCATCGTCAACGTCGGCGGCTCGGACGCGCCCTTCATCGCGCACGGCTTCGAGAGCCTCGCGCGCGCGCCGGCCGGCACCCCGCTCCGAAACCCCGAGATCCTCTTCGCCTACGCCTCGCGCAAAGAACGGCTGTTCGAGACCGACTCGCTCTGCATCGAGGCCGCGCTGCTCGAGGCCCAGCAGCTGCATGCGGAGTTCAAGGGCTCCAAGCTGTTCATCAACTCGCAGCCGCGCTCGATGACGAACCCTGACTTCGTGCGCCTCGTGAACGACTTCGTGGCGAACGCCGGCTTCACCAACGACGAGATCGTCTTCGAGCTCACCGAGCAGCAGACCATCGTCAACACGCGGGCCTTCGCGCGCACCTTGCAGGATCTCCGCGGCGCGGGCTTCGCCATCGCCCTCGACGACTACGGCGTCGGCTTCGCGAACCTGCGCCTCGTGCAGGACCTCCGGCCCGACTACGTGAAGATCTCCGGCTACTTCTGCAGAGACATCCACAAGGACGAGTTCAAGCAGCACGTGGTGCGCTCGACGGCCGCCATGTGCGACGGCGTCGGCATCCCGACCATCCTCGAGAGCGTCGAGTACGCCGAGGAGCTCGAGGTGGTGAAGACCCTCGGCGTCACCTACGCGCAGGGCTACCTGTTCGCCCGCCCGAACACGAGCGAGGACCTCATCAGCAGCAACCGCTTCGTGTCGCCGCCGCTCCCGTAGCGCCGGCCGAGCGCCGCACGGGCTCGATCAGGATTGACAGCGACGGCCCTGCTCCTTAGGTAGGGGGCGACCGTTGGGGAATCGTCTAATGGTAGGACTCGGGATTCTGATTCCCGCTATCTAGGTTCAAATCCTAGTTCCCCAGCCAAAGCCCCGATTCTTCGGGGCTTTTTCAATTCCGACGGCCGGGCTCCGTGCCTGGTCGAACGCGCCCCCCTGCGCTAGTCGCGTCCGCCAGAGGTGAACGATGGCCGTGACCGGTCTGTTGGCGCTGCTCGACGACATGTCCATGCTCATGGACGACGTCGCCACCATGACGAAGGTGGCCGCGAAGAAGACGGCCGGGCTCGCGGGCGACGACCTGGCGGTGAACGCCGAGGGGCTCGTCGGGCTCGCTCCCTCGCGCGAGCTGCCCATCGTCGGCAAGGTCGCGCTCGGCTCGGCGGTGAACAAGTGCGTGCTCATCCCGCTCGCGCTCCTTCTGCCGCAGTCGTTCATCACGCCGCTGCTCATGCTCGGCGGCGCGTTCCTCTGTTACGAGGGCGTGCACAAGGTGCTGCACCGCAAGGACAAGCACGACGAGGAGCACCACGACGAGCTGCTCGACGCCCTGCAGGCGCCGGACCCGAAGGCGCTGCAGCAGGTGGAGTCACGGAAGATCAGGCAGGCCATCACCACCGACGTCATCCTGTCGGCGGAGATCGTGGCCGTGACGCTCGGCGCTGTGGCAGACCAGGAATTCCGGACCAAGGCCACCGTGCTCACCATCGTGGCCTTCGGCATGACGATCGCCATCTATGGGCTCGTCGCCGGCATCGTGAAGCTCGACGACATCGGCCTGCACCTGCGCACGACAGGCTCGGCAGGCTCGCTGAAGCAGCGCTTCGGCGCCCTGCTCGTCGACAAGACGCCCTTGTTCATGAAGGGCCTGTCCGTCGTCGGCACCATCGCCATGTTCCTCGTCGGCGGCGGCATCATCCTGCACGGCATCCCCGGCGCCGAGGCGCGGCTCGAGCACTGGCTCGGCGGCCTCGGCGGCACGATGATGTTGAAGAGCGCGCTCGGCGTCCTGGCGCCCCTCGTCGTCGGCGTCGGCGTGGGCGCCGTCGTGCTGGCGCTGGTGACGCTGGTGAAGAAGGTCATGTCGCGCGTGCGCGCGGCCTCGCCCTCCCCCTGAGCGCTCATGCTCGAGCGCGCTCAGCGAGGCGCGGGCAGCGGGCTCGGCTCGGCGGGGACGCGCTCGCCGCCGCCGCTGAAGTCCACGAGCGCGACGCTGACGGACCAACCCTCGGCGTCCTTCTCCTTCAGCTTGATGCGGACGGGGACCTTGACGATGGTGTCCGGCGTCCACTGGTGCGTCGGGTAGCGCGCCTTGCCGGGGATGACCGCCGCGCGCAGCTGCTTGCCGCCCTTCTCGAGGGTGAGCTCGAGCTTGTAGGAGCGCGCCGGCACCTCGCTCGGCCGTACGTACACGTCGACGATCTGCTTCGTCGCGCTCTCGCGCCGCATGGCGTAGCCGAGCACCTCCATGCCGTCGCCGAGCTTGGCGGGCGCAGGCAGGCGCGCGTGCTCCGGCACCTCGTCGACGGTGTTGGCGCGCCGGAGCGCCAGGGTCTCGCGCTCGCCTGCGTTCCGCACCGTCGCGGTGAACAGCGCGAGGCGGCGGCGCATGGCGTCGGAGATCGCCTCGCCGGGGCGGTAGAGGTTCTCGCTCTCCGCCGGGTCCGCGACGGTGTCGTAGAGCTCGTAGCTGTTCGCGTGCGCGGCGTAGAGCAGCCGGTGCGTCGCCGTGCTCACGCTGCGCCAGTCGTAGCCATAAAAGCCCTCCGTGAAGACCGCGCGCGTGAGGTCGTCCGGCGCGCCCTTGAGCTCCGGCACGAGGCTGCGTCCGCGGGTGAGCGGCGCGCCGACGCCGACGAGGTGCGCGAGCGTGGGCAGCACATCGAGCTGCCAGACCGCGGTGCGCACGCGGCGCGGCAGCGACCAAGGCGTGCGCACGATGAGCGGGATGCGCGCGCCGTCGCCGTAGACGTCCTTGCCATGGCCGACGCGGCCGTGCTCGCCGAGGTGCTCGCCGTGGTCGGCGAAGAACACCACGGTGGCCTCGAGCGACTCGAGGCGCTCGAGCAGCCGGCCGAGGTGACGGTCGAGCCAGGCGACGCTCTCGGCGTAGCGGCCGCGACGATCGTCGCCGAGGTCGATCTCCTTCACGTCACGATAGGGGGCGTGCGGGTCGAAGAGGTGTACCCAGAGGAGCCGCTTGCCCTCGTCGTGCTCGTCGAGCCACGCCAGCGCGTGATCGACCACCTCGTCCGCGCGCTCACGCTTGGCGTTCAGCAGATCGAGGCTGGTGTCGAAGCCGCGATCCCAGCCGTGCCGATGCGCGGCGATGCCGTCGACGATCATGCCGCTCGTGAAGCCGGCCGGCTTCAGCACCTCGGGCAGCGTCCGCAGCGTGTCGTCGAGGTGCCGCTTGTCCATGGCGCGGTACACCTCGGTCATCGAACGCCCCGTCAGCATCCCCGGCAGCGCCGCGAGCGTGACCGTGCCGCTCGAGAAGGCGTTGTCGAACACGACGGCCTTCTTCGCGAAGCGATCGAGGTTGGGCGTCAGCTCGCCGCCGCCGAAGACGCCGACGTGATCGCGCCGTAGCGCGTCGACGCTGACGATGACGATGAGCGCGGGGCGCTCCTCGGGCGCGAGGGGCACGTTCTCCGCCGCGGCCTCACCGCTGCTCTCGAGGTCGGCACCGTCGCAGTCCTGATCGACGCCGTCCCCGAGCGTCTCGCTGGCGCCCGGATAAATGGTGGCGTCGAAGGGGCCACAGTCCGAGCCGCCGAGCAGCCACGCAACGCCGTCGCCGTCGAAGTCGCTGAGCGGCGCGGCGGCGTGCGCGATCCGGCTGCCGGCCGGCGCGTACACGCCGAGCACGGACCCCACGCTCGGGACGCTGCCCACGACGAGCGCCAGCGCCACCACGGCCGGTGGGAGCGCGACGGCTCGTCCCCGCAGCGCGAGGAGACGACGCGGCGCGCGGAGCGTGACGGCGACGAGCGGGAGGGCGCCATGAAGGAGCAGCGCGAGCACCATCCACGGCTCGATCTCCTTGAACAGCAGATCGCGCCGCAGCCACAGCACCGCGTACGCGAGCCCCCCAAGCGTCACGAGCACGACGAGCGAGCGCGCGCGACTGACGCCAGGAAGCGGCAGGGGCACGCCATCGAGCCGGCGCGCCAGCGTGGTGCCGGCGAGCCAGGCGACGACGAGCGTCATGCTCGCGAGCAGGCTCTGGCCGAGAGAGACGTAGAGCGCCGTCTGGATGCCCTTGAACAGCGTCATCCCGACGAGCGAGGAGCCGAGGACGGCGGCGAGCAAGAGCCCCGCTCGCGCGCCGAGGAGCACCGTGCGGGTCGCCTCGACGCCGCCGGGCGCGGCCTGCCTCCAGTCGCCGAGCGTGCGCCGAGCGCTCTTGCCGACGACGCGCAGCAGCGGCCAGCTCACGGTCACGAGCAGACACGAGAGGGCCGGATGGAGCAGCAACAGGGCGAGGGCGCCGAGCACCAAGGCGCTGCCGCGAGGAGCTCGCGCGAGCGCGAAGCCGGCGTCGACCAACGCGATGGGCAACGCGAGCACGAGCGCCCACGCGAGCCCGCCGAGGAGCCGCGGATCGTCGTCGGAGGAGGTCGCCGCCCGCATGAGCGCCCTTCTAGCAAGCTCTCGCGCGGCGCGGTGGCAGGGAGGCCAGCACCGACTCCAGCGCTTGCAGCGAGGTCGTCACCGAGAAGCCCTCCGCCGTCTCGCGCGCCCTCTGCGACAGCTCGCTCCTGTCCTCGGCCGCGAGGGCTTCGAGCGCGCGCGCCACCGAAGCCACGTCGGCGCCGGTGAGCACGCCTCCGCCCCGCCGCGCGAGGAGCTCCGGCAGGTTGCCGACCCGGGTCGCGAGCACCGGCAGGCCGTGCGCCATGCCCTCGAGCACCGAGATGGGCAGGTTGTCCTCGAAGGATCCGGTGCGCGGCTCGGGGACGAAGGCGAACACGTCGCCGCTCGCGAGCAGCGCGTCCTTCGCGTCGCCCAGCACGGCGCCGACGAGCTGGACGCGATCCTCGACGTGGAGCGCGCGAATCTCGTCGTCGAGGCGGTCGGCGAGCGGCCCGGCGCCGGCGACGCGCAGCTCGACGGAGGGCACGAGCGCGGCCGCGCGCACGAGCGTGAGCAGCCCCTTGCCCTCGATGAGCCGCGACATGGCGACGACGCGCAGCGAGGAGTGGGAGGACGTCCGCGGCGGAGGCTCCGGGGGTAGCTGCAGCGGGAGACGCCAGACGATGGGATCGTCGACGAGGCGAGCGGAGCGTAGGCGCGCGGCCAGCGCCTCGCTCGTCGCCAGCACCGGCCCGCTCGACGAGATGGCGCGGCAAAGAGCGCGCCCCACCGGCAAGCGCGCGAGCAGGTGCACGTCCGAGCTGTGCGCGACGTGCAGCACCGGACAACGCGTGAGCGAACGAAGCAGCGCCAAGGACACCGCCAGCCCCGTGGGCACGAGCCAATGCGTGACGACGACGTTGGGCGGCGCCTCTCGCACGGCCCGTCGGGTCGCGCGGAAGAACGAGGCCATGAGGCCCGGCGCCGACAACACCTTCAGCGGTCGCGCGCGCGCGTTCTCGAGCATGCCTTCCCCGCCGGTGAGCGGCAGGACGGAGAGCCCCGGATAGCCAAAGCGTCTGACCTCGACGCCCTCCCAGACCTCGACGGCAGCGCCTCCCTCGGGCGTCTGCGGCGTGAGCACGCGGACGTGGGCGCCGCGGCCGACGAGCGCCTTGGCCATCTCGTGCACGAAGAGCGCGTGAAAGTCCTCGCGATGAAAGGGGTACGACGACGACACGAAGAGGAAGCGCGCGCCCTCGAAGCCGCGCGTTTCAGCGCGCCCGATGCGCGGCGGGGCTGATCTCTCGTGCGCGCGGCTCACAGCGAACGGTGGTCCTCGAGCAGCGGCGCGGGCTCCGTCAGCCACAGCTCCGGCCGCTCGGCGTGCGCTCGGAACCGGTGCCGCCGCGGCCAGCTCCGCGCGAGGATGCCCGCGACCCGAACGCCATAACGCACGACGCTGCTCGCCACGCGGGAGCGACCGACGGCGCGCGTGCCGCGCACGAGGACCGGCACCTCCTCGAAGCGGAGCCCCGCCCACGCGCACTGCAGGAGCGTCTCCTGCGTGTAGGTGAAGTCCTCGCAGAGGCGCATGATCTCGAGCGCACGACGAGAGAACGCGCGCAGGCCGCAGCAGGCGTCCGAGATGCGCCGCCCGGCGAGCGCAGAGACGACGCCAGCGAGGACGTGGTTGCCGAACGCGCGCACGGCGGGGATGGGCGGCGAAGGCTTCACGCCGAGGAAGCGCGAGGCGGTGACGAGGTCGGCGTGGCCCTCGAGCAGCGGGCGCACGATGGGCAGCACGTCCATGGCGTCGAACTGCCCGTCCGCGTCGAGGTTCACGAGCACGTCGACGCCGTCCGCCAGCGCGCGCTCGAGGCCGGCGCGGAAGGCGTGCCCGACCCCGCGGCTCGCGGGCAGGGACAGGACCTGCAGGCGCGCGTCCTCCGCGGCGAGGGAGAGCGCGATGGCGCGCGTGTCGTCGCGGGAGGCGTCGTCGAGCACGAGCACCGAGGTCCGTGTCGTGTCGTCCGCGAGCGTGTCGAGCGCCAGCAGCGCGCGGCGCACGACCGCCTCGAGGGTGGGCGCTTCATCGCGAGCAGGCAGCTGGACCCGGACGTGCATCGCGAACGGCTCAGCGCTTCACGCACTCCATCACGAGGAAGCCGCCGAAGCGGCCGAGGGGCGAGCTGCGCAGCGTGCGCTCGGCCCGGCGCAGCGCGCTGCCGACGAGCGGCCAGCCGACCATCTGCGGCGCGGTGGTGACGACGCGAACGCCATGAAGGCGCACGAGCTCGAGGCCAGGGGGCAGCGCGCGCTCCATCTCGGCCGGCGAGTCGAAGCGCACATACACCTGGTCGTCGTGCAGGCCGGGCGCGATGGCGTGCCCGCCGCGCAGGCGCCTGATCACGTAACGGGCCGAGTGCTTGTTGTAGAGCTCGGCGAACACGCGCCCGCCCGGACGGGTCACGCGCGCCATCTCGGACAGCGCGCGCGGCAGATCCTCGACGTGGGCGAGCACCTTGAACGAGTAGCTGACGTCGAAGCTCTCGTCCGCGAAGGGCAGCGCGGTGGCGGAGCCGATGTGCACGTCGAGGCCGCGCTCCTTCGCCTTCGCGATCATGCCGGCCGAGAGGTCCACGCCCACGGCGCGGCGGGCCGCCTTGCTCACGCGCTCGAGGATGAGCCCGGTGCCACAGCCGACCTCGAGCGTCTGCTTACCCTGGGCGACGTCGAGCACGAGCTCGCTCTCGAGATCATCGATGAGCAGGTGATAGCCCGCGTGCCGGCGCTCTTCGTAACGCGCGGCGAAGCGGTCGTAATAACTCTTGTTGTCGATGCTGGGCTCAAACGCGGCCATGGATGTCCTCGTACTCGCGTGCCGCACGTCGGATGTCAAAGCGCTCCCGCACGTGCGCCTGTAGCTCCCGAGCGGGCAGCAGCGTCGGCTCGCGCGCGAACGCGAGCACCTGCCTCACGAGCTGCTCGGCTGTGTCCGCCACCATGCGCGCCTTGTGCGCCGGCGGCGGGATCTCGTCGAGCGGCGCGCGATCGAGCAGGAACACCGGCTTGCCGCGCGCGAGCTGCTCGAGCACCACGAGGGGCGCGTCCACCTTGCGCACGAGGTGCTCTTGCGGCAGCACCATGGCGTCCGCGACGTCGAGCAGCTCCGAGAACGGCGCGTGATCGAAGTGAAGTCGCGCCCGCTCGCCGAAGCGCGCGAGGTGCTCGTCGTGGAACGCGCGCGCGAGGCCCTCGGTCGCCGCCGTCTTGCGGCGCACCGAGAAGTGGAAGCAGACGCGCGGCTCTTGCTCGAGCAGCGCCGGCGCGATGTGCGCGAGGTGCGGCAGCGCCCCGCCCTCGTCGAGGTCCCCGGCAAACAGCACGTGAAAGCTCTGCTCGGACGAGAGCGCCGCCGGCAGGCCAAGGCGCGAGAGCACCTGCTCGCGCGGCTCGCTCTCGACGTCACAGACGATGCCCGGACGGACGACCACGACGTCGCGCCCGGTGGCGTCTCGCAGCCTTCGCGCCGTGTCCTCGGAGCCGGCGGTGACGACGTCGCCGAAGATCAGCGCGGCGCCGTCGTCGTAGCGCTGCGGCCGCGACATCACCGTCTGCACGAACGAGACGCCCGGGCTGATCACCCGCAGCAGGCGAATGGCGCGGCAGGTGAGCTTGTTCGGCGCGAAGAAGAAGTGCAGCGTCTCGTACTGAAAACGCACCAGCAGCAGGTAGGCGAACACGACGAGGTTCGCGAGGCCGCGGGCGCCGAACGTGCCTCCGCCGAGGTAGGCGGCGAGCACCTCGGGGCAGCGCTCGCCGAGCTCCTGCTCGAGCAGACGGCGGCCGGCCTTCGTCGACACCACGGCCGTCCGCGCCGGATCGAGCCGCTCCACGAGCGCGCGCGGCACCACCTTGGCGCCGTCGTTGAAGGGCGGCGCCAGCGGCTTGGTGACGAGCAGGACGCGGCCCTCGTCCGCCTTGGCGCCGAGCAGCACACCGAAGAGCGCCAGCACGCCGAGGTAGCCGAGGTAGGCGACGGCGCAGAACCCGACCGTGAGCAGGCGGTTGTCGGGCGCGAAGCGATCGAAGGCGGCGGCCAGCGAGACGACGAGCGCGCACGCGAGCGGCACCAGCACGACGATGCGCGGCGCGATCCGCAGCGAGAGCAGGCTCCGGAGCGCGAGCACACACAGCAGCACCGACGCGCCGGCCGCGAGGCACGTCGCCATGGCGGCGCCCTCGAGCCCGAGCGGCGGGATGAGCAGCAGCGCGGCGACGATCTGCAGCACGAGTGTCGCGACGAGCAGGGCGACGGAGACGCCGGGCCGGCCAGCGCCCGAGATCATCGTGATGGCGACGTTCACGAGCGTCAGCAGCACGAGCGCCGTGACGAGCCAGGGGAAGGCGGGCGCGGCCTCGGTGTACGCCTCCGGATAGATGACGCTCAACACCCGGCCGCCGATGGGCGCGGTCACCGCGGCCATGCCGGCGACGAGGCCGAGGATGCCGGTGAACGCTTGCGAGACCGTGTCCGCCCGGCGCGCGCGCTCGGCCGCGGTCTTGCCGTGCAGCGAAGCCACGACGGGGAAGAGCACGAGCGAGGCCGTCACCATCAGGTAGTAGGGGATGCGCGCGAGCTGCTGCGCGGCGCCGTAGAGCCCGGCGCGAGCGTCGGCGACGTCGGTGGGCGAGAGGGCCTTCAGCAGGAAGAGGTCCGCCTGCATGACGCAGTTCAAGATGAGCGCGACGCCCATGACGGAGAACGCGAAGCGGATGAACGTGCTCGCCGACAGGCCCTCGTCGTCGGCGGCGGCTCTCTCGCCCTCCTCGGGAGGAGCGCTGGCGACGCCGGCGGCCGCGCGCGGCGGGTCCTTCAGGCCGAGGCCGGTGAAGCCGAAGGAGCCGAGGAGGACCAGCGCCGCCGCGCCCGCGAAGCCGGCGACGACGCCGAACAGGCCGTAGCCGAGCGTCGTCGCGAGCAGGATCAGGCTCACCTTGAAGACCGAGAACGAGATGTCGAGCGAGGCCTGCGGCACGAAACGCTTCTGCCCGTTCAGCGTGCCGACGTTGATGGCGTAGAAGGCGTAGACGCCCGTGATCACCATGGACGCGCGCAGCAGCGGCGCGAGCGCGGCGTCTCGCAGGGCGGCGCTGATGACGTCCGCGCCGAGCACGACGGCGCCGATGATGACGCTGGCGAACACCGCCTGGTAGGTGAACGCGCGTCGCCGCACCGCGCCCGCGCTGCCCGGCCGCGCCGCGACGAAGCGCGCCACGGTCTGCAGCGTGCCGTTGATGACCACCATGTTGATGAGGGCCACGGCGCCGAACACGACGCTGTAGTCGCCGAACTCTTCGGTGGTCAGCGAGCGCGTCAGGCCGATGACGAGGGCGTAGCCCGCGGCCATGAAGACGATCTTCGCGAGGAAGATCGCGGCGGTTCCGGCTCGCTGAGAAGACACGCGGGAGAGCTCCAGACACTTGGGCGGACGAGGCCAGCGGCGGACTATAGGGGGCAAGCGGCCGACGTGTGAGCGTTGTGTGGGTACCGGTGCCACGAACCGTCAGAAGGGGGGTAGCCGAAGGTTACGGGAGATGTTCGACTGCGTCCGTGACCTCCCTAACCGCAGACGAATTCGCGCCTCCCGAGACCCCTGTCGCCGATGCCCGCGCAGGCGTCAGCGAGCGTTCCACGCCGAGGAACCTCGCCCCCGTCATCGAGGTGGTGCCGGAGTCCTGCTACGTGAACCCCACGTGGAAGGGCCTCGCCTACGTCGCGCGCGACGTCGTCGTGTACGCCGCCATCCTCGCGGGGCTCGCGCTGACGGACAAGTGGTACTTCCTGGTGCCGCTGCTGGTGCTCTCGGCCTTCATCGTCAGCGGCCTGTTCATCCTCGGGCACGACGCCGCGCACGGCTCGCTGTTTCAGAGCAAGCGCCTGAACGGCTTTATCGGTCGCCTGACCATGCTGCCGTCGCTGCACGTCTACGAGAGCTGGGTGTTCGGCCATAACCGCCTGCACCACGGGCACACCGCGCGCCAGGGCGCCGACTTCGTCTGGCACCCGATCACGCTGAAGGACTGGAAGCGCCTTGGGCCGTTCGAGCGCTTCCTCGTGAAGCTCGAGTGGTCGTGGATCGGCGCCGGCCAGTACTACACGCGCAACATCTGGTTGAAGATGATCCGGTGGACGCAGCCCGACTCCCTCGCGGAGAAGGTGCACAAGGACCAGCTGCTCGTCTACGGCTGGTTCGTGCTCGCGTCCGCGGCGGCCGCCTGGTTCGGCTTCGCGCACTACGGCAGCGCGCTCGGCGCGGCATGGATGTGGCTGAAGCTCGTCGTGCTGCCGGCCGCGTTGTTCATGCACACGATGGGCTTCGTCGTCTATCTGCACCACATCGAGAAAGACATCCGCTGGTACCCGCGCGGCAAGTGGGACAAGTTCAAGGGGCAGATGGAGGCGACCACCAACATGCGCCTGCCCCTCGGCCTCGACTTCTTCTTCCACAACATCACGATCCACGTGCCGCACCACGTCGACATGCGCATCCCGTTCTACCACCTGCCCGAGGCGGCCAAGGCCATCACCGCGGCCTTCCCCGACGTCGTCCGCGAGGAGCGCATGAGCTTCATCAAGTACTGGCAGACGACGCGCGTGTGTAAGATCTACGACTTCGAGAACGGACGCTGGTCGGGGTACCCGAAGGGCTGAGCGCGATCGCTCAGCGATGCACGACGCGGCCGGACACGCCGTTCACCTGCGCACCGAAGCCGAGCTCCGCGTCGAGCTGCAGGCGCTGATCGGCGGGGACGTCCTCGCCGGTCTTCACCTCGAGGCGCGTCAGCCGGGACAGATCGAGCCGTAAGCCGAGCTCGGTGCCGCTCAGGTCGACGTCGGCGCCGCCGAGCTTCATGGTGCCGAGCGCGGACGGATCCACGACGACATCGGCGATGAGGCTGCCGTCGAGCACGGCGACCCGGTCGGAGGAGAGCTCCACGTAGCCGTCGCCGCTCACGCGCGCGCGGTCGATCTCGACCTTACCGGCCGGCGTGGCGACGTCGAGATCGTGCAGCGCCGCGTCGAGGCCGAGCACGTTGCCCTGGATGCTCTCGAGCTTGTTGTCGCTGACGCGCAGCGCGCCGGTCAGGGTCGTGCCGCCGAGCTCCACACGCGCCCCGGCGGCGCTGCCTCGGCCGTTCAGGCGCGCGCCGGTGATGGTGCCGCCGACGTCGAGCGCCAGATCCACCTGCGGCTTGCCGGGGCTCGCGGGGCGCCCTTGCGCGTCGAGCGCGATCTCCTGCACGAGGGTCGCCGTGCCGGCGACGCGGCCGCTCTCGAGGTGCAGGTACTCGCCCCCCTCGCCCACGTGCGCGGCGCTCTCGACGTCGAGGCGCAGGTCGGACACCGTGGTGCGCGTCTTCAGCGTGTCGCCCTCCGTCCGGTAGCTCGTGCGCACGACGGCGCGCCCGGCGCCGCCCTGCACCGCGAAGGCGCCCTGGTCGAGGCTGACGTCGGAGAAGGACAGGTGCGCGACGGCCTCTCCTTCCTGCAGGTTGCCCGAGAGCGACACGCGCGTGCCGGCGCCGACGGTGACGCTGCCGCCCGGAACAGCGAGCGGGCCCGGGCTGAGCGTCGCGTTGTCGACGTGGAAGCGCGCGTCCGCCATGCGGAACAGCGAGGCCGCGGCGTCCCCCTCGTCCGCCGCCGCGCTGTCCGTGACGTCGCCGCCGCCCCCGGCGCCCTGCCCTCCTGCCATGCCCTGGATGCGGCCGATAAAGCCCTCGACGTCGGTGGGCATGTGCTTCATGCCGGGGATGGCGACGTCGAAGAAGCCGCCGAGGTCGAGCTTGAGCGTCCCCTCGTCGTTCATGCGCACGCCCTTGACCGTCACCCACAGCGGTCCGTCGGCGGGCTTCGACAGCGTCGCCTCGAGCTCGCCGGGCAGAATGCGGCCGTTCTCGACGCGCACCTTCAGCAAGAGCTCCGTGCCCTCCTCGAAGCGAACGCCGACGGCGCCCTTCTTCAGCCGGCCCTCCATGGGCACGCTGATCTCGAGCGTGCCGCTCTGAAGGCGCCGCGCCACCGAGAGCGGATGGAAGCTCACGGCAGAGGCGCTGTCCCGCGCCTTCACGCCGGCGATGGAGGCCGCACTCTGTGACGAGACCACGCTCTCCGAGAGCACGCCCGGGACCGCCTCGTCGACGGAGCCGGGCGTCCCTGGCTGCACGCGGCTCGCGCCCGTCACGCTGCCCGCGCGCGCCTGCAAGGCGACGCCGACGTCGTCGAGCGAGAAGGAGCCGTCCTTGCCCATGCGCACGCCGCCGATGGTCAAGCGCGCGAGGCCGGAGCTCTGGGGCAGCAGCGAGACGCCGGGCAGGCCCTTCAGCGTCTCGGCGTCGAAGGGCACGTCCACGGAGAGCTTGCCGATGAGCTCTGGCTCGCCGCCGGGGTCGAGGGCGAGTCGCTCGATCTCGAAGCTGGCGCGCGTGCCTTTGGCGAGGGACGTCAGCTCGTCGCCGATGCGCACCTGGCCGCCATCGAGCACGGCGTCGAGCCGGCTGCCGCTGCCGAGCTCGAGGCTGACGGCGTCGCCGAGCTCGAGCGAGCGGAGCCGCGCTTGCACGCGCGTGCCCTCGCCGAGATCCACAACGAGGTCAGCGCCCTTCTTCACGTGGCCGTCGCGCACGTTCAGGTCGATGCGCGCGTCCCCATCGATCTTCACGCGCCCGCCGCTCTTGCCCTGCTGGATGCGCAGCTCGGTGAGGCCGACGATGCTGCCGCCCCCCTCGAGCGCCACGGCGCCGGCGTCGAGGCGCGACTGCTCGAGCTTCAGGTTCACGCGGGTGAGCGCGTCGAGCGCGAAGCCCTCGCCGCCGACGCTCAGGCGCCGCAATTGTCCGTCGACGGTGGAGCTCGGCGCGAGATCGAGCACCGAGCCGGAAGCCCCTTGCCGCACCTGCAGGTCGTCGAGCGCGCCCTGCACGCGCAGCTCGCCGCGCATCTCGAGGCCGCCCGCGCGCGACCAGCGGAAATCACCGCCGCCGCTGATGGTGGTGCGGCCGAGATCCGTCGTCAGCGACGGACCGCTCGAGCGCGCGTCGGCGATGACGGCGTCGATCTTCGTGTCCGTCAGCGACAAAGACAGCCCGTGCACGGGACGAAGCTGCAGGCGTCCGCCGCCCCTGACGCGCGCGCTCTCGAGGTCGAACGACGACGTGCCCTGGCTCTGCTGCAGCGACGAGAGCGAGAGGTCGGCGCCTTCGAGTGTCGCGTCCACCGTCAGCTCTTTGCCGCGGATGCTCACGTCCCCCGTGAGCGTCCCGCTTCGCGCCCGCAGCGTCGCCGTGCCGTCATCGTCGACGACGCTCAGCTGGGAGTCCGCGAAGCGCGCCTCCACCTGCAGGTCCGCGCGCACGTCGACGGTGGGCGCCTTTGACGTCGCTGTACCCCCGAGGGCCGTGCGCGCGACCACGGTGATGTCGCCGCCGCGCACGACGCCGCTGTCGAGCTCGAGCCCGCCCGAGGCTTTGGCCCCCGCGCCACCCGGCAGCGTCAGGCGCTCGATGTTCGCCTCGAGGTCGCTCACCGTCGTCGTCACGACCGCGTGCGCGCCCTCCTTCTTGGCGCTCACCGAGACGCGCGCGTGGCCTTCGCCGAAGCGCACGCTGCCCTGCTCGCGCTCGAGGTCGAAGCTGTCGAAGCCCACCTCACCGGACACCGTCACCGTCGAGCGATCGCCCGTGATCGTGAGCTCGCCCGTCGTGCTCTTGAGCGACAGCCCGCTCGCGGGCAGCACACCATCCTGAAAGGACAGGTCGCTCACCTGGAAGCGCACGGCCGACAGATCGATGAGATCCTCGGGCTTCAGGTCGCTGTCGCTCGCCGCTGTCGTCGTCCTCGCCGCCGCGTCACCGGCGGGAGGCTGAAAGCGCGCCATGAGCTGCGAGAGCTGCAGCGACTGCTCGCCACCGACGCCGACGTCGATGAAGTCCGTCCAGTCGGTGCCGAGCTGTACCTTGAGCTCGCCGTTCCCGTTGCCGGCGTCCGCGAGGTGCACGCCATCCGCCGTGAGGAAGAGCGGCCCGTCGATGGGCTTGTTCAGCGTCGCGAAGGTGCCGTCGCCGCCCGCCTGGGGGACGAGCCGGCCGTCCTTCACGTCGACCTGCAGGTGCAGCACGGTGCCCGGCTCGATGCGCGCGCTCACGCCCTTGATCGTCACCTCGCCCGCGCGCAGCGGAACCTCGACGGTGAGCCGGCCGCTCTCGATGGCGTCGAGGATCTGCCCGGGAGTGCCCGCCTCGGCCACCTTCGTCGTCGTGACGGCGGGCGCCTTGCCCGTGCGCTGGCCGAGCAGCGTCGCCAGCGGCGAGGTGCGCGCGTTGTCAACGAGGGTGCTCGCCTGATCCTGCAGCCAGGCCGAGGCTGGCTTCGCCGTGCGCTCGAACAGGTCCTGCACGCTCTTCTGGACGGCCGGCTGCTTGGCGACGTTGACGGCGCCCGTGAGCATCGACATGCCCATGAGCGCGGCCGCCGCTCCCTTGCGGCTGAAGGCAGCGTCGAGGAAGCCCTCGAGCCCGCGCTTCGGCGCCGCCTTCTCCTTCGAGCGCACCGTGAGCGCGAGCCCGCGCAGCGCCTCCTGCGCGCCACGCGTCCTCGGCGCCTGCGTCGTCGTCCGACGTGCGGTCTCGAGGCTCGAAGTGGGGACGCGACGAACGACCATGTAGGCGGATGTCCGACAAGCAGGACGGTTGGCCCGAAGTGGGCCCAGGTCCCCAAGATAGCGGGGAGAATCGGAATTCGGCGAGCAGATGTCCCGGCCAGCGGCGCCGATCAGGGAAACTTCACGCAAAGCCGCCAAGGCGCAAAGCCGCGAAGGAACACAGGAACGCAAGGTTCTGTGCGGTCCTTTCCGGTTTTGCGGCTCCGCGGCTCTGCGCTCGAATTTGGTTCGAGGGGTCGCATCTACCCCTAGAGCGCGGGGCCACGCGCGCTCGTTTTCCTCCCGAGCCTCAGGCCGCTACAAACGCAGCATGAACGCTGGCTCCATCGGCTCCCTCGTCCCCGCCTCCATCGAGCACATCGTCCACGTCGAGGTCCTGCGCGGCAAGGACGCCACCGACGACACCCTGCCGGACCTCCTCGTCGAGGTCCCGCACGGCGCCGACGAGCGGACGCACTACGACGTCTGGCGCGCGCGCCTCACGGGCGACCTGCCCGACGACCTCGACGCCTTCTTTCACATCAACACCGACGTCGGCGCCTGGGACTACGGGCGCAGGACAGCGCTGCTCGTCCTCGAGCAGGAGCCTTCGCGCGCCGCCGTCGTCGTGCGCAGCCTCATCCCGCGCACCTTCATCGACTGCAATCGGCCGGCCGACTTCAGCGGCGGTGACCTCGCGGGCGGTGGGCTCACGGCGGGCATCCCGAGCTACGTCCGCGGCGCGGCCGATCGCGCGCTGCTAATAGACGCACACAAGCGCTACGTCGCCGCCACCGAGGCCGCCTACGCGCTCGTCTGCGGCGCCGGCGGCCTGGCGCTTCTGCCGCACACCTACGGGCCGCGCTCGCTCGGCATCGACGCCATTGGCGACGACATCGTGCACAAGCTCGAGTGGGCGTGCGCTCCCGAGCGGGAGCACACCTGGCCGCTCCGGGCCGAGGTCGATCTGCTGACGCGCGACGGCGACGGCATCGAGCTCTCCCCTCCGGGAGCCGAAGCCGCGCTATTGGATGCCTTCTCGGCGGCGGGCATTCAGGCGAAGGCCAATGACACCTACTATTTGCACCCCTCGAGCCTCGGACACATCTGGTCCACGGCCTACCTCGGCCGCGTGGTCAGCCTCGAGGTGCGCAGGGACCTGCTCGTCAACGAGTGGCGCCCGTTCGAAGAGATGCGTGCGGTGCCGGAGAAGAGCGAGCACATCGCGGAGGTGCTCGCGCCCGTCGTCACGAAGGCGTTGCCTGCGATGTTGACGGGGAGGTTGACGGCCTAATCGTGACTGACCCTGCTAGAAAGCGGGGGCGCGGGCGCGCTCTCGCGCAGCGCCGGGTGGGCATCGCATCGCCTGACTTGATATTAGTCAAGCCATGTGATGGAATCGTCAGAAGGGGAGGCCGAATTTGAAACTTAGGCATCTCACGCGCTGTAGCCAACCACGCTCTGCACGATCCAAATCGACGCGCTTGCGACTGCACGCTCGGGAAGACCTCGTTTCGCTACGGCCTCGGGGCGCAGGTGCTCGAGGA
>CAYLZW010000058.1:0-25132 GCA_964388085.1 uncultured Myxococcales bacterium | reverse complement strand
TCAGCAGCATCAGGAAGTGCACCTGGATCTGGAGCTGGGCGTCGAGGTAGCCGAGCCCCATGATGCGCTCGAGGTAGACCTGGCCGATCCCCGCGGTCGCGAAGGCGAGCGTCATGCCGAACATGCCGACGACCTGCAGCCAGAAGGCCCAATAGCCGAACGCGTTGTTGCGCGGATGGTCATTTCCCGTGAGCGACGGCAACGCATAGACGATCATCGCGAGCACGATCATGGCGTAGGCGCCGTAGAAGGCCGCGTGCCCGTGCGTCGCGGTGATTAGCGTGCCGTGCGTCCACTTGTTGACGCTCGGCCAGGTGTGCGCGAGGCCGAGCAGCCCCGCGCCGAAGAGCGCGAAGATGGCGCTGCCGATGGTCCAGTGCAGCGCCAGCCCGTTCGGGTGGTCGAGGCCGCTGCGCCGGAAGGCGGCATAGGCGTAGACCGCCATCGCGACGAGCGCGAGCGGCTCGAGCGCGCTGAAGAAGCCGCCGATGGGCAGCCAATAGTGCGGCACGCCGACCCAATAGTAGTGATGGGCGGTGCCGATGATGCCCGAGATGAAGACGAGCCCGACGATGACGTAGAGCCACTTCTCCATGACCTCGCGGTCGACGCCGGAGAGGCGGATGAGGAGGTACGCCAGGAAGGCGCCCATGATCATCATCCAGACGCCCTCGACCCAGAGGTGGATGGTCCACCAGCGGTAGAAGATGGAGACGGTGTAGTTCTCGTAATGAAAGAGCGCGGGCAGGTAGAGCACGGCCGTGAGCGCCAGCCCGGCGAACAAGACGCCCTCGGTGGTGGTGAGGCGACCGGACCTCTTGATGGTCATGCCGATGTTGTAGAGGAACATCAGCATCACGACGACGATGACCAGCTTGTGCGGCAGCGGCTGTTCGAGCATCTTGTTGCCGGTGCCGTAGCGGAACAGGTAGCCGATGACCGCCGCCACGCCCATGAGGGCGAACAGCACGAGCTGCACGTACGCGATCTTCACGCTGTGCAGCTCGCTGCGCGACTCCTCGGGCACGAGCCAATAGGTGGCGCCCATGAAGCCGGTCAGCACCCAGACGATCAGCAGGTTCGTGTGGATCGTCTTTGTAATGTCGAACGCCAGGATGTTCAGCAGCGGGTCGGGCCCGAGGTACTTTGCCGCGGACAGCAACCCGAAGACGATCTGCAGTCCGAAGAGCAGCATCGCCACCGCGAAGTACCAATAGGCGACGGCTTGGGATCGATATCGCATCGGCGGTTCTCCCGGGCGAGCGTGGTGCGGGACGGGCGGCGAAGGAGGCGGGGGCGAGGGTGCGTCCGGCTATTTGAGCGTGCCGAGGAAGGCGACCAATTGATCGATCTGCTCCGGCGTGAGCACGTCGGGGTAGGTCGTCGGCATGAAGGACGCCCCGCCGGCCGAGAACATGCTCCCGGGCACGAGGTGCGCGCTCGGCTCTACGATCGATTCGCGCAGGTAGCCGGCGGCGTCCGTGGCGCTCCCGGCGTAGCCCTCGTCGGACACGACCTTCGCCGCGCGCGTAGCGACGCCCGCCAACGAGGGACCAGCCATGATGACGTCGGGCTGCAAGGAGTGACAGGCCGTACAGACCGGCGACGCCGTGCGAAACAGGTTCTCGCCGAGCGCGCGCGGGTCGTTCGAGGGCTTCACGGGCGTCACCGCGCCCCCGACGATGGGCGGCGCGTCCGCCGTGACGGGGAGCTGCGCGCCGGTGACCAGGATCGGGCGCGGCGGCCAGCCTTGGTTGTCCACGTGGGCGACCCAGTCGAGGAAACTGATGAGGTCGTCGATCTCGTTGTCGGCGAGGTTCTGGTTCGGCATCAGGCGGCGATGCTTGTCTTCGTCGTAGAAGTTCGACGGGTTCTGCATGTAGGCCTTCAGGTAGGGCGCGCCGCGGTGCAGCGTGATCTTCGTCAGGTCGGGAGCGTAATAGGCCCCCTCTCCGAACAGCGTGTGGCAATTGATGCAGTTGTACTTGTGCCAGACGTCCATTCCGTGCGTCACGGCGGGCGTAATGTCGTCGGCGTTCGTGAGCTCGCCGAAGCGGCTGTGGCTGTGCACCGTCATGATCAGGAAGGCGAGCGTGGCGAGGCCGGTGCCGCCGACGGCGAAGATGCGAGCCTGTCGCTTGTTCATGTGCGCCGCCGCCTCAGACGCCGATGCGCGGCCAGTGGAGGACGGCGATGTAGCCCGCGTACGTGACGGCGAGCGCCATCAGCAGGAGGACCAGGTAACTCAACCATTTGAACGGCGAATAGAGCTTCTCCGCGTTCATGCGCGCTCCTCGGCGTGACGTCGACGTTGGCCGGCGCCTATGCACGGAGCGGACCGGCGGGCCTTTGTCGTGGCGATCGGCTGAGGCCCTGCGCGGGGTGCGGCGACGCCGGGCGGCGGCTCCCGCGTGACCGAAGGTGCGTGCACAACGGACGATCACGACGCAGGCCCTGCGTTGTAATCGCCCGCTGTACGGAGGCGCGTCGCCAAAAGGGCGCCCTCCCCCCCGACCACTCGCGTTGGGTTAGTCAGCGTCGGCCACTTGCTGCCCCGGCAGCCCGGCCGCCGGCCGTCGTGACACGAAGGTCCAGACCCGTCTCGCGAGCAGGCGGGCGAGCCCGCCGAGGACCAGGGCCGCGACGCCCGCGATCATCGCCATCGTGCTCACGCTGCCGAAGGACACCGGCGGCTGGGTCTCGTTCAGCAGCAGCGCGAACCCACCGACACCGGCGACCGCCACGGCCGCGTAGCTCTCCTTGCCTCGGGCGACGTCGGAGAGCGCCGCGAGCAGCACCAGCACGGCGAGCGCGGCGAGCAGCGTGCGCGGCGTCAGCGGACGGCGCCGCACGCTCACCTCGAGCGGACCATCCAGCGCGGCGTCGAGCTCGTCGAGCCGGAGCTCGAGCGCGCCCCCGTCGAGCGGCGCCAGCGCGTGCTGGCGCTCGGTGTGGACGACGGCGACGGGCATCGTGCCGCTGCCCCGGCCGGCCACGCGCTGGCGGCCCCAGTGCTCCTCGAGGACGCCGTCGATCTTCTCGACGGTCTCCGCGCCGCGCAGGAGCGTCAGGTGGTAGTGCGCCTGCACGGTCTGCCCCTCTCGCAGCGGTGGCAGCTGGCCGCGCACGCCGAGGATGAAGTCGCCCGAGAGCTCGCCGAGCGGTTGGCGGGGGCTGTCGCTCGAGAGCGACACAGAGACGGTGGGGGTGGGCGGCACCAACAAGGGCAGCACGAAGGCGGCCGATAACCCGAGGGCGCCGAGGGCCGCGCAGCCGGCGAGGATGCGCGCCCAGCGTGGGCCATCGAGTGACGAGAAGGTCTTGAGAGCAAAGCCGGCGACGAGAAGGAACACGAGCGCGCTGACGCCGAGAGCGCCGAGATGAGAGAGCATGAGGAGGGCTCCACGAATGAGAGACGCGAGGGAGACGCCGAAGGTCGGCGTCAGGTGTTGCGTTCGCTCGTCGTGGAGGGAGGGCCGGTCGGGAGAGGAGGCTCGTGCCGGGAGCGGCGCCGGTCGTGCGTCGCCACCGGCGCTCGCGCTCGCGAGAGGGTGCGGACCAGCGGGGGCGGGAGGGTGACGGCACCGGCACACGCGAGCGCGTGGTCTTCGTCGCTGCCGTCATCGGGGAGGGCCTCGGCGGCGGTGACGATACTGGCGGCGCCGTCCGAGAGCGCGGCCCCGAGGTCAGCGCGGCCGGCGTCTGCGCGGTCGTACGACGCGGACAGCGCCACGAGGCCGACGCACAGCGCGAGGACGAGCGCCGAAGCTGCGCTCCACACGCTCGCGCGAGCCGGCTCGGGTTCGTGCGCCATCAAGACGTCCATACCATCCGCGCGCGGCTCGGCACAGGCACGCCCGGCCGCCGCGCAGACAATCCATTAGCGACGACGGCGGCGCACCCGCACGACCAGCGGCAGGATCAGGCCGAGCGTGACGAACTGGATGAAGTACTCGCGCGACTCATCGCAGCTCGGCCCCGCGGCGGCGCAGGTGCCGCCGTTCAGACAGGTCCCCGAGGCGCACTCGACGTCGTCCTCGCAGCTCGCGCCCGGCTCCCGCAGCGTCTCGCATTGGTCGTCGGCGCTGCAGTAGGCGGACGCCACGCAGCTCCCCTCGATGCAGGCCTCGCCCGCCCGCGGCAGCGGCTGACAGGTGCCGGCCGTGGCGACGACGACGCAGATGAAGTCGCCGGCGCACTCGAGCGCGTCGGCGTCACAGGGATCGCCCTCCTCTCCGGCGACGCACTGACCGCTGACGCAGAAGCCTTCGGCGCAGCCCTCGCCCGCGTCGCAGCTCTCGCCGAGGGCCGGCAGCTCGACGTCGGGGAGCGCGGTGCAGGCGCCGCCGCTGCAAGCGAAGCCGCCGCGGCAGTGCAGATCGCTCTCGCAGTACGCGCCCGCGCCGCCGGGATCGAGGCACAGCGTCGGGCCGCCGCTCGCCTCGGGGCGGCAGACGGAGCAGAGCGCGCTGCAGACATCGAGCTCCGGATCGCACGCCTGTCCGTCGGCGACGGGCGCTGGCGTCGGCTCGCAGGTGCCCGGCGTCGGCGGATCGGCGAAGGGGTCGCCCGTGCACGAGAGCGACGCCTCGCACTGCGCGCTGTCCATGCAGGTCGCGCCCTGGGCGAGCAGCGGCTGGCACAGGCCCGTGTCGGCGTCGTCACAGAAGGTGCCGACGACGCAGCCGCGCGCGCCGAGCGGATCGGTCACGCAGTCGGCGCCCTCGGCGATGGCCGGCGCGCACACCTCGTCGTCCACGTCGTTGTCGGTGCAGTACAGGTCCACGTCGCAATAGCGCGCGCCGCCGCAGCGCTCGCCGTCCTGCGCGGGCTGCTGACAGCGCAGCGTGGCGGAGTCGGGCACCTCGGGCTCGCACCACAGGCCCTCGGCGCAGTCCCACTGCTGCACGCACTCGCCGCCCTCGTCGACCAGCGGCGTGATGGCGCCCTGGCAGTCCGCGTCCTCGAGCAGCGCGAACAGCCCGCCTTCGCCGCGAATGTATTGGTCGACGGTGGTGCTCGCGCGCTGGGCCCGGCCCTTCTCGACGCAGGCGCGCGTCTTCTCCATGTCGATGTCGACGCGGCCGCCTTCGCTCGCCGTCGCGAAGATGTCGTAATAGATCGCGCCGGGCTCGCAGCCCTCCTCGAAGGCCTGCAGCGTCTCCGCGTCGAATTCGACGAAGCGGTCCTCGGCGGAGCAGACGAGGACGCCCGCGCGCTGCAGCTCGAAGGTGAACGAGTTGTTGTAGCCGGCGGTGTAGATGACGCAGAGCTCCTTGATCTCGGCGTCGCTCAAGGACGGCGCGGGTCCCGCGTCGCCGTCGCCCGTGCCGCTGCAGTCGGTGCAAGCGCTGCCGAGGAGGACGAGCGCGCAGGAGAACGCGAGAGACGAGAGGCGCTGCATGGGAGACTCCGAGCGAGCTCAAGAGGGTTGGCGCCGTGTAGCCGCTTTGTGCGGCGCGCGCGAGGCGCGTTGCCGGCGGACCTCGGCTCGCGGGCGGGCCATGATCCGCCGGCGAAAGCAGACGGAAAGCCACACTATTTCAATCACTTACAGAACCAAAACGAAATCGTCGCCCGTGCGTGAAGGAACGCGGGGGCTCGCGGGTAGGAAACGAGCAAACCTTCCCGGACGCGCCGCGCGCGACTCGGGACGCCACCCTACTGGAGGTCTCCATGCTCTCTCGTCACTCGCTTCCCTCGCTGGCGCTTCCCCTGGCGCTCTCCTTCCTGACCGCATGTCAGCTCGGCACCCCCGTGGCGAGCGCCGCGCTCGCGCCGGCCAACGCCCCCCTCGAGCTGCGCAGCTACGACGTGCCACGCGCGTATTCGGCCGAGCTCTCGAACGTCGTCGGCTCGCTGCTGTACCGCGGGAAGGACACGAAGGCCGGCTCCGTCGCGCTCTCCCCGGGCGGACAGCTGCTGGTCGCGGCGCCGGCCAGCTTTCACCAGGGCGTCGAGCAGATGGTGGCGCGCCTCAAGGACGCTCCCGTGAGCGCGCCGCCCGCCGTCGAGATGAGCTACTGGATCGTGCTCGGGCGGCCCGCCGCCGAGGCGAAGATGCCCGACGGCGCCAGCGACGAGGTGCTGCCGGCGCTGAAGCAGCTCCTCGACACGCAGGGGCCGATGGAGCTCGCGTTCCTCGATCAGCTGAAGCTGCGCTCGAGCAGCGGCGATCACGCCGACGTGGAGAGCCCGCGCATGGCCATCACGCAGAACGTCACGGTCGTCGACGATAAGGTGCTCGCGGACGTGCGCCTGAACCACCAGCGCGGTCAAGGCAAGGTGCGCGCGCGCACGCAGCTCGAGACGAACAAGCTGCTCGTGCTCGCGGAGGCCGGCTACGAGGCGCTGCCCGGCGACCCGTTCTTCGATGAGAGCCGCAAAGGTGCGGCCCCCGCCGAGCCCATCACCGCCTTCTACATCCTGCGCGCGCGCGTCGTCGGCAAGTAACGCCCCGTCCGAGACGACGAGGTTCCGCGCCATGTCCCCTCCCCCTCTCGACGAGCCCGCGCTCGCTGCTTTGTACACGCGCCTCGAGAAGCGCGTGTACAACGTCGTGTACCGCTGGGTCTGGCAGCGCGACGACGCCGCCGAGATCGTGCAGGAGGCCTTCTTGCGCCTCTGGAACATGCGCGCGCGCGTCGACGTCAGCACCGTGGAGCCGCTCGTGTACAAGATCGCGCTGAACCTGGCGTCGAACCGCCGCCGCTCGAAGAAGCTCTGGCAGCTCGTCAGCCTCGAAGGGCTCGGCGGTCGTGAACGGGACGACGGCGCCGACGTCGCCGCGCACGTCGAGCACGGCGTCCAGAGCGAGGACGTGCGTCGCGCCATCGACGCGCTGCCCGAGCGCTTGCGGCGCGTCGTGGTGCTCACCGAGCTGAGCGAGCTCAGCTACCGCGAGGTGGCCGCGATCCTCGACGTCCCCGAGGGCACGGTCGGCTCCCGCCGCAACAAGGCGCTCAGTCTGCTGCGCGCACAGCTCGACAAATCGGAGGCCGCTGATGTCCGCGCCTGATCGCGACGAGAGCCTGTTCCCCGAGCTGACGCCTCCCCCAGGCGGGCTGGCCGCGCTACGGGCGCGCATCGCACACGACGAGCAGCGACGGACGCGCCGCTTCTACCGCTATGCGGCCTTCGCCCCAGCCGCTGCCGCCTGCGCGCTGCTGGTGCTCTTGCTGCTGCCGAAGGAACAAGCGTCGCCAGCCCCGCAATTGGATGGCGTTGTCGCCGCCCGGCTCGGTCTCGAGCCCTTGCCCGTGGGCGTCGAGGTGACGAGCGCAGCGGGCACGCGCCTGACCGGCGTTACGACGTCGTCGTCCGCTACGGTCGACGTCGTGTGGATTGGAGCCGGCAAATAGCGCTCAGCCGTGACGGGCCGCGAACAGGAATTTTCGCGCCAAGCCGCCGAGCCGCCAAGGAAAACACATTCAATAGGCGGTTCTTTGCGGCTTTGCGGCTTTGCGGCTTTGCGGGAGACCCTGTGCTTGTCCCTCTTGGCGGCTTGGCGGCTTGGCGCGAGATTCCCCTCGTCAATGCTTCCAATGATCCGCGACCTCCACCTCGACCTTCGGCGGTACCCGGCGCAGAAGCGTCGAGTGAGCCGCGCCCATCTCGATGGCGACCGCGCGCGCTACGGAGTCAGCGTCCTCCGCGCGACACTCGACGACGAGCTCGTCATGCACCGTGTTGATGAGAGCAGCGTCGGCAAAGTCCTCGAGCAGGCGTTCATGGACGCGCACCATGGCGAGCTTGGTCATGTCCGCGCTCGTCCCCTGGATGGGCATGTTCTTGGCGATGCGCGAGAGCTCGCCGCGCGCGTTGTCGGCGGAGAGCGTGTCCGGATCGAAGCTGAGGCGCCGGCCGACCACGGTCTCCGCGTAGCCTTTGGCTAGCGCCTGGTCGACGCTGCCCTCGAGGTATCGGCGCACGCGTGGGAAGCGCTCGAAATAGCGTTCGAGCAGGCGCGCGGCCTCGTTCGCGTCCGTGCCGACGGCGTTGCCGAGCGCCGCGGCGCCCATGCCGTAGACGAGGCCGAAGTTGATGGCCTTCGCCTTCTTGCGCAGGTGAGCGTTCTCCGTCTTGGTCACGCGCTCGCCAAACATCTCTTCGGCGACGACGCAGTGCAGATCGAGATCTTGCTCGAAGGCCGCGAGGAACTTCTCGTCGCCACACAGCTCGGCGAGGATGCGCAGCTCACAGGTGCCGTAGTCGGCGGTGACGACTTTTTGGCCCTCGCCCGGCCGCACACATTTGTGAAAGCTCTCGTCCGAGGGGAGGTTCTGCAGGTTCGGATCGCGGCTCGCCACGCGGCCCGTGGACGCGCCGAGCGGGACGAAGGTCGCGTGCAGGCGCCCGCTGTCTCGGCGCACGTGCTCGAGGAAGCTGTCGCCGTAGGTGAACACGATCTTGGACGCCTCGCGGTAGCGCAAAAGGCGCTCCCCGACCGGGTGCGTGAGCGTCGCCAAGGTGTGCTTGCCGACGTCGTCGAGCGCGCGCCGCTCGAGCCGCTCGAGCACGGCCTTCACGTCGCCATCGTTCTCGAGGTTCAGGTCGGGCTCCCCGAAGAGGTCGCGGCCGACCGCGTCTCCGAGGCAGGCGAACACCTCCTGCCGCGCGAGCTGCATCTTGCCCTTGGCCTCCTCCACGAGCAGCTTCCAGCCCTTGACGTCGATGGGCAGGCCGCGGTCCTCGAGGGCGGCGAAGGAGCGCAGCACGAGGCTCTCGAGGCGCGCGACCTTTCGTTGCCCGCCTGTCTCCGCCCGCTCGATGAGGCCCGGCAGCGACGACAGCGCCTCTCTCGCCCGCGCGCGAGCGAGCTCTGGGTCGCGCGCGAAGCGGAGCCGCTCGTCCTCCGCGCCGCCGAGCAGACGCTCGAGCGTGTGCCGGCAGACCGGGCGCGCCACGTCGACGCCCGCGCGCAGCAGCCGGCGCAGTTGCGGGCGGGCGCTGTCCAGCACCACGACGACGCTCGGGCGCCGGGCCCAGGCCGAGAGCTCCGCGCGCGCCGCGGGATCGTCGAGCGCCACCACGCGCTCTTCGCCGCCCTCCTCCACGAGCACGACGCCAGCGGGCGGCTTCATCAGATCGTCGTCGTCGGCGAAGGCGCACAGCCCGACCAGCCCGCGGCCGGCGAGCAGCGGCGCGACGCCGGCCGGGGAGACGACGCTCACGGCGCGCGCCCTCCGGCGGCGGCCGCCTCGATCACGCTCGGCGCGGGCGGCAGCTCGGGAGCGCGCGCCGCCGCCGCCGCGACCTCGGCGCCGTACTCGGCGTCGATGGCCTTGACGCCGTCGTAGTGCCCCGGCGGCACCGGCAAGAAGCCGTTGATGAGGTTGTAATCGCGCAGCACGGCGCGCCCCTCGGGCGTCAGGATCGAGAGCTGCAAGAAGGCGTTCTTCACGCGCCAGGCGAGCCGGGCGTCGAGGCCCGGGCGCAAGGCGACGCAGTCGTAGGGGATGCGGCCGGCCTTGGCGATGATCTGCACGGGACCCGCGAGGCCGAGCGCGCCGCGCGAGACGAGCGTGTCGGACGAGATGGCGGCGACGTCGACGCGGCCGTCGAGCAGCGCGCGCAGCGCCTCGTCGTGCTTGCTGATGAGCACCAGCTCGAAGTCCTTGTCGGGCGCGAGGCCTTGCTTGCGCAGCCACGCCCAGGGGTAGAGGAAGCCGGACGCCGAGCGCGGCTCCGTGAGCGCGAGGCGCTTGCCCTTGGCGTGCTCGATGCGCTCGATGTCGCTGTCGGCGCGCGCGACCAGATAGCTCGCGTAGGTGCTCGTGCCCTGCGCGATGGCGGTGGCCACGAGCTCGACGCCGGGATCGTCGTCTTGCACGTGCACGCAGGCGTAGGGCGAGAGCTGCGCCACGTCGATGTCCCCGCGGAGCAGCGCCTCGACGGCGGAGGCGTAGGAGGTGGACACGTCGGCCAGGACGGTGACGCCGGTCTTCTGCGCGAGCCAGCCGCGCATGCGCTCGAGCATCTCGCGCTGGTGCGCCTCCGAGTAGAACGGCGTGATGGAGAAGCGCAGCGTCTTGCCGCTGACGTCACCGGGGGGCTCGACGCCGGCGTCGAAGCGCAGCGGATCGAAGCCGCCCGGCGCGTCGCGCTCGATGGCGAGCGGCCGCTCCGAATGGCAGCCGGCGCTCGTGCCGCCGGCGAGCGCCACGACGAGGAGGAGCGCGCCCGCGCCCAAGCGCTCTTGGCGGGAGCCGCGGCTCACGCTTGCTCCCCGGCCGGCTCGTCGTCCGACTTCTCGTGCGCCGCCACGACGACGTCACGCCCAAAGCGCTTGGCGGCGTAGAGCGCCTTGTCGGCCGCGGCCACGAGCGCCTCCGGCGTGGCGCCGTGATCGGGCCAGACGCTGACGCCCACCGACACCGAGACGTGCCCGAGCGGCTGGTCCGACGCGTACGGGAACGGATGCGTGGCGACGAGCTCGCGCAGCTTCTCGGCGATGCCCATGGCGCGCTCGTAGTCGGTGTCGAGCAGCAGCACGACGAATTCCTCGCCGCCGTAGCGGGCCACGATGTCCGAGGCGCGCACGTTGTCGCGCATGATGCGCGCGATGCGCTTCAGCACCTCGTCGCCGGCGGGGTGCCCGTGCGAGTCGTTGTAGTGCTTGAAGTGATCGACATCCATCATCAGCACCGCGAACGGACGGCGCTCGCGCTGCTGACGAGTGACCTCCATGCGCAGCAGCTGCTGAAAGCGGCGGTGGTTGAAGAGGTCGGTCAGCCCGTCGGTGATGGCGAGCTTCTCGAGGCGCTCGTTCACCTCCTGGAGCTGGAGGTTCTTCTGGCTGAGCTCCTCGGTGCGCTTATGGACCTCCGTCTCGAGCTCGATGGTGTGCTGCGACAAGCGCTCGGCCGCGGTGTTGAGCGCCATCGCCAGGGTCGCCATCTCGTCGCCCCCTCGCACGGGCGCGCGCGCGGCGAGATCTCCTTCGGCGAAGCGATGCGCGGCGGCGCTGACGGCGCGCACCGGGGCGACGACGGCCGTGTGCAGGAAGATCAACAAGAGCACGAGGCCGAGCCCGCTGACGGCCGCGGCGCTGATGATGAGGCGGCGCTCCCGCTCGTCGAGGCGCTGCTCGAGGGAGGCCTCGGAGATGGTGCCGATGAGCGTGCCCCAGCGGATGCCGGTCTGCACCGGCACGGCCACGCGCCGCGGCATGCCGTCCACGCGCTCGACCACCGGGCGCTCGTTCTGGATCGCGTAGGCGACGAAGGCGTCCTCTTCGTCGAGCTGCGCGCCGAAGCGATCCGAGTCCGAGTGCGCCACCACCCTGCCGCTCGGGTCCACCAGCACGAGCTCGTCGAGATCGAGCGACTGCTTGCGGCGCGACAGCTCGCTGACGAGGTTGTCGAGGTCGGCCACGCGCCCCTGGGTCATCAAGAGCGCGGCGGGCACCGAGAGCGTCTGCAAGAGCGCGCCCGCCCGCTCGGCGGCGCTCTTCACGAGCGCCTGCCGCTCGGCGCGCAAGAGCACCGCGAGGCTCACGGCCAGCGAGAGGCCGAGCCCGAGGACGATGATGAGGAGCAGGCGCGCTCTCAAACCCACGACGAGAACTTCTCCGCGCTGGTGCGGGTTGCTGGGCGTCCCTATCTCTCCAGCCGTGGTCCGACGGACCGGGCCCGAGCGAGAAAGAACACCGCCCCCCTTTGTACCCTTCCCGGCAAGCTGCGTACGGTAGGCGATCTGTCATGTCATCCCCCGCGCGCATCCTCGTGGTCGATGATGAGCCCGAGCACCGGGACAGCCTGCGGCGCATCTTTCAGCGCGCGGGCTACGAGGTGCTCGTGGCCGAGGACGGATCCGTGGCGCTCGAGGTCCTGCAGCGCGAGGCCGTGCAGTGCGTCCTCACCGACCTCGTCATGCCGCGCATGGACGGCCAGGCGCTCTTGAAGGCGGCCCGCGCGGTGCAGCCCGAGGCCGACGTCATCCTGATGACCGCCTACGGCACCGTCGAGCACGCCGTGGCCGCCATGCGCGAGGGCGCCTACGACTTCATCACCAAGCCCGTGCGCCGCGGCGAGGTGCTGGCCGCCATCGAGCGCAGCCTCGAGCGCCAGGCCCTCGTCGTCGAGAACCGCTCGCTCAAGCGCGAGCTGGCCGAGGCGCGCGGCCCCGAGGGGCTCATTGGCAACAGCGAGGCCATGAAGCGCCTCGTCACGACGCTGAAGCAGGTGGCCCCCTCGAGCGCGACCACGCTGCTGCTCGGGGAGTCCGGCACCGGCAAGGAGCTGTGCGCGCGCGCCATCCACCAGCTCTCGCCGCGGGCGCAGGGCCCCTTCGTCGCCGTCAACTGCGCGGCCCTCCCCGAGAGCATCCTCGAGGCGGAGCTGTTCGGCGCCGAGAAGGGCGCGTTCACCGGCGCCACCGAGCGGCGCGTCGGCCGCTTCGAGCGCGCGCACGGCGGCACGCTGCTGCTCGACGAGGTGGGCGACATCCCGCCCGCCATGCAGGTGAAGCTCTTGCGCGTGCTGCAGGAGGGCCAGATCGAGCGGCTCGGCTCGTCGGAGGCCGTCAACGTCGACGTGCGCGTGGTCGCGGCCACGCACGTGGACCTCAAAGAGCGCGTCGCCGAGGGCCGCTTCCGCGAGGACCTCTACTACCGCCTCGACGTCGTCAGCATCGAGCTGCCGCCGCTCCGGGAGCGCGACGGCGACATCCCCGTGCTCGCCATGCACTTTTTGAAGCGCTTCTCGGACAAGCACAACAAGACCGTCGTCAGCATCGAGCAGCGCGCGCTCGACGCCCTCTCGTCCTGGCGCTTCCCCGGCAACGTGCGCGAGCTCGAGAACGCCGTCGAGCGCGCCGTGGTGCTCTCGTCGGGGGACTCGCTGCGCTTCGACGACCTGCCCGCCTCCCTGCGCGAGCAAGGCGGCACCGTGGAGCCGAGCGACGGCGGCGATCGCATCTCCTTCCGCGTCGGTGTCACCATGTCGCACCTCGAGCGCGCGGCCATCGACGCCACCTTGCGCTACGCCAAGGGCGACAAGAAGCTGGCCGCCAAGCTCCTCGGCATCTCGCTGCGCACCATCTACCGGCGCCTCGAGGAGAAGGACGAGGGCGCGCCGGTCATCGAGCGAGAGGACGAGAGCTGAGCCACCTCAGCGGCAGACGTAGCCCGCCAGCGCCTCCGCGCACTCCTCATCGTCGTTACAGCCCTCGTACCGGCAGGCGCCGTCCTCGCAGAGGAAGTTGTCATCGTCGTAGGGCGCCGTAGCGCCGTCGCTCACGCAGTCCTCCGGCGCCGTGCAGGCCGCCGCGCAGTAGGACTTGCCCCCGAAGCCCGGCACGCAGCGCCCGTCGTCGCCGAGCGAAGCCGTGCACTCTTCGTCGTCGTGACAGCCCATGTACTCGCAGGCGTTGCTGTTGCAGGCGTAGTTGTCCTCGTCGAAGGCGCCGATCGACGCGCTCGCCACGCAGTCCGCGGCCACGTCGCACTGCTGCAGGCACAGGCTGATGTCGACGCTCGCCTGCTGGTAGCAGGTGAAGTCGTCCGCGCTCACCCCGATGGCGTCGCACTCCGCTTCCGCGAGACAGCCGAGGTACTCGCAGATCCCCGCAGTACACGCGTAGTTGTCGTCGTCAATGTGCGCGGGCGCGTTGTCGAGGACACAGTCGCTGGCGCTGACGCACTCGGCGAGGCAGATTTTGCTGGGCTCACCTTCGCCCTCGCCCTCACCCTCGCCCTCGCCCTCGCCCTCGCTGCCGGCGTCCTCGGGCGGTGGCGGCGCCTGTCCCGGCACACACGCGAGGGAAGCGAGCAGCGCAATGCCGGCGCTGCCGACGGCGATCCGGAATGCACGACCCATGAGCACCTCCCGGGGCCTTCGTCGCACGACGCGGGCCAACGCTCAAGCGTCCGCGCGCTCGCTGTCGTTCTTGGCAGCCGCCTCGCCCGGCGGCTCCTTCGCGAAGAACGAGCGGCCTACCCGCGGCCCGGGCGGCATCGCGCGCGCCCCACCCGGACCGAACGTCTCGACGACGTCACGCAGCGCGGGCACGTCCGGCCTCTTCGGCGGCTCGCGCTTCTCCGGCAACGCCTGCGACTCGATGTGCAAAGTGCGCGTGGGCATCGCGAAGGACACACCGACCTCGCGCGCGACCCGGCCGATGTCGAGCAAGGTCTCGTGGCGCACGCGCAGCTCGTCCGTCCAGGAGGCGACCTCGAAGAAGTAGTACAGCATGACCTCGAGGCCGCTCTCGCCGAAGCCGGTGAAGTGCACCTCGTAATAGTCCTTGCGGGTCTGCGGGTGCGCCTTGATGACCGCGCGCACACCATTGCAGAAGGCCTCCATCTGCTCCGGCGAGGTGTCGTAGCTGAGGCGCAGCGTCGCCGTATAGCGCCGGTAGCGACGCAGCCCGTAGTTGTCGACGATGGCGTCGGTGAACTTGCCGTTCGGGATGGTCACCATGGAGTCGTAGAAGGTGCGAATGCGCGTCGAGCGGAAGCCCACCTCGGCCACCGTGCCCTCGACGCCGCTCGTCACGACCCAGTCGCCGATCTGGAAGGGCTTGTCGACGAAGATGGTGATGGAGCCGAACAGGTTCTTGACGGTGTCCTGCGCGGCGAGCGCGAAGGCGAGGGTGCCGATGCCGAGCGTCGCCAGCAGCGAGCCGACGTTCACCTCGAGGTTCTGCAGCACGAACACGACGCCGGACAGCACCGTGATGATGCGCAGGCCACGGCGCACGAGGGGCACGAGCTGGTCGTCGAGCTTGGTGTCGGTCCCGCCGGCGCGGTGCAGCATCCAGGCGGCCACGACGTCCACCAGGCGGTAGAGCAGCAGCACGACGCTGACGGCGGCGGTGACGCGCACGCCGAGCAGCCCGATCTTCGCCCAGCCGACGCTGAGCCCGAGGCTCGGGATGCCGAGGCCGACGACGCCCGCGAGCGCCAAGGTCCCGAGCGGCATCGCGTTGCCGCGGATGAGGTCGCGTCCCCAGTCGATGCCGAAGCGATCGAACAAGCGCAGCGCCTGCGAGGTGACGACGCTGGCGGTCACGAGGCGCGCGACGAAGCCGAGCAGCACGAGCAGCGCGAGGCCAATCACCTGCCAAAGGCTGATGCCGAGCACCGGCAGCCGCGTCCAGGCCGGCAGCCGCTTGATGATGCGCGAGAGATCGAGCGGGAAGGTCTCGTTGTAGAGGTCGTCGGCGAGCGCGAGGCTGCTCTTCGACAGCACCCAGCGATCGCCCGAGCGCACCAGGTAGATCTCGGGCAGCAGCGTCGACACTGGTATGCGCTGCTGGCCGAGCGCGGGGTCTCGGTACTCCGGATCTTCGGGCATCTCCTCGACGCGGACCATGATGCCGCGCGCGTCGAGCACCGCCTTCAGCTCGACGACGGCCCGGCGCAGCTCGGCGGCGTCCATGCCGTCGGGCGCGATGGCGCAGGCGGCGGCCTTGGCCTCGTCGTAGTGCGTCTCCTGCAGGTTCGCGAGCCAGGTGCTGGCCGCGGCCTTCGGGTTCGTGCAGGGGTTCTCGGGCGCTTGGCTCGCGAGCAGGCCAAGGACGACGGCGGCGGCGATCGTGGTGCTCATGCCGCGACCCTACAGGACGTCCCCTCGCGTTCAAGCCGTGCATCCGGACTGCTTTAGCGCGCCCTCTTCTCTTCGCCCGACGAGCTTTATAGCGTGCGGGCATGAAGCTGACGCGCAGAGACGCCCTCAAAGGACTCGGCGCCGCCGCGCTGGCGCCGCTCGGCGCGGGCCTCGTCACGTCGGGGTCGGCGTCGTGCGGCGGCGGGCCGCTCGTGTTGCCAGCGAAGGTCAGCGACCGCATCGACACCGTCGTCGTGCTGATGATGGAGAACCGCAGCTTCGATCACTATTTCGGCGCGCGCTCCCTCGTCGAAGGCAGGGATTGCGACGGGCTCTACGCCGGGCTCTCGAACGCGCGCAGCGACGGCACCCTCGTCAAGCCCGCGCGCGCGGACGCGTTCTGCGTCGCCGATCCCTCGCACGGCTGGAGCGCGTCGCACCGACAATTCGCCGATGGTACGAACGCCGGCTTCGTGAGCGAGCACGAGGCGCGCCACGGCGAAGGCGAAGCGCACCGCGCCATGGGCTTCTTTCTGCGCGAGGACCTGCCGACGAGCTACGCGCTCGCCGACCACTACACGCTCTGCGATCGCTGGTTCGCCTCGGTGATGGGGCCGACCTGGCCGAACCGCTACTATTCGCTGCTGTGCACGAGCCTCGGCAATCGCTCGAACGACATCATCGCCGAGCCGCTGCCGCCGATCTTCGAGCGGGTCTATCGCGCCGGCAAGAGCTTCGGGATCTATTACGGCAACATGCCCTTCGCCATCTTGTCGCCGGCGCTCAGCCTCGACGATCCCGAGCTCGTCTACCTCGAGCAGTTCTTCGACGACGCGCACAAGGGCACGCTGCCGAACCTGTGCTGGATCGATCCCCTCTACGGCAAGAACGACGACCACCCGCCCGCGCACCCGAAGGCGGGGCAGGTGCTGATCAACTCCATCTATCAGGCGCTCGCCGAGAGCCCGCAGTGGGAGCGCTGCCTGTTCATCGTCACCTACGACGAGCACGGCGGCTTCTACGATCACGTGGCGCCGCCGCTCACGAGCGACGACTTCGCGAGCGAGGGCTTCGACCAGCTCGGGTTTCGGGTGCCATCGATGCTGATCGGTCCTTACGTAAAGGAAGGACACGTCAGCCGGACGGTCTACGACCACACGTCCATCTATCGGACGCTCTCGCACCTGTGGGGCATGGCGCCGTTGTCGACGCGCGATCAGAACGCGAGCCCGATCTGGGACGCGCTCGACGATGAGCGCCTGCTGCGGGCGGACGCGCGCGCGCCGGTGTCGCTCGCTCCGGTCATCGCCAGCGACGAAGAGATCTACGCCGCCGGCTGCGTCACCGACCTCGGCGCCGTCGGCCTCTCGCAGCAGGAGGGCGTCACCGGCCAGAGCGGACAGCGCGAGCTCGAGGCCCTCGCCTGGCGGCGCTTCGGCCCACACCCAAAGAACCGGCTGCGCGAGAGCGACGAGGTGCACGAGCGCTTGCTCGCCATCGCCAAGGACCTCGGCGCCTATCGCCCGGCCGCTCCCAAGTGACCGCCCGCGGGGATGGCGCCGGTGCCGGAGCGTACGCGCCGCGCGCGCGCGGGGAGGCTCGATGATCCCGCTCTCCGATGACAACCCGACGCTACACACGCCTTTCGTCACCTACGCGCTGCTCCTCGCCATCGCGCTCGTGTGGGTGCTCGTGCAGGGCGCCGGCCTCGATGAGGTGGCGCTCGCGCGCAGCGTCTGCAACCTCGGGCTCGTCGGCGGGGAGCTCACGGGCCTCGCGCCGCTCGGGCAAGAGGTGCCGCTCGGGCCGGGCATCGCCTGCGCCATCGACCGTGACGCCATCAATTGGCTGACGCCCGTGACGTCGATGTTCCTGCACGGCGGCTGGATGCACCTCCTCGGCAACGGCCTGTTCCTCTGGGTCTTCGGCAACAACATCGAAGACTCCATGGGCCACCTGCGCTTCATCGTCTTCTATCTCTTGTGCGGCCTCGCGGCGGCGGGCGCGCAGATCGCCATCGATCCAGGCGCCGTCGTCCCCATGGTGGGCGCGTCGGGCGCCATCTCGGGCGTCATGGGCGCCTACCTCGTGCTCTATCCGCGCGCGCGCGTGAACATGCTGTTCATCATCATCATCTTCATCCGCGTGATCCCGCTGCCGGCCTGGCTGGTGCTGCTCTATTGGATCGGCCTACAGGTGCTCTCGGCCTGGCCCGACCTCGTCGGCATCGAGCGCGAGGTCTCGGCCGGCGTCGCCTTCATGGCGCACATCGGCGGCTTCGTCGCCGGCATGCTGCTCATCAAGCTGTTCGAGAACGACACGCTCATCGACGAGCGCACGCACGCGCCGCGGCGAAGGCACGGCCGCTTCTACGTGCCGCGTCGGTGAGCGGCGCCGAGGCGCGACGCGTTGCCATTCGCCGGCGCGCCGCGTAGTCGGGCCGCATGGGCGGGCACTCGAGCAGCGACCTCAGCGAGCTACAGGACGCGAGCTTCCTCGAGGAGCGCGCGTTCGTCGACGTGGATCTCGGCGGCGCCCACCTGGCGGACAAGGAGCTCTACCGCTGCACCTTCACGAACGTGAAGGCCGCCGAGTCGCGCTGGTCGTCGTGCATCTTCGAGAGCTGCACGTTCGACGGCTGTGACTTCACGCGCGCCGAGCTCGTCGGCGTCTCTCTTCGCGGCGCGCACTTCGTGCGCTGTAAGCTCCTCGGCGTCGACTTCTCGCAGCTCACCATGAACCCGGACTTCCACCTCGAGGGCTGCGACCTGCGCTACGCGGCGTTCGTCGATGTGAACCTGCGCGGCCTGTGCTTTCGCGACTGCGAGCTGCAGGAGGCGCAGCTCGAGGGCTGCTCGCTCGTGAACGCCGCGCTACCGGGCAGCGATCTCACGGGCGCGAGCCTCAGCCGCTGCGACCTCAAGGGCGCGGATCTGTCGGGCGCGCGGGGCGTGTTCTTCCGGGTGCCGGGCAACAGCGTGAAGGACGCCTTCGTCTCGCTCGAGACGGCCGTGCTCCTGGCCCAGGCCCTCGGGCTCCGGGTCGAGGGGTACGACAAGCCGCCCAGGCGATCCCGGCGCTGATTGCGCGCCGCAACGGCATAGGGCATTTGACCGATACTCCCTGCTGTTCCACGAGCACGGCCTCCGCACAGAAGGTGCCCATGACCAACATCACCCGCAGCCAGTTCAAGCAGGACCTGAAAAACGGTGTCGATCTCGGCAGCGAGAAGCTCCAGCAGAAGCTGGTGGGCACCGAGGTCAGCCTCGATCAGCTGAAGCAGCTCGACACCAACGGCGACGGCCAGCTCAAGGGCGCTGAGCTCGATCGCGCCTTCAAGGTGGCGGACGACTTCGATCGCAACGGCTCCGCGCGCTCGTTCAAGAACGAGGGCACGGCGGGTGACATCTACGCGGCGCTGCAGGCGGGCAAGCTGCCGGGGCCGTACTTCGGCGAGTCCATCAAGAAGGCGGCGCTCGACCGCGTCGCGTCCGACGGCCCTGGCTACGCCTACGACAGCGCGCCTACGAGCCCGTACGCGAACCTCTCGGGCAACAAGACGCCCGGCACGAGCCGGCCTTCGTGGCTGAAGGACAACAACAAGTGCAACCAGTTCGTCGGTGACGCGCTCACGCAGGCGGGCATGAAGATGCCGACGTTCAAGATGGCCGACGGCAGCGAGCACTACGTGAACGCCGAGCGCCTGCCGAACTACACGAACCACTTCGACCGCGTCACCGACGCGAACGACATCAAGCCCGGCGATGTGTTCGTGAACGACTATCCGTCCGAGGGTCTGTCGACGGCGCACACCGAGGTCATCACCTCCTATGACGCGAGCAGCGGCAAGCTCATGACGGCGGGCGCGCACCACGGCGGCGCCTACGAGCAAGACTCTTCGCACCTCTTGAACGGGGCGACGTTCAACAAGGACGGCGGGTATTGGGAGAACGGCAGCACGAAGTTTTATGTGCTGCGGCCGAAGATGCCCGCGGGGCAGCCGGCGCGGCCGCTTCGAGGCTGAGGTTCGGCGTGGCTTTGGATGCAAGAGAGCCGGGCGTTCTGCCCGGCTCTTTGCGTCTTGGAGACGCCGCTACGGCTACCGCGTCGGCGACGTGTGCGCCGTCAGTACGTGAACGTGGTGTCGACGAAGACGGACGAGTAGTTGTTGGCGGCGCTCGTGAAGTCCCAGAAGGGGAACACGCGCACGCCCTTGCGCGTCGAGGTGTAGAGCGGCTGGAACGTCTGCGTGCCGACCGTGAGGGCGAACCAGGAGACCGGCACGTACGAGGCGCTGATGACGCCGGTCGTGAACACATCGCGCTGCTGCAGGCCTTTCTGCGCGTTCGGCGGCGTGTACTGGTCGTCGGGGCCGAAGTAGGCCGAGAACTGCTGCAGGAGCGCGACGGTGCTGTTGAAGCTGAGCTGCCCGTCGAGCGTGGACCAGCCGGCGCCCGCGCGGACGTTGTAGCCGCCGAGCGAGGGGATGACGCTACAGGCGTAGTTGCCGAGCTCCTCGGCGGCGCGGCGCACGCAGCTCGAGGGCGTCAGGGTGCCGAAGCCGCGGTCTTCGTACGGGCGCACGTCCTGGAGCGCGGAGCGCGCGGCCAGGGCCGAGACGATGACGTTGTAGTTGAGCGAGGCGCCCGTGAAGAGGCTGAGGGCCCAGGGCTCGTAGGTCCAGTTGACCTGGCCGCCGGCCGAGAGGCCCGTGAGGCGCCCCTGCTGGCGGCTCGCGAGCGAGATGGGCAGCGAGGCGCCGCCGGTGAGCAGAAAGCTGATGCCGAGGTCCGGAAAGCCGAGCTCGCCGTAGGCCACCGACAGGCCGGTGTCGCTCCACATGATCTGGTTCGGGTACGACGTCGAGTCCGACTGCGTGTACTCGAGGTCGAAGCTCTGCACGACGCCGAAGCGGAAGCCCGCCCACACGGCCGAAGGGGTCAGCGCCAGCGAGCTGGCCACGTAGGGGTTGCCCGCGGCGCCGCTGACGAAGGTGCCCTGCCCGAGGAAGTGGCTGAGGCTGCCGGAGATGTGCAGCGGGAAGGCGCCGGCCTCGGCGTCGGCGGAGACGCTCGCCGCGCCTTGGCTCGGATCGGAGGTGTCGGAGTCGCCGCCGGCTGCCGGCGCGGAGGTCGCGGGCGCGGAGGCCTCAGGCGCCGGGGAGGCCGCGTCTTGCGCGAACGCGGGCAGGGTCGAGAGCGCCGCCGCGACGACGACGGACAGGCGGGAGGCGGTGCGGTGCTTTGCAAACATGCGTGACAACATCTGTCCCCCGGGTGATCGGGGCCCTCACGGGCGGGTGCGAGTCTTCAGCAAGAACCGTGCTTCGGCTTGGGTATCGGGCACTTGATTGGAAGAAAAGGGGTTTTCGGCTTGTTCGGGGGGCCATGCGGGGTCCGGGGGATGTGCGGAGAACGATCACCTGGGGGACGGTCCGCAGACACGGGCGCGCAGGCCGGCTTTGGACACCCTGGCCCGTGACCCGGCGGTCGGAGTGGCGTGCATCCTTTGCGCACTGCATCTAATCGGGACGCTCGCCCCCAAAGACCACAACCGCCCCCCGTAACGGCGCTATCCCCTGCCCCCATCGGGAGGTCCGCCGGCGTGAAACAGAAACCGAAGCCAGGCGGCCCGACGGCCGGGCGAGAGCGACGCCGGTTCACGCGCGTCGCGCTCGACGCGCACGTCGCGGTGACCGTGATCGACACCAACACGCTCTTCCACTCCCGCATCCGCGACCTGTCGGAGAACGGCGTCTTCGTCGTCACCGACAGCACCCGCCCCATCGGCACCAACATCCGCCTGTCCATTACGGTGCGCTCCTTCCCGGGCGCGAGCTCCACGAAGGACACAGGCGAGCTCCTCATCGAGGCGCGCGGCATCATCGTGCACGAGGTCCCTCTCGAGCGCGCTCACGAGGGCGGGCCCGCCGGCATCGGCGTCATGTTCGTCGACGTGAGGGACGACACGCTCGCGTTGCTGCGGCGCCTCGTCTCAGCCGGGGAGCGGGTGGCATGAGCGGCGCTCCCCTCTCGCGAGAGCGGCTGAACCAGATCGCGGGCCGCAAGCTGTCCTCGCTCGGCGTCGCCTGCGCGGTCGGCGCGGACGGCCGCCTGGTCGGGGACATCCTGACGGGCGACGCCCTCCTGAGCCCGTTCAACGGCGCGCCGGTGGGCGCGGCGCACTTCGTCGTCGAGGCGCACGATCACCTCCGCTTCTTGAGCCCGCCGCTGCTCGCGGGCCTGCCGCCGCTGCCCTTCTTCGACCACGACAACGTCGCCGGCATCGTCTCGGGCATCGCCCAGTCGCTGCAGCGGCGGCTCGAGGCCGTCGCGCGGCTGAAGACGCACCTGCACCACCTGCGCGTGAACGCCGACGTGGATCGGGAGCACGGCGTCCTGGTCGCGCCGGTGCAGGTGGCGGGCGCGGGCACCGTCGTGCTGATCGGCGACGAACAGGGCTTACGCTCGAGCCACCTGCGCCCGCTCGGCGGCGGCCAGAACCTGCCCATGCCGCCGCTGTCGATCGATCTCTCGCAGTTCGCCGACGCCACCGACCTCGCCCTCTTCGTCGGTGACCTCGCCTCGCGCGCGAAGCCGGCGGCGCACGCGGCGCCGAAGACGGGCATCTTCCGTCCGCCGCCGGAATTCTTCGCCGGCGCCCCTCAGGGGGCGAGCGGGCAGACGCCGCCCGCGGGTATCGGCGATGCTGGCTTTGGCGCGATGCCGTCGACGGGGGACTTCACGCCGGACGGTAGCGTGCAGAGCGCGAGCGCGGCCGCGGCGCCGGTCGGCTCGTCCGCCGCCGGGACGGACGAGTTCCTGCCGCCGAGCCAGGCGTTCCAGGTGCCGCAGGACGTCGTCGGGGGGGCGCGCGGTCAGCCGGCGCAGGGCGACATCCCCGCGGGCTCGGTGACGGCGGGGATGCTCGCGCGTTGCCTCGGCGAGTCGGCCCAGATCGCGCACGGTATCGCCGTGCAGCGACGCTTCTTCGTCAATGGCCGAGGCCTCAAGCTGACGCTGAAGCAAAAGCGCGGTCGCGTCTTCGTCGGGCGCCTCGCGTTCGAGGACTACATCCTCTGGCAAGGCGAGATCGAGGTCGACAAGCACCCGCCCATGGACATCTTCGTGCGCGAGCTGTTGCGCGGCCAGGGTCTGACGCTCGACGAGGTCCAGCCCGCGGGGTCCGCGGCCGCGCCGCCGGCCGCCGCGTCGTCGTCCGCGCCGCCGCCATCGCCGCCCGCGCCCGTGGCCCCGGCCGCGCGGCAGCCGGCGTTCGGGTCGTCGGCCGGGGAGCAGCTCCCCATCGCGGGTGAGATCTGGGTCATGAACGTCGTCGTCGAGCAGCAGGACGAGCGCGAGGTGCGCTACTCGGCCATCAACGCCGAAGGGCAGCCCTACGGCGCGCCCCGCATCCTGCCGAAGAGCGAGTTCGACAAGGTGTTCGCGCAGCACAAAGGTGGCTTCCGCTTGCTCGTGCGCGTCGTCGGCGCCGCGCCGCAGCAGGTGGTCTACGTACAGCTCGACCCGAGCTATCAGCCGAACAGCGAGACGCGGGCTATTGCGCCCTCGATCTTCTTGGCCAACTTTCTCCCGGAGGCCGCCGACTACTGAACGGGCGGCCCTGAAGGTGTCCGCTTGCGCGCGAATTCCGCATTTATCGTCGTGGCCGTCGTCGTCGGTGTGCTCTACGCCGCGCTCCCCGCCGCCGCGCAAGGTGAGCTCGGCGCGCTGTGCAGCGAGCAGCGCCCGTGCGCGGACGGGCTCGCGTGTCGCGACGGCTTCTGCCTGCGCGTCGCCGACGAGACGCCCCCGCCCGCAGAACAACCTCCGGCAGAAGCGCCGCCGGCAGAAGCGCCGCCGGCAGAAGCGCCGCCGGTAGAAGCGCCGCCGCCCGCGGAGCAACCTCCGGCCGAAGCGCCGCCGGCCGAAGCGCCGCCCGCGCCTGCCACGAGCACGCCGCCCGAGCCGCGCGCGCCTGCCACGAGCACGCCGCCCGACGCGCCCGCGCCCACGCCCGCGCCGACGGCGGAGGGCGACGCCGAGGCGCCCGCGGAAGAGCCCGCACAGGCCGCTCCCGCTCCCGCCCCGGAGGTGCCGGAGCAGCCCGTCGCCGACGGCACCGGCGACGAGCCCACGGACGAGGCGCCGCCCTCCGTCGCCGACCAGCTGCCGCCGGTGACACCGGCGCCCGACAAGGTGCCCGGGCTCTCGGCGACGCAGGCGAAAGAGCGCGCCGAGGACGCGTCCGGCGCCGTGTGGGGCGGCGCCGGCGGGCGGGCCATCGCCGTCCCGGCCCTCGCCTGCGGCTCCTGTCTGCTCGGCGCGGGGGTGTGCACGACGCTCGGCGCCCGGCGCTTCGTCGACGCCGGCGAGCGCGGCGAGTTTCCGGACGCCTCCAGCAACGACGAGGCCCAGCTCGGCGGCAACATCGCCACCGGCGTCGGCGTCGTCATGGCGGGCGCCGGCGTGCCCATCCTCATCGTCGGCGAGGGCGCCGTGGTCTACAGCGCGTTCACCGACTGGGTGCCCTGTAGCAGCGGCTTCGCCCTCGAGGACGCCGCGCTCATCACGCTCGGCGTCGCGCGCGCGCTCGTCTGGCTGGTCGGCTCGCAGCTCGGCGCCGTCGGCGCGGGCCTGTGCGCGGGCGGCGTGTGGGCCATCGCGGTGAGCAACGCCGGCCGCAGCTTCAACCTCGACAGCGAGGCGTTCTTCCTCTTCCGCGGGCTCAGCGCGGAGGGCGGCGTGCTCGCGTCGGTGGCCGCCATCCCGCTCGGGCTCGGCTGCGTGTTGGGCGTGCTGGCGGCCGGCCTCGACCTCGGCACCATCCTGCGCGCGGGCGCGCTCGAGGAGGAGGCGAGCGAACGCGCGCTCACCGTCAGAAGCGACGACGTCCCGGCGCCCGTGCGCTCGGCAGCGACGTCGACGCTCGAGCCGGCTGGCGCGCCGGAGATGCTCTACTGACGTGCGGGAGGCCGCCGTGCCTCGCGCCGGCACGCCGCGGGCGCACGCTTTCGTTCCCTCTCGCCGTTCCCTAGCCTGTGCCCATGGCACGCCTCAAGCTGGGTGAAATTCTTCTACAACAAGGGCACGTCGACGAGCTGCAGGTGAACGCCGCGCTCGCGTACCAGCGGCAGTGGGGCGGGCGGCTCGGCAAGATCCTCATCGAGCAGGAGATGGTCGACGAGACGGCCATGTACGAGGCGCTCGCGGCCCAGAACGGCATTCGGCTCGTGTCGATCCCGAAGCTCAACCCCGCCGTCAGCATCGTGACCATGCTGCCGCACGACTACTGCGAGCAAAAGCGCGTCATCGCCTGCGCCATTCAAGAGGACAAGCGCGTCGTCGGCGTCGCCACCTCCGAGCCGCAGGACTCGAGCATCCAGGACGACGTCTCCTTCCGCACCGGCTACAACGCGCGCGTGGTGTTGGCGCCCGAGCGCGAGATCGAATGGGCGCTGCGGCGCTATTACAAAGGTGACGCCTCCCCCTGTCCGCCGCCGCGCACCAAGCGCGTGACGCCGACCGCCGACGAGTTCAAGATCGTCGACGCCGCCGGCAAGACGGTGATGAAGAGCGTCG
>CAYLZW010000057.1:0-25191 GCA_964388085.1 uncultured Myxococcales bacterium | reverse complement strand
CGGAGACCTTCTGGCAGCGCTCCTTGTTCGTGAAGCCCGAGGACCGCGCCGTGGTGTGTCACGCCAGCGCCTGGGACGTGAGCTTCTCCGGCGACGTGCGCATCAAGATGTGCATCCGGCCGATCGAGGAGGATCTCATCACCATCCACCACGAGCTCGGGCACATCTACTACTACCTCGAGTACGGCGACGAGCCTGTGCTCTATCAGGACGGCGCCAATGACGGCTTTCACGAGGCCATCGGCGACGCCATCGCGCTCAGCGTCACACCTGAGTACCTCGCCGAGCGCGGGATCCTGAAGAGCGTCGAGCACGATGAGCAGGCGCTGCTGAACTTCCAGATGCGCTCGGCGCTCGAGAAGATCGCGTTTCTGCCCTTCGGCAAGCTCATCGACGAGTGGCGTTGGGAGGTGTTCTCCGGCAAGACGCCGCCGGCCGATTACAACAAGCGCTGGTGGGAGCTGCGCCGTCAGTACCAGGGCATTCATCCGCCGGTGCCGCGCACGGAGGCCGACTTCGATCCGGGCGCCAAGTTCCACATCCCCGCCAATGTCCCCTACATGCGCTATTTCCTCGCGCACGTGCTGCAGTTCCAATTCCACAAGGCCATGTGCGAGGCGGCGGGCCACGAGGGGCCGCTGCACACGTGCTCCATCTACGGCAACAAGGCCGCCGGCGAGCGGCTCATGAAGATGCTGGCGCTCGGCGCCTCCAAGCCGTGGCCCGAGGCGCTGTTCGCCATGACGGGACAGCGCGAGATGGACGCCGCGCCCCTCGTAGAATATTTCGCGCCGCTGCGGGCCTGGCTGCAGGAACAGAACCGGGACGCAAAGTGCGGCTGGTGACAGGTGCGGCTGGAGAGCGCGCGTGAGTAGACCGACGTGGAGCTGAGCGTCGTCGCCTGGCTCGTCGTCGTCGGCGCCGCGCTCGCGAGCTCCACCTTGTCAGGCGTCATCGGCATGGGCGGCGGTATGACGCTGGTCGGTGTGCTGGCCGCGCTGCTGCCGCCGGCGATCGTGGTGCCCGTGCACGGCGTCGCGCAGCTCGCGTCGAATTTCACGCGCACGCTGGCGCTGCTGCGGCACGTGAGCTGGCGCCTGTTCGCCCTCTACACGCCGTTCCTCGTCGTGGGGACGGCGCTCGCCGCCTGGCTGTGGTCGCGCAGCAGCCTCGACTGGTTCAAGCCGGCCATCGGCGTCTTCTTGCTGGCGTTCCTCGTCTATCGGCGGCGGAAGCCGGCGCTGCGCAACCCGCCGCGCTGGGTCTATGCGCCGCTCGGCATCGTCACCGGCTTCCTCGGCGTCTTCGTCGGCGCCACGGGGCCCTTCATCGCGCCGTTCTTTCAGCGCGATGACCTCGGTAAAGAGAGCATCATCGCCACGAAGGCAGCCGTGCAGAGCGTCGGTCATCTGTTGAAGCTGCCGGCCTTCCTCGTGCTGGGCTTCGACTACCTCGCCTGGACGCCGCTGCTGCTCGCCCTCGTCGCCGCCGTCATCGCCGGCACGCTCCTCGGCCGCTTCCTGCTCGACAAGCTCTCGCGCACGGTGTTCAACGCCTTGTTCGAGGGCACGCTGGCGCTCATCGCGCTGTACCTCGTGCTGGGCGCGCTCATGGCGTGAGCGTCTCGTCGAGCTGCCGGCCGAGCTCCGCCGGGTCGGTGCTCGGCAGCTGACAGGTGCCTCGCACGCACACGTAGGCCGTCGGAGCGCCCCCCTTGGCGAGCCGGCCGCTGACGACGGGCAGCAGCGAGGAGAGCGCGGCGACGTCGGGCTCGCGCACGCTGACGAGCACCTGGTTCGGCAAGAAGCGCCGGCGTACCTCGTCGAGCAGCGGGCGCAAGCTGCCCGGCTCCTCGGGGCCGACCAGCACGATCTCTTTCGCGTCCTCGTCGGTGAAGTGATCGAGCGCCACCAACGACTCGGCCAGGGAGAGCGGCGATCGCACGAGCACCTCCCCGAACGCGCGGAAGGTCCGCTCGGCGCGCTGGCGGTAACGGTCGTCGCCGCTGAGCGCGTGCAGGCGCACGAGGCTCTGCGCGTGGATCGAATTGCCGCTCGGCTCGGCGCCGTCGTAGGCGGGCTTCTCGCGCACGAGCAGCGCCTCGGCGTCGTCGGCGGTCATGAAGTAGCCGCCCTCTCGTGCGTCCTCGAAGTGCTGCTCGAGCACGCGGTCGAGCGCGAGCGCCTCGGAGAGCCAGCGGCGCGTCCCGGTCACCTCGAAGAGATCGAGCAGGCCGGCGCAGAGGAAGGCGTAGTCGTCGAGGTAGGCCGCGTGACGCGGCGTACCGTCCATGGAGCTCCGGTACAGCCGCTCGCCGTCGCGCATGTGCTCGAGCACGTACGCGGCCGCGGCCTCGCCGAGCTCGATCCAGCGTGCGTCGTCGAGGACGAAGCCGCCCCGCGCGCAGGCGGAGATCATGAGGCCGTTCCACGCCGTCAGGATCTTCTCGTCGCGCAGCGGCGCCGGTCGCTCCTTGCGCGCCTCGTACAGCCGCTCGCGCGCGAAGGCGACGTCCTCGCGCAGCTCGTCGCTCTTGACGCCGAGCTCGCGCGCGACCTCGTCGAGCGGACGGGGCGTATGCAAGATGCTGCGGCCCTCGAAGTTGCCCTCCCGCGTCACTCCGAAATAGGCGGCCACGCGGCCGGCTCTCTCGCTGCCGAGCTCCGCGGCGAGCTCTTCCGGGGTCCAGGTGAAGAACCAGCCCTCCTCGCGCTCGCCGCTCGGAGACAGGCTGTCGGCGTCGGTGGCGGAGTAGAACGCGCCCTCGGGAGAGGTCATGTCGCGCTCGACGTAGCGCAGGATCTCGCGGGCCACGTCGAGCAGCTCCCGGTCGCCGCTGGCCTGGCCACCCTCGAGGTAGGCGACGCACAAGAGCGCGTTGTCGTAGAGCATCTTCTCGAAGTGCGGCACGAGCCAGTAGGGGTCGACGCTGTAGCGATGGAAGCCGCCGCCGGCGTGATCGTACACGCCGCCCCGGGCCATCTTCTCGAGCGTGAGCCGGGCCATGTCGAGCGCGCGCCGGCGCTGCTCGGGCGGCGCCTGTCGTCGTCGTGCGTAGCGCAGCAGGAAGCGGATCGAGAGCTGGCTCGGGAACTTGGTCTGCACGGCGAGGCCGCCGTACACCGGATCGAAGCGCTGCGCGTAGAGCCGCATGGCGGCGTCGAGCGCCTCTTGTCCGGGGACGTCGCCGCTCCGTCCGGCGCTCAGCTCCTCGCGCACCGCGTCGGCGATCTGCTCGGCGGACGACGTCACGCGCGCGGGATCACGATCGAAGATGTCGCGCATCCGCTCGAGGATCGTGAGGAAGCCGAAGCGAGTCCCGCGGTCACCGTCGCGCGCCGGAAAGTACGTCCCCGTGAAGTAGGGCTTCCGTTCACTCGTCAGCCACACGCTCATGGGCCAGCCGCCGTGTCCGGTCAGCGCCTGCACCGCGGCCATGTAGATGGCGTCCACGTCGGGCCGCTCCTCGCGGTCCACCTTCACGGCGATGTAGCGCTCATTCAAGAAGCGCGCGACCTCCTCGTCCTCGAAGCTCTCCTCTTCCATGACGTGACACCAGTGGCAGGTGCTGTAGCCGATGCTGAGGAACACGGGGCGGCCGAGGCGCCTCGCGGCCGCGAAGGCGTCGTCGCCCCACGGGTACCAGTCGACCGGGTTGTGCGCGTGCTGCAGCAGGTACGGGCTCTGCTCGAGGGCGAGGCGGTTCGTGTAGCGCGCGCTGCCGTCGGGCTGCTTGTGCCGTGTGCGCGGCTTGTACGACGGGCCACGCGCGCGGACGGCGTCCTCGAGCCGCTGCTCGAGCGTGGACGAGCGTGACTCGCTGCCGGGAGGAAGAGCCATGACGACACCCCGCTGCGCGATGACACGCGCGCTGTCGTTGTAGGAGGCCGCGAGGCAAACACCAAGCGACGCGGACGCCCGCGCTCGTGCGTTCTCGGGCGCGCGCGGCTGCTACGGTAGGCTCTCGCTCGACGGAGGACGTCCCTTCATGCGCCTCTCGCGTGCCATCCTTGCGCTCCCTGTGTTGCTGGCGCTGCCGCTGGCCGCGCTCGCGTTCACCTCCTGCGAGGCGCCCGCGGTGTGCGGCGACGGTGTCGTCGGGCGAGGCGAGAGCGAGGCTACGTGTTGTCAGGACACGGGCTGCCGTTTCGGCCGCTGCGACGAGGGCAGCCGGCGCTGCTTCGATCCCTGGCTGCTCACGTGCGAGGGGGCCGGCGTCTGCCTCGGCGACGGCCCCTACCGCTGCCAGAACCCGGCGCCACCGGCGTACGACTGCGCCGCGTGCGACTGCCCCGACGGTGGCCGCTGCGAAGCGGGGGTGTGCTGGACCGCCGATGAGCTGACGCAGCGACGGGACGATGACGAGGTGTCGACGAGCCTCGACGTGGAGCAGTACTTCGCCCTCGTGGAGGAGCTGCTGCGCGCACCGCTGACGCTCGACGAGCTCGTAGGCGAAGTCCAGCGACACGCGAGGCGCGACCGGCGTCACAGCTATGTGCTGTTCGGATCGGGCTCGTCATCGGAGCGAGAAGCGCTGCTGCGGGAAGAGCTGCTGCGGCGGCTCGACGACGCCATCGGCCTCGACGCGAGCGGCGGCACCCTCGTACCTGCGGGCGAGCCGCACGACGCGGCGTGCGACGAGCTCTACGAACGAGCCCGTCAGGAGCTCGCGGACGAGCGCGTGCGCTACGCCGCGGGCCCCGCCGACGCGGTGCACCGAGAGACGTGCTTTCACGAGGAGCTCTGGCCTCGCTGTGGCCCCCCGACGCTGGCCGGCTGCGTGACGCGAGCCGGTCGCCTGCCGCTCACGCTGCTGCTGGTCGACTTCGCTCAGCTGCTCGACGTCGTCGATCGCGCGCTGCTCATCCGCTCCACGAACCGACCCGCGGGCGAGCGGCAGCTCCACCTCGACCAGGCCATCTCTCGCTGGCGGCAGACGGTGGACACCTGGCCGGCGCCCGAGGAGTACGCGGTGGACCTCGCGGGGCAGCCCCTCGTCGTGCGCGGACAGCGCTCGGCCCGCTACCCGGACACCTGGTGGCTCTCGCTGCCGGCGCGCGCCAAGGCGCCCTGGGGGCTGCTCGGATTTCGTCTCTTGTGGGGTGACGCCGCGACCAACGCGTACCTGAGCGAGCACGACCTCGTCGGCCGGGACTGCAGCTGGACGGTCACCAGCAGCGAGGTCCGCTACGTCTGCGCCGACGACGCCGCCGAGGTGAGCGCCGTGCTCGACGTCGCGACACAGAGCTTGCTGTCCGTCGAGCGCGGACCCCCGTGAGGCCGTCGTTCGACCCGTGTACGCGCGCGTTCCGCGAGGCCCGTTCCTCCGCGCGTCACCTGCACATCGGGCTGCAGCGCCTGCGGTTCCTTCGCCAGCGCGCCCGGCCGCGCGCTCTTCGCCGCGACGGCTTCCACGACGAGGAGCGGCGAGGCTCGCCGCGGGCTCGAGCGGTGGCGCGGGCGGCATCGCGCGTGCATTCGCCCCGCTGATCGGACGAGACCCCGCGCGACCGCTTCGTGCCCGCCGAATGTGCCTTTCGTCTTCCCTCGACACACTCGGTAAGGTTGCTCCTGGAGGCGCAGTGACGAACGAGAGGCCCCCCTCTTTCTGGCTACGGGCCTCGCTGGCGTTCGGGTGGGCGCTCACGTTCCACGTCGCGGCCATCGTCGTGGCGAGCGTGTGGATCCTGGTGCCCCTGCTGTTGTTTCCCGAGAGCTGGCCGGTCTGGACGCGCTGGCTCGGGGTGACGGTCACCCTCGTCAGCGGCTACGGGATGCTGCGCTCGAGCGTGTGGGTGCGCGACCCCTTTCGCCCTCCCTCGCCGCCGCTCGCGCACGGCGAGCAAGAGCGCCTGCAGCGCCTCGTGCGCGAGGTGGCGGCGACGCTCGAGACGCCCGCTCCAGCGGAGATCTTCCTCTTGCCGGACGCCAGCGCCTACGCCGTCGAGGTGCGTCGAGGGCTGTTCCTGCGCCGCAAACGGGTGCTCCTGCTCGGCGTCGGGCTGCTCAACACCTGCACCGTCACCGAGCTGCGCGCCGCCGTCGCGCACGAGCTGGCGCACTTCATCGGCGGAGACGCGCTGCTCGCGCCCGTGCTCGCGCGCGTGCGGCACGGCCTCTTCCGCGTGCACCGCGACGTCGAGGGCAGCGTGCTGTCCTGGCCGCTGCTGTTGTACGCCGACACCTTTCTGCGCATGACGCAGTCGCTCTCGCGCGAGCAGGAGCGCTGGGCTGATCGGGCCGCGGTGCGGGTGGCGGGCCGCGGCGCGTTGCACCGTCTGCTCGAGCGACAGGCGCGCGCGGACCTCCTCTACACGTTGCTGCTGCGCTCGGGGGTGAGCCTGCTCCTCGCCGCGGGCCTCCGGCCCCGCAACCTGTACGAAGGTCTGCGGCGCTTCGAGTCGAGCGCGACGCGGGAGCAGGTCCGCGATCCGCTCGAGAGCTTGTTGCGCCAGCGCGCGACGAGCCCCTACGACAGCCACCCGCCGCTCGACGAGCGCCTCTCCCTGCTGCTCGTCGACGAGGCCGATGACGCTGCTCGCGCCCAACGAGCCGAGGAGCGACGGGACGATCGGCTCGCGCGCGAGCTGCTCGACGAGCCGGAGGCGCTCGAGGAGCGCGTGACCGCGCAGCTCTTCGAGGAGCGGGGCCACCTGCCGCTCGTGCCCATCGAGTGGGACGAGGTCGCGGCGCGCGCGGTGCGGCCCGCTCTCGACGAAGGCGCGAGGAGCGCGCGCGAACAGGTGGCGCGGCTGTTCGGCCCCGAGCGCGCGCGTACGGACGAAGGCGCGCTGCGTACGCTGCTCGAGGTGCTGCAGCGTCCGTCGGCCCCCTCACCCGGGGACGACGACGGGCTCGCGCAGACCTTCCGCGCCGCCCTGCAGCCGCACGTGGCCGCGCTGCTCTCGCGCACGCTGCTGCGCCGTGGCGGCCGGCTGATCGTCGAGGTGGGGCAGCCGTTCGTGATCCGACTCGAGGAGCACGAATACGATCCCGAGGCCCTCGCGGAGGGCGCCGTACAACACCCCGCGGAGGCCGGCGCCTTGCGCGAGCAGCTGAAGGAGCTCCCGCCGGTGGAGCCCTCGCGTCCGCACGTGCGCTCGCCGCCAGCACCTACGACGTCGGCGGCGGGCGAGCCGACGGAGACGGCCGAGCGATCCGAGCTCTCAGATCGCCACCGCGAGGCCAAAGGCGAGGAACGCGCCACCGAAGGGTAGCGTCGTGCTGCTGGCGCCGTAGACCTGCACCCAGCCGAAGTCGTAGCTGGCGCCGTAGGTCAAGCGGAACACCGGCAGCGGCACACCGAAGCTCGGGCGCACTCCGGCGGTATGACGGAACAGCCACATGGGCGCGGCGCCGCCGATCGCTGGACGCACCCACACGCTGCCATTCTCGAACAGCTCGACGGACGCGGGCAGGGCGAAGGTGGCGAGGAGCAAGCGGCTCCGCGAGTCGCGCCAGTAGGCGAACGCGTCGATGTACTCGACCGCGAACGCGCCGCCGACGAACCAGGTCTCGTCCATGTGCAGCCGCAGTTGCGTTTGCACGCCGCCGCCGAGAAAGCGCGCGGCGAAGTCTTCGCCGAAGCTCAGCTGCAGGTGTCCGCCGAGGTCGAGCGGGCCGACGCGCGCCATGCCCCATGCTTGCGCGCCCGCGATGGGAGAGAACACGTCGGCCGTGTCGTAGAGCGCGACGCCGGCCGCCCCCAGCTCGTCGGGACGAACGGGACCGAGCGGAGGCGGCGCGATCGGCGCGCTGGCGCACGCCGACACGAGCGCCATGAGCGCCATGAGAACGACGAGCGGAGCGGCCCTGCGCACGACAAAAGCATGACGCGTCGCGCGCGAGATCTGCCAGCGCGCGAGGGTGCGTCGACGCACGCGCAAGACCCGACGCGGACGCGGTCACGTTGGGTCGCGCTCGCGCAGCATGCTATGTGCGCCGACGGACCCCTGATGCGGAGGACCCATGTCGCGACTGTTGTGCTGCGTCGTCGTCGCCTGCTTCACGCTCACGGCTGCCTCGGACGCGGACGCCCGCCGACGAGATCGAGGCTCCGAGCGCGTGGGCGCGGGCTTGCGTCCGCCGGGAGGACCGCTCGGCCTCGGCATCAACCTCGGCTTCCCGACCGGCCTCTCGGGCAAGTATTACCTGACGAATGATCAAGGCCTGGCCTTTGGCCTCGGCTTTGGCGGCGGCGGCTTCATCGCCGCCAATGTCGATTACGTTTGGGCGCCCACCGCGCTGATCAATATCGCACCTGGCACGCTCTATCCCTACATCGGCGGCGGCGTGTGGGTCGCCTTGTTCCCGTTCAACTACGGGAACTTCGGGGCGCCGTACTTCGTGAACTCGCCGGTCGCTATCGGCGCGGAGCTCCCCCTGGGGCTCGGCTGGAACTTCGCTGCGCTGCCGCTCGACCTTTACCTACAGGTGGCGCCCGCGCTCAAGCTGTTCCCTGGGCTCGGCTTCGGCTTCGCCGGCTCGCTCGGCTTTCACTATTATTTCTGACGACGGCGAGACGCTCAGGCGAGGCCAATCTCGCGCAAGCGCTGCGCGAGGTATTCGCCCGCTGCGATCGACGCATAGCGCCGTTCGCCGCCCGTGAGCTCGACGCAGCGGGCGCGCGGTGTCAGATCGACGTCGCCACGCGGGTGGACGAAGCACGGCATCGAGAAGCGCGCCTCGTTCGCCTTCTCGTGCGCGGGCCGCACCACGCGGTGGGTCGTGCTCTTGAACAGGCCGTTCGTGACGTTCTGCAGCATGTCGCCGGCGTCGACGATGATCTCGTCGTGCGCGGCCGTCACGGGCAGCCAGGTGCCGTCGCGCTGCAGGAGCTCGAGGCCGTCGGCGGTGGCGCCGCAGAGCAGCGTGATGAGGTTGATGTCCTCGTGCGCGGCGGCGCGAATGCTCGAGGCGGGCGCGTCGTCGGGCACGGGCGGGTAGTGGATGACGCGCAGGATGGTGTCGCCTTCGCTGGCCGCGTCGCGGTACCAGGCGGGATCGTCGTCGAGGTACTCGCCGCAGAGCACGAGCAGCTCGCGGCCGAGCGACTCGAGGCCCTGGTACAGCGTCGTCATGGCGCGCTCGAAGCCGGGGACGTCCCTGTCGGGCCAGACGTTCGGCCCGTACAGGCGGTGTACGAAGTGATCGTCGGGGACGTCGGTGCGGCCCACCTGCCAGAACTCCTTCAGATCGGGCGCGTCCATGCCCTTCGCGTGCTCCTTGCCGAAGCTCGTGAAGCCGCGCTGCGCCTTCTTGGCCGGGTCCTCGTAGCGCCGCTTCTGCTCGAGGGTGCGCGAGAAGAACGCGCGCGCGCGTTCGTAGGCCGCGGCGATCTGCTCGTGCGAGATGCCGTGGTTCTTCACGGCGAAGAAGCCGATGTCGCTCAGCGCGCGTCCCATGACGTCGACGAACTGGTCGCGCCGGGCGCCGCCTGCCTGAAGGTCCTCGAGATCGACGACCGGGATGCTCGCTCCGCTCATGCGAACGCCTCACGCCCCCGTGCTCCCGAATGGATACAGGGCCGCGCCGGCGCCTGCCAATCTTGCACCCGCACCGGCGCGGTTTCGGCCCCGCGCGGCGAATCCCCGGAGGAGACGCGCTTACGGAAAGAGGCAGCGACATCGCAAAGGGTCCGCGTGGGGGGCGGATGGAGGACGAAGCGCGGGGCTTGGCAGAACCCGCCGCCGGAGCCTCCCATGTTGAAACCGACTCGCTACGACCGCTTGAAGCAGCGCGCGCTCGACGTGCTCGACCTCGCCGAGAGGCTGTGCACGACGCTGCCGCGCGGCTCCTCCCTCGAGGAGGAGTGCTTTCACACGAGCACCCGCGTGCTCAGGTGCGTCGCCTTGCTCGAGGAGCGGCCGTGCGCGAGCTGGGCGCTCGACGAGCTGGTCGGGCGAGCGGCGCGCCTGCTCGCGATCTTCGCGGACGCGCACGGCGAGGGCTTCATCGACGAGGACCAGGCGGCCGAGGGGCTCGCGTTGTGCGAGGATCTCAGCGCGCTGGCGCGAGCGCTCAGGACGAGCCTCGACGAGGAGCGCTACCCGCCGAAGCGCTGCGGCGCCGGACCCTGGACGCCGGGACATCCGCCCACGCTCTTGGCTTGACGGGCTCGCTCCTCGTCGACAACCTGAGCTCGGAGACGCTTGGTAAGCTGGTGCTGCCCCCGGTCTTCAAAACCGGTGAGGGGGGTGAGAAACCTCCCTGGCGGGTTCGATCCCCGTGCGTCTCCGCCACCTCCCCTCGCGGCGACGGCGGCTCATACCGTCGGCTCGCCGCCAGCGCCGCGCGGGAGCTCGACGGTGAACGTCGAACCCTGGCCCGGCACGCTCGCGACGCGGATGGTGCCGCCGTGCGCCGTCACGATGCCGCGCGCGATGTACAAACCGAGGCCGAGCCCCGCGTACTCCCTCGTCGAGACGGCTCGCTCGAAGCGATCGAAGATGAAGCGCTGCTGCTCGTACGGAATGCCGACGCCGTGGTCGGTGATGCGAAGCTCGACGATATCGTCCGGCCGGCTGCGCAGCGTCAGCTCCACCGGCCCTCCCGCGCCGAACTTGACGGCGTTGCTGAGCAGGTTCTCGGCGACGCGCTCGAGCCGGCCGCGATCCCAGAGGCCGCGGATGTCGTCCTCGATGTGGCAGCGCAGGGAGCCGCCGCTCGGCTCGACCTCGGGCTCGTAGCTCTTGCACAGCTCTCGGAGCAGCGCGCTCAGGTTCGTCTCCGTGCGGCGCAGCACCAGACGGCCGGCCTGAATGCGGGTGACGTCGAGCATCTCGCGCACGAGCCTCGTGAGGCGACGCTGCTGGCGCTGGATCAGATCGCTGGCGCGCTCCATGGCCCCGGGGTTCTTGCCGAAGAGGCCGCTGCGCAGGGCGTCCACCGCCAACCCCAGCGACGTCAGCGGCGTGTTCAGCTCGTGCGAGGCCACGGCGATGAAATCGTCCCGCGCGCGCACCGCCTCGCGCGCCTCTCGGTACAGGCGCACGTTGTCGAGATGCACGGCGCCGCGTCGCGCGAGATCCTCCGCCAACTGCAGATCTTCGCGGCCGAACACGCGCGAGCCCGAGGCCAAGGTCAGCGCCGCGACGACGCGCCCGCGCGCGACGAGCGGCACCAGCATGCCGCTCCTGCCGCCGAGCTTGCGCACGATCGCCCGGCTGACGTCATCACGGACGCCAAAGCGGCGCAGCACCTCGTCCGAAACCGTCGGGAAGAGCAGAGAGCGGCCGGTGCCGAGCACGCGCAAGGCGAGGTGCGAGGGCGGCGTCCGTCGCGGGTGGTGCAGCTCCAGCTCGTCGAGCAGCTCCTGACAGCGCCGATCGTGGTGCGCGGTCGCGAGGCGCACCAGGCGACCGCGCTCGTCGAGCGCCTCGAGCATCCCCCAGTCGGCGATGTCGCGCACCGCGAAGCGCATGAGCTGCTGCGGGACCTGCTCCACATCGAGCGTCAGCGCGAGCGCTTCGGTCGCGTCGAGGAGAAAGAGCGCGCGCCGCGCCAGCTCCTCCGCTTGAATGCGCGCGCTGGCCTCGTGCGTGGTCGCGATGGTCTGCGCGACGGCCAGGGCGAGATCGCATTCGGTGGACGTCCAGGTGCGCGCAGGGCCGGTGTGCTCGTGGCAGAGCACGCCGACGAGCCGCCCGCGCGACCAGACCGGCACGTCCATCATCGACGAGATGCCGAGCGGGCGCAGGTAACCCTTCTGCAGCTCGGAGGTGCGCGGATCGTGCTCCGCGTTGTGCGCGAGAATTACCTGCTCCTCCCGCAGCGCCCGGAAGTACGACGGGTACTGCGCCGCGGTGATGGTGACGCCGCGCTCGAACAGCTGCAGGGAGCGAATGTAGGCGAGCACCGAGCTGAGCGTCTGCTCATCGTCGCCGAGGTGCCAGTAGGCCACGCGATCGACGTCGAGGCCCTCCGCGTCCGCCTGCAGGATGCGCTGCAGCGTCGCGTGATAGTCGCACTTTTCGAGCACGGCCAACTCGAGCAGCGTGCGGCGCGCCGGCGTCGCGCCCTCAGGCGGCAGCATCGGGGCCCCCTTGTCTTCGGAACCCTAGCGTCGAGAGGGGCCGCTCGCGTGGATCAAGCCGAGTCGGGCCGGCTGCCCGCGTCCCATCGTGCGGCGGACACCTTGCCCGCTCGTGCAGCCCGCTCGTGCCGGTGCTGGACGTCACGCAGGGACGCTCGCGGCCGCCTTCGACGGGTCGCGCACGTCCACCGAAGACGCCGCCCTGAGCGCACATGCACGCCACGGTGCCGCGCGCTGCCTCGCGCTCCCGCGTCGTGAGCGCGCGCCAGCCGCGCCCTGCTGGTCTTTACCCGTTTGGCACCGCGGATGCTTTCGCCCTCGTCGGCATGAGAGGTAGCGGAGGAACCAGCATGAAGCTCGGTGGTCCCCGTCAGCTCCGTCCCGGTCTCCTCATGCGGGTGGGGAGCCGAAGCGGGGCGCGACGCGCGCGGTACAGCTCCCGGGCTGTGCCGCAGGCATCGTCCCGGCACGTGGGACGGGACGACCGAGCCGACTGTGCGGCGCGACCAGGTGCGCCGGCTATGGAAGGACGCGTGGGAGGGCACGGGCTCTCCGCGGTGGTCGAGTGAGTCGATACGGCGCGGGTGGTGATCGACGGCTCGAGGTTTCCCATCGCGGAGGCACGCACGAAGTCGCCCTCCTGGGAGCACGACGACGCTCCTTCTAGCCAGGCCGGCCGCCGCACGGCAGGCCGCCGATCGTCGACGCAGCTCCCGCGTCGAGGGTCGGCGGCCGAGAAGTGGTGACGTTCACAGATACGGCGAGAGCAGCCGCGCGAGACCGTCGCGCAGCCGCACCGGGAACGGGCGGCCGTCGAGCATCTCGAGCGTCAGCGTGCTCGCGTCGGCGATGCGGTCATCGACCATGGCGTGCGCCTTTGCGGCGAGCGCCGCGTCGTAGACCTCGAGGTTGACCTCGAAGTTCAGGCGCAGGCTGCGCGCGTCCCAGTTCGCGGAGCCGAGCAGCACCCAGCCGTCGTCGACGACCATCAGCTTCGTGTGGTCGAAGACGCCGTCGGAGAGCCAGAGGCGGCAGCCGCGCTCGGCGAGCTGCCAAAGCTGCGCCATGGACGCCCACTGCACGAGCGCGAGGTTGTTCTTCGCCGGCATGACGATGTCCACCTCGATGCCCTGCATGGCGGCGATGCCGAGCGCGCTCAGCAGCGCCGCGTCCGGCAGGAAGTAGGGGGTGACGATGCGCACCCGGCGCTGCGCCACGGCGAGCGCGCCGAGCAGCGTCATGCGCACGGTCTCGAAGTCGCCGTCCGGTCCGTCGGGGATAACGCGAGCCCACACCTCACCCTTGGCGCTGCCCGAGCTCAGCCACGCTTCGCCTCCCAGCTCCTCGCGGGAGGCGAAGCGCCAGTCGATCATCGCGACGCGCTGCAGTTGTCCGACCACCGGCCCCTCGAGGCGCACATGGACGTCGCGGATGGGGTTGACCGGCTCCTTCGAGAGCCAATGGCCGACGCGAATGTTCATACCGCCGGTGAAGGCGACCTCGCCGTCGACGACGAGGATCTTTCGGTGCGTGCGCAGGTTGGCGTACGGGAAGCGCCAAGGCAGCAGCGCGGGCATGAAGCGCGCGTAGCGCAGCCCGGCCTTCCTCATGGCGCGGGTCGCCGGCGGAAAGGTGTAGCGCAGCCCGGCACCGTCGACGAGCACGCGCACCTCGACGGCGCGGCGCTGCGCACGAGCGAGCGCCTCGATGAAGGCCCGGCCGGCCTCGTCGTTATCGAAGATGTAGGTCTCGAGAATGATCGAGCGTCGAGCCTGCTCGATGGCGGCGAGCATGGCGGGGTAGGCCTCGTCGCCACCCTCGAGCAACGTCACGGAGTTGCACGGCAACAGCGGCTCGGCCACCAGCCGATCGACGACGTTGCGGATGGCCAGGAGGTGCTGCTCTTGCGGAGCGGCCGGCTGCCCGGGGTGTTCCTTCAGCAGCGCCGGGACGTCGCGTGGCGCGAGCTCACCGCGCAGCGCGCGGGCGCGAGTGCGAATGCGGTTGATGCCGAGCAGCGCGTAGAGGAACGGGCCCGCCGTCGGCACGAGCCAGATGACACCCAGCCAGCCGACGGCGGCGCGAACGTCGCGCTTGTAGAGCACCGCGTGCCCGGACGCGATAATGGACAGGGCGACGTGCACGAGGCCGACGATGGTGGCGAAGAGAGAGTCCACGGGCGATCGGTCTCCTTTGGCGCGGCGCGTCGACTCGGTAGATCTAGTATCGGCGCGGCGCGGGTTCGCCGGTGGGAGCAGCATGCAGGAAGAGCGAGAGCTCGACGAGCGGGCCAAGCAGAGCTTGCGTTCCTTGCCGGCGGTGAGCGGCGTGCTCGAGCGGCCCGCCCTTCGCGCGCTGGTGTCCTCGCACGGACACGCGGCCGTCGTCGCGTCGGTGCGCGAGGTGCTCACCGACGCGCGCGCGGCCATCCTGCGAGGGGAGCCGGCCGACGTCAGCGACGACAGGATCGCCGCTACGCTCGCGACCCGCGGCGCCTCTACGCTGCAGCCGGTGTTGAACGCCGCGGGCGTCGTCGTGCACACGAACCTCGGGCGGGCGCCGCTCGCGCGAGAGGCCATCGACGCGGTGAGCGCGGTCGCGCGCGGCTATTCGACGCTCGAGTACGACGTCGCCGCCGGCGCCCGCGGCAGCCGGCACGATCACGCGGTGTCGCTGCTGTGCGAGCTGTCCGGCGCGGAGGACGCCGCCGTCGTCAACAACAACGCGGCGGCCGTCCTGCTGACGCTGTCCACGCTCGCGAGCGAGCGGGAGGTCATCGTCAGCCGCGGCGAGCTCGTCGAGATCGGCGGCGGATTTCGTGTGCCCGACGTCATGCGGCAGTCCGGCGCGCGCCTCGTCGAAGTAGGCACGACGAACCGAACGCGCGCGGCCGACTACGAGAGCGCGCTCACCGAGGCGAGCGCGCTCTTGCTGAAGGTGCATCGCTCGAACTTCGCACTGGTGGGGTTCACCGAGGAGACCGCGCTCCCCGAGCTCGCCGGCATCGCGCGCCCGCGCGGCCTCCCCGTGGTGTTCGACGCGGGCTCCGGCTGCCTGCTGCCGCTCCCCGTCGACAGCGCGGAGCTGACGGTGCGCGAGGCGCTCGCGCGCGGCGCCGACGTCGTCACGTTCTCGGGCGATAAGCTGCTCGGGGGCCCGCAGGCGGGCGTCATCGTGGGCCGGCGCGACCTCGTGCAGCGCATCCGCGCGCACCCGCTCATGCGCGCGCTGCGGCCGGACAAGATGGCCATCGCCGCGCTCGCCGCGACGCTGCGGCTCTGGCGCGACCGGCCGGACCAGGTGCCGGTGTGGCGCATGCTCCAGGCGGAGCCCGCTCACCTGCAGGTGCGCGCCGAGCGCCTCAAAGACCAGCTGCAGGCCGCGCTCGGCGGCCGGGGCCCGGCGCAGCTCGAGCTCGCTGTCGTCGAGACGCGTGCGCGGATTGGCGGTGGGGCCTCGCCGCTCGTCGAGCTCGACAGCCGCGCCTTGGCGCTCTGCGGGCTCCCCGCGAACGCGCTCGCCGCTCGGCTTCGCCGAGGGCGCCCCCCGGTCATCGCGCGCATCGAAGACGGCGCCGTGTTGCTCGACCTCATCGCCGTGGAGGAGCAGGACGACGCTCCCCTCCGCGAAGCGCTGTGCGCGGCGCTCGGGGGCTGGCTTGCCTGAGCGCACCGTCGCGCACCGCATCATCGGCACCGCCGGGCACATCGACCACGGCAAGACCGCCCTCGTGCGCGCGCTCACCGGCGTCGACACCGACCGGCTCCCTGAGGAGCAGCGACGCGGCATCACCATCGAGCTCGGCTTCGCGTCTTGGCCATTGGCGGCGGACGTTCACGCCAGCGTCATCGATGTGCCGGGGCACGAGCGCTTCGTGCGCACCATGGTCGCGGGCGCGGCGGGCATCGACCTCGTCTTGCTCGTGGTCGCGGCGGACGACGGCGTCATGCCGCAGACGCGCGAGCACCTGGCCGTCTGTGAGCTGCTCGGTGTGCAGCGCGGGCTCGTCGTCATTTCGAAGACCGATCTCGTCGATGACGACATGCTCGCGCTCGTCAGGGAGGACGTCGCCGCGAGCGTGCAGGGCAGCTTCCTCGAGGGCGCGCCCGTGTTGGCGTGCTCGGCGCTGACCGGCGCCGGCATCGACGCGCTGCGAGAGGCGACCCTCGGCGCGCTGCGCGAGACGTCGCCTCGCGAAGGCGTCGGCCCCGCCTTTCTCGCCATCGACCGCTCGTTCACGCGGCCCGGCTTTGGCACTGTCGTCACCGGCACGCTGCTGAGCGGTCACCTCGCGCTCGGCGACGAGGTCGATGTGGTGCCGGGTCCGCGCACGAGGCCGCTGCTCGGCGCGAAGGTGCGCGGGCTGCAAGTGCACGGAGCGTCCGTCGACGACGTGAGCGCCGGCACGCGCGTGGCGGCCAACCTGCGCGGCGCGGAGCACGACGAGGTCGGCCGCGGCGACGTCGTCGTGAGCGCAGGCTCGCGAAGCGCTACGACGTCGCTCCTCGTGGAGCTGCGCTCGCTCCCGGACGCACCTCCCATCAAGGAGCGCGATCAGCTCTCGCTGCACGTCGGTACCAAGGGCGCGCTCGCGACCGTGCTGCCGCTCGGCACGAAGACGCTCGACGCCGGGAGCCGCGGCTACGCGCGCTTGACGACGACGGAGCCGCTGGTGGCGTTTGCGGACCAGCGCGTGGTGCTCCGCAAGCCCGGCCTGCACGGCCAAGGCACCATCGCGGGTGGCCGTGTGCTCGATCCAGCGCCGAGCGGCGGGAAGGGGGCGCACGCTCGCTGGGCCGAGACCGCGCCGCGCTTGGCCGGCGCACGGAACGTCGAGGAGCGCCTGCTCGCGCTGTTGGCGGACGCGCGCTCGCAAGGCGTCGTCGAGCCCGAGCTCTGCGCCCGTTGTCCTCCCGGGAGCGACGTGCGGGCGGCCCTCGCGGCTCTCGAGCGGGCCGGCAGGGCCCTGCTGGTCGACGCCGGCCAGCGGCGCTTCGTCGACGCCCGGCTCCTGGCGGACCTCGAGCAGCAGGTGCTCGCGCTGACGAGGGAGTTTCACGAGGAGCGCCCGCTCGTGCTCGGCATCTCCCCGCGGGAGATCGAGACGCGCCTGCCGCCGCCTGCGCGCGTGCTCGCGGGGGCCGCCCTCGAGCGGCTGTGTGGGCGAAAGGCGCTCGTGCGAGAGGAGGGGCTCGTGAGGCTCGCGAGCCATCAGGCCGCCGGGCCGGGCCGCGCGCTGCTGGAGAAGCTGGAGAGGGTCTACGAGGGGGCGCGCCTCAAGCCGCCGCTCGACGAGGAGGCGCGTCAGAGCCTCGGTGTCGGCCCGAAGGAGCTGCGCGACGCCCTCGGGGAGCTGAAGCGCCAGGGCCGCCTACAGCGACTCGGCGACCTGCACTTCCACGTCTCGGCGCTCGACGATGTGCGCGCGCGGGTGGAGCGCTACTTCGCCGGCGCGAGCGAGCTCAGCACCGCTCAGTTCAAGGACCTCGCCGGCGGGGTCAGCCGCAAGTACGCCATCCCCTTGCTCGAGTGGCTCGACAGCCAAGGCGCGACCAGGCGGCAAGGCGACGTGCGCACACGCGGCCGCTGAGCGCGCGCTCGCCCCGTATCACTACGTTCATTCCGAAAGTACGAACATGAGGTCTCCGCTCTGGACGCGCTCCTTGGGCGTCACCAGGACCTCGCTGACGCTCGCGCGGCTGGGGGCGCGCACGGTGGTCTCGAGCTTCATGGCCTCGACGGTGCAGAGCGGCGTGCCCTCCTCGACCCTGTCGCCGGGCTTCACGAGCACCGAGAGCACGCTGCCCGGCATGGGGGCGCCGACCTCGAGCGGGTTCGTCCGGTCGGCGCGCCGGCGCGTGGGCTGCTCGCCGAGGGCGCGGCGGTCCTCGATGAGCACGGCGCGCGGCTGCCCGTTCAGCATGAAGTGGACCTGTCGCGTCTTGTCCTCGCGCAGCTCGCTCACCGCGGTGAGCATCAGGATGAGCGCCTTACCGGGCTCGATGTCGACGAAGATCTCCTTGCCTTCGTCGAGGCCGTACAAGAACGTGTCCGTGTCGATGCTGCTCACGTCGCCGTGCGTGCGGCGGTACTCGAGGAAGTCCTTGATGACGCTCGGGTAGAGCGCGTAGCTGAGCTCGAGCGTCTCCGGGCGCTCGCCGTCGTAGAGCGCGAGGAGCTCCTTGCGCTTGGCATCGAAGTCGTAGGGCGGCAGCCGGGTGGAGAAGGGCTCCGTCGGCGCCTCCGGGGCGTCGCCGCCGAGCACTCGTGCGCGCAGCGTCTCGGGGAAACCCTGCTCTGGCACGCCGATGCTGCCGAGGAAGAAGTCGATGACCGACTGGGGGAAGTCGTAGGGCGTATCGCTCGCGAGCAGGTCCTCGACGGTGATGTCGTTGCGCACGAGCCAGAGAGCGAAGTCACCGACCACCTTCGAGGAGGGCGTCACCTTGATGATGTCGCCGAGCGCGAAGTTCACCTCTCGATAGCGCTCGCGCACGTCGCTCCACTGCTCGGCGAGGCCGACCGCGAAGGCCTGCGGTTTCAGGTTCGAGTACTGCCCGCCCGGGATCTCGTGGCGGTACACGTCGGTGGTCGAAGAGCGCAGGCCGGACTCGAAGGGCGCGTAGAGCGTACGCACGGCTTCCCAATAGTCGCTGAGCTCTTGCAGCTGGTCGCGGTCGAGCTCGGGGGCGCGCTCATGGCCGCTCAAGGAGGCGACCACGGCGTCGAGGCTGGGCTGGCTCGTGAGCCCGCTCATGGAGGCGATGGCGCCGTCGATGACGTCGACGCCCGCGTCTACGGCGTCGAGCAACATGGCGACGCCGTTGCCGGCGGTGTCGTGCGTGTGCAGGTGCAGGGGCAGGTCCACCTCCTGCTTCAGGGCCGAGACGAGCTCGGCGGCCTGGCCTGGGCGGAGCAGGCCGGCCATGTCCTTGATGCCGATGAAGTGCGCGCCCGCCTCGGCTGCCGCGTTGGCCATGCGCCGGTAGTAGTCGAGCGTGTACAGCGGGCGCGCGGGATCGTGCAGGTCGCCGGTAAAGCAGATGGCGACCTCCGCGACCTTGCCGGCGGCGCGCACCTCCTCGATGGACGTGCGCATCGACTCCATACTGTTGAAACAGTCGAAGATGCGAAAGACGTCGACGCCCGACCGGGCCGCGAGCTGCACGAAGCGCCGGATCACGTTCTCCGGGTAGTTCGTGTAGCCGACGGCGTTCGAGCCGCGCAGCAGCATCTGCAGCAGGCTGTTCGGCATCTCCTCGCGCAGGCGCTGCAGGCGCAGCCAGGGGTCCTCGCGCAGGAAGCGGTAGGCGACGTCGAAGGTGGCGCCGCCCCAGCACTCGATGCTGAACGCGCCCGCCATGCGGTCCTCGGTCGCCGCCGCCACGCGCAGCATGTCGTGTGTGCGCACGCGGGTCGCGAGCAGGCTCTGGTGCGCGTCGCGGAAGGTCGTGTCGGTGACCAGCACGCGCGGCTCTCGCTTCACGTGCTCGGCCAGCGCCTCGGGGCCTCGCTCGTCGAGGATCTTCTTGAACACCGGCCGCGGCGCGTCCGGCAGGCGAGCGGGTACGCGCGCGTGCACCACGCTCGCGGGCCGCTCGAGCCGCCCTTCGACGCCGGGCGGGCCGTTGACGATGGTGTCGCCGAGGGCGGTGAGCACCCGGCTCGCGCGGTTCTTGCGGCGCGGGAATTCGAACAGGCTGCCGGTGCGCTCGACGAAGCCGGTGTCCACCCGGCCGGCGATGAGGTCCGGGTGGCCGACGATGTTCTCGAGGAAGGGGATGTTGGTCGCCACGCCGCGGATGCGAAATTCCTTGAGCGAGCGCAGCAGCTTGCGTCTCGCCTCCGCGTGCGTCAGCGCGAACGCCGTCACCTTGACGATCATCGAATCATAGTAGGGAGTGATCTCGGCGCCGTGGCCCGCGATGCTGACGTCGAGCCGGATGCCGTTGCCGGCCGCCGAGCGGTAGGCGGTCACGTAGCCGGTGTCGGGAGCGAAGCCTTTGGTGGGGTCTTCCGTGGTCACGCGCGCCTGGATGGCGGCGCCGCGCGCCTGCACGCTGTCTTGCGAGGGGATGCCGGCCTCCGCGAGCGTGCGGCCCTCGGCCAGGCGGAACTGCGTCTGCACGATGTCCACGCCGGTGATGGCCTCGGTGATCGTGTGCTCCACCTGCAGCCGCGGGTTCACCTCGATGAAGTAGAAGCGCTGCTCGCTGTCGACGAGGAACTCCACGGTGGCGGCGTTGGCGAGCCCTGCGGTGCGCGCGACCCGCAGCGCGGCGTCGTAGAGCGCGGCGCGCGTCTCGTCCGAGAGGCCGATGGAGGGCGCCACCTCGACGACCTTCTGATGCCGCCGCTGTACGGAGCAGTCGCGCTCGAACAGGTGCACGAGGCCGCCGTAAAGGTCGCCGAGCACCTGGACCTCGATGTGACGCGGCCGCTCGATGAACTTCTCGGCGAACACCTCGCCACGCCCGAAGGCCGCTTTGGCCTCGCGCTCGGCGGCCTGAAAGGCGCCGCGCAGCTCTGCCTCGTTCGAGACCTTGCGCATGCCGCGGCCGCCGCCGCCAAAGGCAGCCTTCAAGATGATCGGGTAGCCAACGGTCTCCGCGAACGCCAGGGCCTCGTCGGCGCTCTGGAGCGGCGCTCGGGTGCCGGGGATGACCGGCACCTCGGCCTCCTCGGCCAGCGCGCGCGCCGTGACCTTGTCCCCGAGCGCCTCGATGGCGTCCGGCGGCGGGCCGATGAAGGTGATGCCGAGCTCTTGGCAGCGACGCGCCAGCTCGGCGTTCTCGGAGAGGAAGCCGTAGCCGGGGTGGATGGCGTCGACGTTCCGGCGCTGGGCCACGTCGAGGATCGCGTCCATGTCGAGGTAGGCCCTGAGGGGCTCCCCCTTCTCACCGACGAGCCACGCCTCGTCCGCCTTGTAGCGGTGCAGCGCGAGCCGGTCCTCCCAGGAGTAGATGGCGACCGTGCCGAGCTCCAGCTCGGTGGCGGCGCGAAAGATGCGGATGGCGACCTCGCCGCGGTTCGCGACGAGGATCTTCTTGAACGGTAGGACCATGAGCCAGCTGTACCACGGCGCCCCCCGCTCGACGACGTGCACGCTCTGCTCGGCGCCGTCCGAGGCGGCGCCCGCGTCCCGTCCGCGCCCCGTCCGCGGCAGGTCCGTGCGCGGGAGCGAGGTGATCTCGTCTCCGGATCAGGCGTTCGCGCGCTCGCGGCTGTTCGACGGCAGCGGGGTCAGCGAGGCGCCGTGCAGGTCTCGTTGCGGCAGCGCGAAGGTGAGCCCCTCGGCGTCGAAGGCGGCCTTGATCTCGCGCAGCAGCGACGTGCGCATGGCGAGGAAGTTGTCGCGCGCCGTCCACACCGAGAACTGCAGCGTGACGCCGTTGTCGCCGAAGCCGAGCACCATGAAGACCGGCCGCGGCTCCACGAGACAGAGCGGGTTCTTCTCGCTCACCCGCAGCAGCACCTCCTCCACGCGCGTGAGGTCGTCGCGGTACGAGCCCGTGAGCGCGACGTCGACGCGCCGGAGCGGGAAGTGGTTCAGCGTCGTGATCTCGGACTTGATGAGCGTCTCGTTCGGGATGCGCACGAGCAGGTTGTCGAAGGTGCGCATCTTGACGCTCAGGAGATCGATGCTGATGACCTCGCCCACGGTGGTGCCAACGCGGATGGCGGCGCCGATCTCGAAGCCGCGCTCGCTCGCCAGAAACAGCCCGCTGATCATGTTCGAAGCCGTCGTCTGCGAGGCGAAGCCGATGGCGACCGTGAGCACCCCGGCGGCGCCGAGCAGCGCCGTGATGTCGAAGCCGAGCTGACGGATGGCCATCATCACGGCGACGGCGAACACGCCCCAGGAGGTGATGCGCCGCGTGAGCGCCATCTGCTGCGGTGTCTGCAGCCTCGACATGGTGCGCACGACCGTGGCGCTCGCGAGCCGCGCCACCAGGAAGCCGATGACGAGCGTCGAGAGCGCGCGCGCGAGGGTCCAAAGGCGCGGCTCCGTGAGCCACTGCTGCACGTCGCTCGAGAGCTCGTTCACGTCTCCGACTCCTTGAAGAACGCCTCGAAGGCGCGCACGACGACGTTGGTCTCGACGCGTACGCGCGCGTCCGCGAGCTTGACGGCGCCCACGGTCTCGGGCGGCGGGCCGGCGCCGACGCGCATGGCCGCGAGCCCGCCGTCGGCCTCACGCGTCAGCGTCACGCGCTCGGTCCACAGCGAGTCGTCCTCGGACGCGAACAGCGAGAGGTGCCGCACGGGCACGTTCAAGCGCTCGAGCACGAGGCGGTCCTCGCCGCGGTTCTTCACGTGCACGATGGTGCGCGCGCGCTGCGGGTAGCGCTGCACCTCGTCGAGCGAGAGATAGGCGTGCGTGCGGCTCGCGTAGCAGAGCTCTCCGACGAGAGTGTTGGGTCCGAACCAGGTGTCCGAGGGCCGGTGGATGGGCACCTCGTGCTGGAACTCGAAGCTCCCGCGCGGGCGGGTGGCCGCGTCCTCCTCGCGCTCGAAGGAGAGGCGCAGCCACAGCGGCGTCGAGACGAACACGTCGACCCCCTCGCCGGGCGCGATGTGCAGCGTCCGCTCCGGGGTCAACACGACGTTGCGGTCGGCCAGCGCGGGCATCACGCGCACGACGTCGGGTGAGCGACCGAAGCCAAAGCGCACGGCGTCGTCGAGCGCCGGGATGTCCGCGGCGGAGAAGGGCACCTCGACCTCGACCACCTTGGCGAGCGGGTCTGCGTCCTGGCCGAACGCGATGCGCCACTCGTGTCGCCGCCGGTGCGCGTAGACGCTCAAGGGGCCGACGCGGACGCGCGCGGCGGACTCCTCGGCGAGCGCGTGCGCGCCCCACCAACTCCGCTTGCGGCCGTCACGGGCCATGGTCGCCGCTGTCGCCTTCGCGCGGAAGCTCTGTCTGTTCACCACAGCCCGGCTCACTCCCTGCGGTCACGTCGCGTCCCCACACCGCGCCTCACTGCACCTCACCTCACCTCACCTCACTTCACCGCACTTCACCGCGCCGCAGCTCACTTCACCTCGCGCGCCCGGTCGTCGGCCGCTACGTCGAGGGCCTTCTTCTGCTCCTGCATGGCGCGCAGGCGACGCAGCACCGGCTCGCGCCAGTCGATGGCGGTCTCCTCCGGCTCGGGGTCGTAGCTCTTCAGTTGGTACTTGTCGCCGCCCCGGTACATGAAGTCGTTGACGACGACCTTCAGCTTGTCGTCGGCCTCGATGCGCGTCCCGTCTCCGCGCGCGAGCTCTTCGATGAGGCGACGTCCGTCGACGCTGCGGTAGGTGAAGCGCACGCCGCCCGCGATGGACTCCGGGTTCTCGAGCGCCTCCTTGAGCTGCGCGCCGGTGAGCTCGAGGACGAGCAGATAGTTGTTGAAGGGCAGCACGCTGATGATGTCACGCACCTCGACCGGACCGCGCGGGACGTCTTGGCGGATGCCCCCCGCGTTCGTGATGGCGGCGTCGACGTAAGGCAGCGCGTCGAGCCAACTGTCCACGACGAGCTGGCCGAGCGCGCCGCTCTTGCGCGTGATGGGCCGGCGCGCCTTGGCCAGCACCTCCTTGCCGAGCAGCTCGGAGCTCTTCTTCGCGTCGAGGACGATCTTGGCGATCACGGGATCGGGCGAGCTCACCTCCTCGCCCGCCGCCAGCTCGACCGGCTGAATGCTGACCGCGCGGTTCATCAGCTTGCCGCCCGCGTAGGCGACGTCGATGCGACAGTAGCTGCGCAGGTACGCGCCGCCGTTGCAGAAGACGAGGTCGTCCGAGGTGTCGCTCGGGGTCGTGCCCGGATCGATGGTGAGGCCGCTCTGGTGCGCGTGCCCGACGCCGATGATGTTGATGTGCAGCTCGCGCAAGACGTCGGCGAGCTTCGTGGCCACCGCCATGCGATCGTGAATGAGCACCACCACCTGCTCCGCGCCCGCCGCCCGCGCCTTCGGTACGAACGTGCGCAGCGTCTCCTCGTAGGGCTTGAACTCGAGGCCCATGAGGTGGCGAGGATCCGTGACGTTCGGCGTGTCGACGTTGGCGAGCCCGACGACGCCGAAGCGGACGCTGCCCACCTCGACCAGCGTGAACGGCTTGGCCCAGGCGGGCGTGCTCCCGGTCGCGGCGTCGACGACGTTGGCGGCCAGATAGGGGAACTTCGCCTCCGCGGCGCGCTTGCCGAGCACCTTCGCGCCGAAGTCGAATTCGTGGTTGCCGATGGTGCTGACGCGATAGCCGAGGTGGTTCATGGCGGCGACCATGGGGGCACCCTCGAGCACGGTCGACTCGTAGGGGCCCGTCCAGTTGTCGCCGGTGCTGAGCAGGGCGACGTTCTCGCGCCCCTGTCGTTCGACGTCCTCGATGCGCGCGGTGAACGCCAGCAGCCCGCCCAGCGACTTCTTGCTCTCCTCGTCTTGCCAAGGCTCGAGCCAGCCGTGCTCGTCGGTGGTGACGACGAAGCGCACCTCGCGTACGGGGCCCACGGGCGCCGCGGGTGCCGCGGGTGCGGCGTCGGCGGAGCGCACCGGGGGGCTGCCCTCGTCGGCCGGCGCCGCGCGGACCTCTTCGCGCGTCGACGAGCACGCCGACGCGAGCAACAGCACCAGCAGGGCGAGGAACCGTCGTCCCATGAGACCTCCAGCAGCGCCGACTCTCGCCTCTCCTCGTGGCCCGTGTCGAGCGTCAACGCAGCCGCTACGAAGCGGCGGCGCGAGCGCTCAGGTCCGCTTCGCCACGAGGCCCCGGAACACCGGGACGCCGATATCGATGCACTTCTTCTCGCGGTGCGAGCGCGCCGACGTCGGCTTGTCCGCGCACAACCTGCCCGGCCCGTAGGGGTTCACGAGGCCCTCGGCGCTCTCGAGGTGCTCGAGGATCTGCTCGAGCAACGAGGCCACGTCGGTCTGCACGAGGACGCTGCCGCCCTCCTGCAGGCGCGAGCCGAGCAGCGTCGCGAAGGTGTCGTTGATGATGCGCCGCTTCTGGTGGCGGGACTTCCACCAGGGGTCCGGGAAGTTCAGATAGACGCGGTCGAGCGAGCCCGGCGCGAACAGCGCGCCGAACAGCAGCCACGCGTTGCCGTGGATCGCGCACAGATTGCGCCGGCCCTCTCGTCGTCGTCGACGGTTGGCGTGCTGCACCCAGCG
>CAYLZW010000056.1:3164-25347 GCA_964388085.1 uncultured Myxococcales bacterium | reverse complement strand
TCCGCGCGGTCTCGACGAAACCGCGCAGGATCCACCCGAGCTGGCGCTCGTTGAAATCGAGCTCGAAGCGGCCGCGCACGGCGACGTGTGCGGCCGGTGTCCGCCTTCGGCTCGTCGAGGACGTGCGCTTCGCTCGGGGCGCGGCGGGGAGGATCTCGTCCGCCTCCGCGACGAGCTGCTGCGCCGCCTCGTCGGAGATGAAGCGCGTCTGCCCGTTCGGCAGGCGCACGTAGTAGCGACCGTTCTTCGCTTGCTGGACGGGGAGGGATCTCGGCATGAGGGTCTCCTGTGCGCGCTCGGAGTCGAGCGTGCGGGTGGCGGTTCACGGTGATGGGCGGCCGGCGAGCTCGGCCTCTACATACAAGTGCTGATATGGAGTGACCGCCCGTCAAGCCTCGGACGCCGCTGATATGGAGTGACCGCCCGTCAAGCCTCGGACGCCGCTGTACGTCGACCGTCGATCTTGTCCGGGGGTGGTGCAGCCGCTCGCGGCCTGGAGAGGCAGGACGAGCTGGGGCGCTTCGACGACGTGTCACGCTGATATTCGCGGGTTGCCGTAGGCAGAGCCGCATGACCATGAACCGTCGGGAGGATGCGCTGTCTCACGTCGCGAGTCCGCAGCCGAGGCTGCTGTCGCCGCACTTGTCCGCGCGTTCTCCAGTCGTGCCCGTGCTCGTCCGGCCTCTGCAGACCGGGAGCGCCCTTCACCGGGCGATGTCGTCCGGCGTAGCTCAAGCAGCCGCCTTCCTCTCTTGGTGGGTCATCAACGTCCCCCAGAGGAATCCCGCGAGCTCGCGCGCGACCGCGACGTTGACCTTCTGGCTCGGCTTGCCGAGAGCGGCGAGGTGTTGCCGTCGTCGGTGCAGCCTCGTCATCGCCTTGTCCGCGAGTGCGATAGCCCAGCCGGGCTGCTCCTTCCGTCGCTGGCGAAGCGCCTCGCCCGGGCGCGGTCGATGCCGGTAGTGCCACGCGGCCTCGATTAGGATTCGGCGTACATGACTGTTGCCGGCCTTGGTGATCCCACCGCGGTTCTGCCTGCCACCACTCGAGTGCTCACTTGGGGTCATGCCCAGGTACCCCATCAGCTGCCTGGCCGACTTGAAGCGCGTGACGTCGCCGAGCTCGCTGAGGAAGATCATCGCGCTCACGGTGTCGATGCCATGGAAGCATCGCAGCAGCCCGACGAGCTCGCGGTACGCATCGGAGTCCGCCTCCTTCTGCAGGGCTTCATCGATGGTGACGATGCGCTCGTTCGCCGCGTCGACGGCGCGCAGGTACTCATCGAACGTCGCCTGGGCGGCGGCATGCTCAAAGCGGAGCTTCAACAGCCAGGCGCGATGTCTCTTCGTCCACTGCCTCCCCTCGCTGAAGGACAGACCACGACGGAGCAAGAACTTCGACATGCGATGTCGCGCACGAACGCGATCATCACGCGCATCGTCGCGCGCGCGACACAGATCGCGTACAGCCTCCTGTTCGAGCGTCGGGGGATGGACGGCGGTAAGCAGCCCTGCTCGAAAGAGGGAGACGAGCTTGCGTGCGTCGCGCCGGTCCGTCTTGACCCGGTCCCCGGGCTTCGTCGGGATAAGCGCCGGCGCGATGACCTTGCAGGGGACGCCGAGCGACTCGAGCTGCCGCATCAGGGCGAAGCCTGTGGGCCCGGCCTCGTAGCAGGCGACGACGTCGCCAGCGGAGTCCTTCTTGAGGCGCTTCGCGAGCTGCGCGACCGCCGGCCGCCGGTTGTCCAGCTGCCACTCGACCGGCTTGCTCTCGCCCGCAAGCAGCATCGCGACGTAGATCGAAGCCTTGTGCGCGTCCATCGCGACGAACGTGGTACCTCTCTGCATGACCGTCCTCCCTCGTATGTGGCTCTGTCGCCCTGGTGCCTGCCGTTGCGATAACCCACGGCGTGCGAGGTGGGGGCGGTCACTCCATATGGTCTCAGCACTCGGCGTTTCGGCCCACGAATCGCGTAAGTCGGCGGGAAGGCTGGGATCAGGCAGGAGCTGTCTCGAGGAAGCACCTGCGTGCACTCGCGCCGTCGCGCGGGTGGGCGAGCTGCGCGGGAGCCGGGCCTGCCGAAGGCGCTGGAACATCCCTGGATCCGCCTGCCCGGTCGTCGCAAGCTCGCGGATGTGGTCAGTCGAAATCGCCGCATCGACCCACGTTTGGCCGACGCCATCGCAGCGCTCGGCCTGAACGCGCTTCTGCCGCCGAAGATCCGGAAGGCCAGGTTGAGACTGCGAGGGGAGGGCGCTGACCGTCACCAGGTCCTGGGTCACGCGCTCAACGCGGTGCTCCCGCCGGACACGGTGATACCGCTCCTCAACGCCGATGGCCTCGTCCTCGGAGGCGACTGGCTCGGCGTCATGCTCGGCGTCGACTTCAGCTTCGTCGCGCTCGAGTCGCTGCTGCAGGCTGAGGATCTTCGCGACCACCCGGTCGGCGTCGGGCTGGTATGGCGGATGGCATTCTTCGAGCTCGCCGTGCGGATCGCCGCAGCGTCTTTCGCCCGCGCACCCGACGACGAGCCGACGCTGCGGTACGACCTCTGGGCGCAGGAAAACGGCTTCGGTCTGTTCGTGGAGGAGGTTCTCCGCGAGCATGGACTCGGCGATCAGAAAGCGGAGAAGGTGCTGATCGAGTACGCGCGCGCTGGTCTGAACGTCGCGAAGTCGCAGACCGATCGGTGGCTCTACGAGGATAGGGACCCGCAGGCTCGGAACATCGAGTCGCTCTCTCGGGCGATCGCTGTCGCGTCGAAGAACGACCGCGATGAGTTCATCGCAGCGCTACGGCTCCGATTCCACCTCTTCGTTGGTTGTCGCGGAGCCTACGAGACCATTTCCAAGCTACTCGGCGAAGAGCGCGCATCAACGTTAGCAGCCACCTTCTCCAAGCAGGTGCACTGCGCCTTGCACGCGTTCCAAGACGTCGCGCGCAAGCTCAAGTCTGGACCGCAGGGCCCTCTCGAGCCCGAGCGTTGGCTCGCAGAGTGTCGGCGCTTCGCCCGGGACGCGGCGGTCTCCGGCGTGCGGGGCGGGCTCGGTGCCGCGCTCCTCGACGAGACCGCCGACCCCGATCTCCGTCACCTCGTTTGGCCGGCGGCCCCCCTGTGGGTTAGCGGGGTTCAACCTCCGAACGCAGCTCGCGAGAGCGGCCACGTTCATCCGGCCAGCCTGGCGGATCTCGTTCCGCTCCTGTCGCTCGATGACGTCGTGGCCGACGCCTCCCAACGCAGCACGGGACGCCAACCCCTTGGTTGGATGGGGCTTTTCGAGTCTGTCCTCGGAATGCGGTTGTCCGGCTGAGCCTCGCGCAGACGGTCTGGGCGCGCGGCGGCGCTTGCGCCTTGCGCCGGGCCGCGCCCGTTTCGAAGGCGCGTTCAAAGGAGAAACCATGACGAAGGGAAAGTCCCCGACCAAACCGCAGCTGGATCAGCGGTCTCGTGACCTGAACCAGACGAGCCCGTCGTACTACCAGAGCCGAGGGCTGCCGGTGCCCTCGTCTCTGCCCAGTGGTCCGAAGCCCGACGGCAAGTAGCGGCTGCGGGAAGGCGAGCGCCGCCGGGGGGCACCCGGCGGCGCCTCGCCGGTCGCGTCTCCATTCGCGTCGCACACGCACTCCGCCGAGATCCTCTCCACCGTGCCTTACGTGCGGAGCAACCGCGGGCGGCCTCTCGCCCGGCGTGCTGGCCATCGCGCGTGACCTCGGCCTCGCCGCGCCCGGCGCCCCGTAACGCCCGCTCCGCAGAACACGGATCCCTTTGGTTCCGCAGACTTCCGCGGCTCAGGCGCAAATTCGCGCGAGCCAGAACGGATCTGTGATGAGCCCCGGCGATCTGCTTCTTGCGGTCAGTTTCCGCCGCTCGCGAGCACTTGAAATTAGGGGCAGAGGAGGGTCGCAGCGATGGCAGGCGGTCAAAGCGCAACAATTCCCGACGACGAGTCACTTCGCCGCCTCTACCCGCGGCTGCTGCTCGGCGCACACCGGCGCCTCGCGTACATGGACGTCCTGCACGAAACCACCGCCGAGGACGTCGTCCACGATGCGCTCGAGGCGCTGCTGGAGGGCAAGTGCCCCCAGCACATCAACGTCGACGCCTTCCTGTTCAACCGCATCCGCAGGCCGTCTCGAACCGCGCTCGCAACCGGCAGGCCCGCGAGGAGAAGCTCACCGATAACGACGCACCGGCGGGCTGCGCGCTGCCGGCGCCGCAGCCCGACGTCATCGCCGACGACCACACCCTCGCGAGCAGGGTGCGCGCGCTCCTTGTCGACGTAGCGCACGAGGACAACGACGTCGCGAGGCTGCTCGACGCGTACGTGTCGGGCTTGAGGAAGCCCGCTGACATCTGCCGCGAGCTGGACATGAGCGCCACCCAGCTCCGCTGCGCTCGCCGGCGCTTGAACCGTCGCCTTGAGCAGCTGCCGCGGGGCCTGCTCGCTGCCGTCTACGACCACCTGAGGAGAGCATCATGAACGCGACTTCCGACATCGACCTGGCCGAGCTGTGCGACTGGCTCGCCGACGTCAGCGACCTCACGGACCAGGAGGTGCTCGACGAGCTCGCCGCCGCGGGCATCGACCACAAGACGGCGATGGCGCGGTTCGAGGCCAGCATCCTCCCACGGCTCCGCACGGCCCGCCGCCGCCAGCGGCTCCACGTCGTGCGCGACGAGCGGCTCGCTCGAGGCGAGCCACGCGACTGGCTGGCGTACGTGCGGTCCCTCGCCATGCCGATCGAGCAGCTCGTCGCTCGCATCCACGCGTACGGCCCCGCGGCGGTCGCCAATCGCAAGCTCGTCGAGCCCACGCGCGAGGACCTGGAGATCCTCCTCGCCGACCTGATGGCCCTGGAGGCCGACGAGGGGACGTGATGTCGGCCTTCACGCGAGCGTCCGACGCGGCGCTTGAGCTGCTCGACCGCTACGGCGTCGAGGAGGCGCGGGACATCCTCGAGACGGACATCGCCTACGCCGAGGGGCTCCGCGTCGTGTACGGGGAGCTCGGCTCTGCGGGTGCCCGACTGACCCTCCTCGGCGGCAGGGGGACAATCAGGCTTCCGTCCGAGCAGCGCGGCTTGCCGTGGTCGCGCTTCGGCATCGCGCACGAGCTCGGGCACTTCCTGTTGCACCAAGGGACCGGTGCGTTTTGCCAAGATGCTCACGTTGAGGGCTGGTGCGTCGACGAGACGCGAGAAGCCGAGGCGAACGCGTTCGCGGCGGAGCTGCTGATGCCGGAGCACCTCGTCCGGCGGGAGTGCGACGTCCACGCGCCCAGCCTGGATGCCGCCTGGGGGATCGCGAGGTGCTTCGATGTCTCGTTCCCGGCTGCGGCGCTCCGCTTGGTGGAGCTCACGCGCGATCCATGTGCCTTCGCCGTCGTCGTGAAGGATTCGGTTCGCTGCTTTCGAGAGAGCCGCACCTGGCCGTTTTCACCGCTGAGGCGTGGTGACGCCGTCGATGCTCGAGCGTTGGCGGCTCGGCTGGCCGGAACGGGGCGGACGCGCACCGAGCGGGTTTCCGTGGGGGCGTGGACCGGCTTCGACCACGACGGCGAACTCATCGAGTCGTGCATCGATGCGCCTCGGTATGGACGTACCGTCTCCCTGCTTGCCTGTTCAACGCGAGCGGCGGCGGCATGAGCCGCGGAAACGTCACCAAAGGCTTAGCCGTTCTCACTGACGGCGCGCCGAAGCTCGTCAGATAGCGACTTACCGTCGGCCGAAAGCATCTGAAGCAGGTGCTCTCGGATGGCGGCCCTAACCGAGCCGGAGCTGCTGGAGGCCCGCAGTTCGCCTGCGAGCCCAACGGTGGACCCGCCATCGGGCGCGAGGATGCGGTCGTTCCCCAGCGCCGACAGCGGCTGCGATAGTGAAGCCGGCTTCGTCATCGAAGTCTTGCGAAGAAGCGCCTCGTACCGCGCCCGAAGCTCCCCGAGTGGCAGCGCCTCTGGCGAAGCACCTTCATCAAGCAGGGCGAGGGCCGCGAACAGCACCGCCGGCTTGTACACGGGGTTGTTGCGTCTCATCCGGGCGAGGGCATCGGCCCACTCTTGTGGCAGCGTCCCCATGAGGCCCTCCCAGCCGACCTGGCCTGGGCCGTCTAGCAGGTTGTCCGGAGCGGGAAAGCGGGGCGAGACGCCCGCTTGCGCCGCAGGAGTATCGCCGTAACGCTTCCGAACCTAGCGAGGTAGTCAATGCTCCAGCAGGGCGGGAACGGCAGAGTACGGGTGGCTCGGCACAAGACCGCCATGAAGCGGACAAGGCTGTCGAAGCCCGTGTCTCTGGCTCTCGCCGACGGTCTGCTGACAACCGAGACCTCGTTCTTCGACTACGGGTGCGGGCATGGGACCGACGTCGCCTTCCTGCAGGCGGAGGGACTCGAGGCCGCTGGCTGGGATCCTCACTTCGATCCGGCGGCGCCTCGGCGCGCAGCTGACGTGGTGAACCTTGGCTACGTGCTGAACGTCATCGAGCGCCTCCCAGAGCGCCAACATGTGCTTCGAGAGGCCTATTCGCTGGCGAAGAGCGTTCTCGTGGTGTCCGTTCGGGTGGAGAAAAACCCCCTCGAACGCGAGGAACTCGAGGACGGCGTCCTCACCAAACACGGCGGGTTCCAGAAGTTCTTCACCCAATCAGAGTTTCGAGATTACGTCGAGGCTGTCCTTGGCAAGCGTCCGGAGCTCACGGACCTCGGCGTCGCATACGTCTTCAAAGACGACGACGCACACCAGCGCTACCTGGCGAACCGAGCATTCGGCCGTCGAGTCGAGTACAGGAAGGACTTGCTCGACCTCTTCGAGAAGGATGACCTCGCCCGAGAGTTCCTGGCCGGTTGCCGCGAACGAGGACGACTTCTCCGACGACGCGAGTTCCCGCGCTTTGCCGAGCTCGCTGAGCGTTTCCAAAGCGAGAGCCGAGTTCGGAGACTCACCCTTCAGTTCCTTGATCCTGACAGTCTTGCGGCGTGCCGCGAGGAGCGGCGCGAGTCGATCCTCACGCATCTCGCCGGCAGCCGGTTGCGTGGCCTCCAGTATCCGAAGCTGACGGTGCTGCCGGAGCCTGTGCAGGCGGACATCCGGAGCATGTGGGGTTCATATCAGGTGGCACGTGAGGAGGCTGAGCGCTTCCTTTTCCAGATCGGCAATTCCGCTGCGGTTGATGAAGCGTGCCGTTCAGCGCCTATCGGCAAACTGCTCCCTGAGGATTTCTATGTTCATCGCAGTACGAGAGACGAGCTCCCCGCCATCCTTCAGCTCTTGATTGCCGCAACCGAAATGGTCGTGGGACACCACGAACCTGAGCTTTACAAGGTAGCCCGTGATGGGCGCTCTGTTTCTTTGTTGTGGTATCCGGATTTCGACAAAGTCGGACACCCGCCCCTGCACCTTTCAATGCGCGTATACCTGCCAAAAGCAGCGTATCAGTTCCGCGACTACCGACGTTCCGAGAACCCTCCGATCCTCCACCGTAAGGAGACACTTGTCGGCAAGGACTACCCGGGTCGCGACAAGTTCGAGCGCCTGACGCGGCAGGAGGAGAAAGCCGGGCTGCTGGTCCGGCCTTCAGGATTTCGCTCCGACTGGGAAGCGCAACTGGCAGCAGCGGGCCGTCACATCGCCGGGCACCGACTACTACGGATCTAAGCATGTTTAGCTGCTTGAGCGCGGTTGTTCGCGCGGCTTCTTAGGCGTCGGCCGCTCATCGTGGCGGATCTCGTCGCAAATTCCAGCAGCTCTGAACGGATGGTCAGTAAGCACGGCTTTCCATCGGCTGCCGTTTGTACTAGACCACGCACCCGGAGAGGCAAGGGAAGCGATGAGACTCGCACAGCTTGAGCGCCCATCGTTTAGCGGGCACGAGACTTTCCCTTTTCGTTACACATGGTTGAAGAAAGCCTACGATGGTGTACTGAACGACCCCCATCTCTTTGGAGCTGAGGATGCTCTTGTCCGACTCGGGGTCGGCAAGAACATGGTACGCAGCATCCGGCACTGGTCCTTAACTTGCGGCACCTTGGTTGAACCCTCGGAGGCCCGAGATCGGAGACGCGGGGAATTGGTGCCTTCCGAGCTTGGCGAGCGCTTGCTCTCGACCAACGGATGGGACCCATATCTAGAAGACCCCGCGACGCTGTGGCTACTTCACTGGCAGGTGGCTTCCACGCCGCACCGTTCCTCGACTTGGTACTTTGTCTTCAATGAGCTCGGCGAAACGCACTTCACGCGGCCGATGCTGATCGACCGACTCGTTCACCTGGCGACGCAGCGAGGCTGGCCGAAGGTGTCGCCGGCATCACTCAAGCGTGATGTGGACACCTTCGTTCGCAGCTACGTGCCGAGCGCACGCACAAAGGCAATCGAGGATACACTGGATTGCCCGCTTGTTGAGCTGCAGCTCATTCGTGAGGACGCTGAGGTGGGAACTTACGTGCTGAGCCGCGGCCGTAAACCGACGCTCCCCGACGAGATTTTCGCCTTCTCTGCCGCCGAATTCCTTCTCCGCAGCGCATCACAGCAGAACACGGTTTCGCTCGAAGAGTTGCAGTACGCCGAGGGGTCCCCTGGGCGCACGTTTCTGCTCGACGCTCGGGACGTTGCGGCGCGGTGCGAGAATTTCGAGGATCTCACCGGAGGCGCGTGGACGTTTGATACTACCGCTGGGCTCGCCCAGGTTCTTGTGCATCGGCGCATCGACCCACTTTCCCTCCTTCGAAGACACTACGAACCCACTCGTGGGAGACGGGGAGGCGAGTGAACACAATGCCGTCACATACGACGTATCTTGCCGACCTGTTCGACATCGAGACTCGATTTCGCCGTTCTGTCCATCTCGAGCGCGATGCTCGCCGTCCAGACGTGCTGGAGGGCTATGTCGTCACGCCGCTCGCCCGTCGAACACTGGCAAGGATCCACGACGGACTCGACGCAGGAGGAGGGCAGCGGGCGTGGACGTTGACGGGCCCGTATGGTTCCGGGAAGAGCGCTTTCGCGACGTTTCTTTATTCGTTGCTCTCCAAGGAGAACCTCGAGGCGCATCGACGCGCACGCAAGCTGATCCAAGAATCAGCTCCAGAGTTCGTGAAGCCGATGCGCGCCCGTGGTAGTGTTGCGGGGCGTGGCGGACTCGTGCCGGTTCTCCTCACCGGAGAGCAATCACGTCTCGATGTAGCACTACTGAAATCGCTCCAAACTGGTTTGGAGACCTTCTGGGCAGGGAGCAAGAAGCCAGACGTGCTTGCGGAGCTGCAGCAGTTGACCTCTCGGAAGTCTCGGACCGCTATCGCTGCCAGCGAAGTGGTGAGTCTTTTCGAAACGGCAGCGTCCAAAGTCGTCTCATCCAGCCGGCGCGGAGCCGGGCTGCTCGTGGTCATCGATGAACTCGGGAAGTATCTTGAGTATGCTGCACGTGATGGCGCAGGGGCCGACGTGTATCTACTCCAGGCGCTGGCTGAGCTTGCGACTCGTAGCGGCGATTCACCCATTGTGTTGGTCGGTACGCTCCACCAAGCTTTTGGCCGTTACGCGGCGCATTTGGGACCCGCTCACCGTGACGAATGGGTGAAGGTGCAGGGGCGTTTCGAGGACATTGCGTTTCAGGAGGCCCCTGAGCAACTCGTGCGGTTGGCTGGCAGCGCGATCGTGAACCGCATGTCACAAGCATGGAACCGTGCCCCATACGAGGCGTTGGCGAGGAAGGGGGCCAGGCTTGCTGCGCGTATAACGGGCTCGGAGGAGAAGGAGCTCGTTCGCCTGTTGTCGGATACGGCGCCGCTCCACCCATCCACTGCCCTGGTCCTTGGTCCGATCTTTCGCTTCGTCGCCGGGCAGAACGAACGCTCATTGTTCGCTTTCCTTTCATCCTCTGAGCCATATGGCTTCCAGTCCTTTCTAAGGAATACGCCTGCAAATCGGATCGCTTCCTTCACGATTCCGGACCTCTATGATTACTTGCACGCGAATCTTGGTCAGGGCTTGGAGGCTGGGTCGGCAGGTCGGCACTGGGCACTCGTGGAGGAAGCGCTCGGCCGGCTTCCCTCAGATTCGCCAAGAATCGCGGCTGATGTCGTGAAGACCGTTGGCCTGTTGGGCGTTCTGGGGGCTCGGTCCGGTATGACCGCCTCGGAGGAGTTCCTTGTCTATGCGCTAGAGGGGCCTCTGGGTGATGCTGCCGAGGTTCGAGGAACTTTGGCGAGCCTGACCCAGAGCTCCCATCTTGTCTTTAGGCGTTACCGGAACGCGTATGCGCTTTGGGATGGCAGCGACCTGGACGTTGGGGCACTGGTCGAAGCTGCAAGACCACGAGTCGAGCCCGAGTTGGATGTTGCTCGTGAGCTTCAGCGTCTCTATCCGCCACGGCCACTAGTTGCCAAGCGGCATCTGTTCGAGACGGGTACACTTAGATACTTTGAGGTCAGGTACGTCGACGCCGAGGCCCTCCTCTGCCGTCATGAGCAGGCAGTGTCGGACACCCGTCCAGATGGTGATGGCTTCTTGCTGTACGCCATCCCAAGGGATGAACGTGAAGCCAAGACTCTCCGTCGTCAGATGGGTGAGGGGTTTGCGTGGCTCACCGGGGCACTGGCTACGGATCGTCCTACTATCGTCGCGGTGCCTGACTCCGTGGTCCCCATGAGGGAGGCGCTAGTCGAGTTGGCTGCCATCGACGCCGTCAAACGGGATACGCCGTCGTTGGCGAACGATCCAGTCGCTCGGCGCGAACTCCATGGAAGACGAGAGGAGGCGTCAGCCTTCCTGCACTCACAGATTGAGGCGATGTTTGGTACCGGACGCCGCAGGGATGAGGCAAACTGTTCATTCTTCGTGGCGGGACAAGAACACAGTCACGGCACGCGCCTTACCTCCAGAGGACTGTCAAACCTAGCGAGCGAGCTGTGCGATCGGGCGTTCTGCAAGGCTCCCAGGATACACAATGAGCTGCTGAACCGGCGCGAAGTATCGAGCGCAGCCGCCGCAGCAAGAAGGCAGTTGATCGAGGCAATGCTTGAGCGGGCGGATTCTCCGGGGCTCGCTCTGGAAGGCTCGCCGCCCGAGAAGGCAATGTACCTGAGTGTCTTGCTTGAGCACGGGCTTCATCGGAAGGGGAAGCATGGATGGAGCATCAGCAAACCGCGGGACCCGGGTAGCGGCCTAGGCCCGGCCTGGCAACGGATTGAGCAGCTGCTCGCGCGGCACGAAGGTCAGCGGCTGAATGTAGAGGCCATTTATGACCAGCTGGCGGAGCCACCTTATGGTTTGAAGCGCGGAGTAATGCCAGTCCTCTTCGCGGCCGTGGTAATTGCGCTGGAAAGTGAACTCGCAATATACGAGGACGGTGCCTTTCGACCACGCCTAAACTCTGCACTTCTAGAGCGACTTGCCCGCTTTCCGCAGTCTTTTGAGGTTCAACGGTCCAGAATCGATGGTGCACGGGCTCGAATCTTTCATCGGTTCGCTGACGCGTTCCTCGGCGACACGGCTCCGGGCAAGCAACAGCTAGTCTTGCTAGCCAAACGCTTTGCCCACATAGTTCACGAATTGCCGCCCTATGCCCGGAACACACGACGCCTCGACGAGAAAGCGGTTCGTGTCCGGGAGGCGATTGCGATGGCGAAGGAGCCAGCGGCGTTGCTGTTTCAGGATCTGCCGAAAGCGTGCGGCCTACCAAGCTTTGAGCCTGGCGATGAAGGGAGCGCCGCTGAGGTTGAACGATATTGTGAGTGTCTTCGAGAGGCGCTCGACGAAATGGATCGGGCCTTTGACCGCCTGCGCGAGGACACCCTGACGATGCTCGCGCAAGCGCTGGGTTCACCAGCGACCGTTAGCGCGCTGCGAGCGGACGTCTCTCGTCGCGTGACTCAAGTCAGTCGGCTGGCAGTCGAGCCGAAGCTGAAGAGTTTCATCGTCCGTGCGGCGGACAGTGGTCTTGACGACGATGACTGGCTTAACTCGCTGCTCACGAATCTCGGTGGTAAGCCGCCGACCCACTGGACCGACACCGACTTCGAAGCGTTTCACGCCAGGTTGTCTCATGTGGCGCGAGAGTTCCGCTCGTTTGAGGCGCTGGCATTTGACGCGCCTGGCGCCGGTCAGGAGGAAGCCCTTAGACTGGCGATTGCGCAGGCGGGCGAGCCTGAACGTGTGCGCGTGGTTCGCGTCTCGAAGCCGCAGGTAGCCGGGGTCGCTGAACTGGAGCGCAAACTTATGGAGCTGCTGTCCTCCTTCGATCGGTCAAGCGGCAGCGACTTGGTTCTTGTTGCGATCGGCCGGGTCGCCGCACGCGTGTTGGCGGAGACCTCGTCAGATGCTGTGGAGTCTCTGCCTCAGAGCGAGTCAAGGCTGGGTTCATCGTGAGCACTATGCGTCATATCCTCAATATCTCGGGCGGAAAAGATAGTTCCGCCCTGGCAGTCTACATGCGGGATCGTGTTCCCAGCATGGAGTACGTGTTCTGCGATACGCAAAAGGAACTTCCAGAGACTTACGAGTACCTCGATAAGCTGGAGGCCTATCTGGGTAAGCGTATCGTGAGGCTGAATGCGGAGCGCGGGTTCGACCACTGGCTGCGCATGTACGGTGACTACCTGCCTTCGAGTCGCATGCGTTGGTGCACACGTCAGCTGAAGCTTAAGCCGTTCGAGGAGTTTGTTGGCGAGGACCCGGTCACCAGCTATGTCGGTATTCGAGCAGACGAGGACAGAGTAGGCTATGTCTCCACAAAACCCAACATCCGCGCAACGTTTCCGTTTAAAGAGGAGGGTATCACTCGCGCGGACGTCTTCCGGATCCTGGAAGAGTCAGGCGTGGGAGTTCCTGACTACTACCGCTGGAGATCTCGCTCAGGATGCTACTTCTGTTTCTTCCAGCAGAATGAGGAGTGGGTAGGTCTAAAGGAGAATCACCCAGACCTCTTTGAGCTTGCTAAGTCGTACGAAAAAATTGACGACGCCAGTGGGGAAAGGTTCACCTGGACCCAAGGAGAGAGCTTGGCAGAGTTGGAGCAGCCCGAGAGAGTCGCCGAGATTCGGAGGCGAGCTGACCAACGTCGCCGTAGGACGCGCTCCACATCTACCCGGCTGCTAGACATCCTTGTTGAGGACGATCTCGACTCTGATGAGAGGGCTTGCCTGATCTGCGAACTCTAGAGGGACTCATGGGGGACGTCGATTTCGGGGCCTTGTTGGCGCGAGCTGATGATGAAGCCCTCCAGGAGCTCGTAGGACCGGCAGCGGTACGCCTGCTCACGCTGCTCGATCCAGCGTTGGCAAAGCCAAGCGCGCTCCGAGAGGTTCTCCTTGGCCTTCGGACGCCACACGACCTGTTGACTGACGGGAAAGCACGGGCACACCTCTTCGACGTGATGCCACGTGCGACGGCAGCGCGGCTGGTAGCGCGGCTTGGGGCGCCAGAAGGAGTTGATCCTTATGCATGGCTCCGACAGGCAGCGTTGCGTCGCGGCTCGGCGACTTACCGCACCGTCCTGGACTTCTTTGGCGTGTCGCTGCCCCCGTCGCAGGGAGACCCCGCTCTCACACCGGCCATCGGTGCCACCGCCGCGCGCCCGCTTTTTGCGCACCAACGGCGTGCCGTCAGGGAGACGATTCACCACCTAAGGACCAACCCGCGGCGGGCCTTGCTCCACATGCCGACGGGCGCCGGAAAGACACGGACGGCGATGCAGGTGGTCGCGCAGTTTCTTCGCGACCAAGAGCCGTGCGTCGCGGTCTGGTTAGCGTACAGCGAGGAACTGTGCGAACAAGCGGCGGAAGAGTTCCTCGAGGCTTGGAGCGCCGGAGGAGACCGCGACGTCAAGCTCTACCGCTACTGGGGCAAGTCGGATCTGGAGTTAGATGACGCGCGCGATGGGCTGTTGGTTGCAGGACTCGGGAAGATATTCGGTGCCTTAAAAGCGGATCTCGGGCTTGCAGCCCGGCTGGGCGATCGCGCATTCCTGGTAGTCATCGATGAGGCACACCAAGCGTTAGCGGACACCTATCGCTTGGTGCTAGAGCTCCTGGCGGAGAAGAATCCGCAGGGAGCACTACTCGGCCTCACAGCTACTCCTGGGCGAAGCTGGAACGATGTGGACTTAGACGAGCAGCTCGCACGCGTCTTCTTCCGGCGCAAGGTATCTCTACGTATGGATGGCTATGACAGTGCCGTCGACTTTCTGATTCAAGAGAAGTACCTAGCGCAGCCGGTGTTTGACACGATCTCGTATTGTCGCGAGCCACCCTGGATCTCCACGGAGCTAGAAACGTTAGCCGCCGCACTAGATGTTCCCACCAAAGTGCTAGAGGCCATCGGAGAGGATGAGCGGCGTAATCTTCTTATCGTCCACAAGACCGAAGAGTTGCTTGGCAGGCACAAGCGGGTAATCCTCTTCGCCGCCAGCGTTCGACACGCGCGACTGCTCGCAACAGTCCTTAGAGCACGAGGGACTGACGCGATGGTCGTGGACAACACCACGGCGTCGGAAGAACGACGACGAATCCTTGACCGATATAAAAGTGATCTCGCTGAACCGATGGTGCTTTGCAACTACGGTGTTCTAACAGCAGGTTTCGATGCGCCGCAGACGAGTACGGCAGTGATCGCTAGGCCCACCAAGTCGCTGGTTCTCTACAGCCAGATGGTCGGCCGAGCGATCCGGGGTTTGAGGGCTGGGGGCAACGAGAACGCCGAGATAGTCACGGTCGTCGACACCAGCCTTCCCGGATTTGGTGACATCGCCGAGGCATTCCGTAACTGGGAGGACGTGTGGTCGTGACCGAGACGCGATTCGATGTTGTGCCAGCTCACTTGGCCGTAAAAGCGATGCGCGATAATGGCTATCGAAACGCCGCATACGCGATCGCAGAGCTTATGGATAACTCTATTCAGGCTGGCGCGAAGCATGTCGAGCTACTCTGTGCCGAGGTCGCGACCGTCGTCCGACAGCGTCAGCGGCGTCGAATCCATGAGGTTGCAGTTCTCGATGACGGCTCAGGGATGTCGGCGAACGTTCTCCGGCAGGCACTCCAGTTCGGCAACGGCACGAGGCTAAATGACCGCACTGGTATCGGTCGGTTTGGTATGGGCTTACCTAGTGCGTCAATATCACAGTGCAGACGCGTCGACGTCTGGTCATGGCAGAACGGCGTTGACTCGGCAGTCTACACGTATCTCGATATTGCGAAGGTCGAGCGCCAGGAGCAGGTAGACATACCCAAGCCTGCGCGGAAGGAGATTCCGGAACTCTGGCGAGCCGCGGGCAAGAACTTCGGTAAGAGTGGCACTTTGGTCGTATGGTCGAACATCGATCGGATGATGTGGCGCACAGCCAAGGCCATCCTCGATAACTCCGAGTTCGTTGTGGGGAGAATGTATCGACGCTTCATCCATGAAAACGAGATAAGCATCCGGCTCGCACAGTTTCTCGCTGATAGCCCCATGGTGATAGAGGAACGCAAGGCTGTCGCGAACGATCCCTCGTACATCATGGCACCGAGTTCGACCCCGCCACCATATAACACCCGGCCGATGTTTGAGCCCTATGGGGACCGCTGGGAAATTCCGTTCAAGGTCGCGTTTGGAGGTGTGGAGCACGAGGTTATTGTTCGGTTTACTCATGCTAAGTCGGAGGCGCGAAGCGGTGAGAACCCCGGTGCGCGCCTCCATGGCCAGCACGCTGCCAGAAACATTGGCGTTTCCATTGTCAGAGCGCGACGTGAGCTCGAGCTGGAGCAGTCTTGGGTGATCCAATATGATCCAACGGAGAGGTGGTGGGGCGTAGAAGTGGAGTTCCCGCCCGCCCTCGATGAGCTCTTCGGCGTCACGAACAACAAGCAGTCCGCTCGGAACTTCGCGGAACTGGCTCAGGTCGACGTTGACGAGCTCCTTCGGGACGGACGCACCATCGAGGACGTCCGCGAGGAGATGATCGAGAACGAGGATCCGGCTGGGCCGCTCTTGGAGATGGCGCAGACCATCGAGCGTACGCTGAAGAACCTTCGAGCGGCGTTGAAATCTCAGACACGGGGAACTCGACAGCGCCGCCGCCGGCACGAATCGTCAGATTCGCCGGAAGAGAGGGGCACCCGCGTCACGAGACGGCGCCAGGAAGAGGGGCACGAGGGCGTGAGCGACCCGGACGAAAGCTCACTCTCCGATGATGAGCGACGCGAACAGATTGAGGAGGAACTCAAGGACGCTGGGATCGCCGCGGACGATGCCAAGGAGCTAGCGGCCTACACTGTCAGCAAGGGGATCAAGTACACGTTCGTTGAAGCGCCGCTCGAGGGTAGGCTCTTCTTTACCGTGAAACCGAAGGCCGGAGAGATCTTCATCAAGATCAACACCAACCACCCAGCATATAGCCACCTCGTTGAGGTGCTCGAGCGTGACGAGGAGTCTCAATCTGCTGACGACCTTCGGGGGCGCCTCGAAATGGCAGCGCAGGGATTGAAGTTACTTCTGATGGCCTGGGCGAGGTTCGAAGATGAACAGGTCATCGAGCGAAAGCGGGAGGAGCTTCAGGATATCCGCACCGACTGGGGGCGCTACGCAGCATACTTCCTCGAGCGCGAGGATTAATGCTTGATCGTATGGAAGGACGTTGGGCTAACGGTACTCCACGCCGTCGCGGGAGCTCGGGCGGAGATCGTAATTGCCACCGCGTACGTCAAAACCCTTGCGCTTCGAACGATTTTGGACGCTACAACCAGCACCGCCGCAACGGTGGACCTCTACGCCCGCTGGCATCCGATCGATGTACTCACCGGCGCAACAGATCTGGAAGCACGTGACGTCTTGTTGAGCCAAATCCCGCATGCCGGTTGTTATGTGAACAGCAAGCTCCACGCGAAGTATATCCGCGTCGACGACCGATGTTACATCGGTTCAGCGAATATTACGCAGCGCGGACTTGGACTTCATCAAAGCAATGGCAACAACTTGGAGCTTATTGTCGAGATTGAGAGGAGTAAGGACACAGACGCGTTTGAGAAGATGCTCCGCGACTCAGCGGTGGAGTTTGACGCCGAGCTAGCCGCCGAGATGACCGCATTTGAGAGGGCCTATCGAGACTCACGGCGCGTGCCATCCCTGGTCCCGTGGGAAGCGGAGGCCGCGGCTTCAGATCAGGGCGGCCGGCCGGCGTCGGCACCAAGAACGTGTTGGTGGTCTCCCTCGCTGCGTCATCCCGAGGACCTGCACGTTGTCTACGGGAACGATCTCGCCCTTTTATCCAGGACAGCCCTTGAGGCTGCGCAGCGTGACCTGGCCGCCCTTGAAGTGCCGCTTGGTCTCACGCGGTCGGAGTTCGACGGCTTCGTCCGCGTGGCTCTTCTCCGCCAGCCCTTGGTCCATCGCGTGCTGGACTACGCAAGAGAACCGCGCCGCTTTGGTGAAATGCGCCACTTCCTCGATTCTCTCGCAACGGCTGGGCACATCGTGATCGAGACGCCAACGTCGGCATGGCAGACTCTCTACCGCTGGCTCTCCCACTTCCTTTCAGCCGAGGTGGCCGGTGCCGTTCCAAGATATTCTGAGCTATTCTGGACGAGAAGAGCCGTCCGGGATGACCCTTGACGATTCCTTGTCCTTGAATGGCATGGGTCGACAGAACGGCGCACATGTTTAAGATCTCCGCCCGAACGGTCCTTGAGTTAGGCTCAGAGCTGATTAGCTCTGACATCATCGCTTTTTACGAGTTGATAAAGAATGGATTCGATGCCCGAACTACATCTGGAGTAGAGATTTCGTTTGAGGTTGTACTGTGTCGCAGCCAGCGCGACCGCTTGCGGAGACAAATTGACGCGGCGGGCGGCGGGGATGCTACTGAGAGCTTGCGCAAGGCCGTGGTCGACGCCCTGGAGACCACGGCTTCGGCGGATATCGTGACCAGTGCACGGGAGCGCGTAGAGCGCACCGAGAGGGTGGAGGAGCTTGCGGAGGTCGTCGACGCCTTGTATCGCGAAAGCTGCGTCACCATCGCTGATACTGGTTCTGGTATGTCGATGTCGGACCTGACCGAAAAGTATCTGACAATAGGTACGGCGTCTCGCATGCGCGCTGTCCAGCATGCGTTGGATCATGGTGAGCGCGACACGCCTTATCTTGGTGAGAAGGGCATCGGTAGATTGTCAGCTATGCGGCTCGGTGACTGCCTCCGAGTCGAGACAGCGACACACGAGGACGCGAATCTAAACATCTTGGATCTCGACTGGACGCGGTTCGCTGACCTGGATGCGATGCTCGACGAGATTTTGATCGAACCGCGTCGGGGCACGCGCAAGCCCTTCCCCGAATGGTCCGGTACGCGTCTCAAGATCAGTGCACTCACAGCGGATTGGTCGCTCGAAAAGGTCCGCAGCCTGGCCCAGCGTGAGTTCTCTCGCCTCACGGACCCCTTTTCGGGAACCAAGGAGCGGCCGCGGATCGCGCTGCTCTGGGGCGAAGAAAGGATCGCGATTCCTCGCCGACCGGTGAAGCTGCTCAGCGCTGCACACGCGAGCGCAACGGGCCGATACGAGATCGCTGATGGTATGCCGGTCCTGTCCACCGAACTAACCGTGCGCGACCTCGGCTTCGATCATCCTCTGGAGATCGACCCGAGCGATATCGCCGGTGAGGATCTCGAAGGACTTCTTGTTGGTCCGTCTCGTGATTTCGATCCTCTCCACCTGACGTCTGTGGGCCCGTTTTCGTTCGAGATGCACTGGTTTAATCGTCGGAGGCTTACCAAGGTCGACGGCATCGGTGACAGAAGGGCCGTTCTAGCTCAACAAGAGCAATGGTCTGGGATTCTGCTCTACCGAGATGGGTTCCGAGTGTTTCCGTATGGCAGCGAGGATGATGATTGGCTTGAGCTTGACCGCCGGGCGCTCCGAAGGTCCGGATACACACTGAATAAGACACAGCTGATCGGTCGCGTCGAGATCTCTCGGATGAGAAACCCCGGTCTCGTGGACCAGACAAACCGCGAGGGTCTGCGAGAAACCGCCGAGCAGCGGCTGTTCTTTCGCGTGCTTCAATACGTGATAGAGCGGCTTTTCCTGTTCATGAAGGATGTCGAGCGAAAGCACAAGGGTATTCAAATTGATCTGACGGGCTCGAAGCGAGAGGTCGACCAGCTTGAGAAGCGGGCTCGCCTGTCGTTGAAGCGCCTTCGGCGGGTCGTCGGTAAGAGCGAGCGCGGCGCCGTCGATGAGGTGGAAGAGGTGATCCTTGAGTTCCAAGAATTCGCAGGCCGTGCTCGGCAGCGCATCGAGCAGGTGGAGCGGGAGGGGCGGCAACTGGTCGAGATGGCAGGAGTTGGTTTGATGGTCGAGGTGGTCGCTCACGAGCTCGCGCGGGCGTCCGAGCACGCGTTGGACGCGCTCAACCGACTCAAGCAGGAGCAGCTGCCGGCAAACGCGACGGCCAGCGTCCGGTCGCTCCGAGAACAGATGAAGACGCTCTCGAAGCGTATCCGCGTATTGGATCCATTGAGTGTGTCTGGGCGCCAGCGGTGGGAAGTCTTCAACCTCGACTCGCTGGTGGATGATGTGCTGGCAGCCCACGAGGGTGAGTTCACGCGTCATGCGATCCGCGTTCAGTTCGAGGTTGATCGTCGTCCGGTGCGGGTCAGGGCAATCAAGGGCATGATCGTTCAGGTGCTAGAAAATCTCTTATCTAACTCGAAGTACTGGCTGCGTCTACGGCGGGAGCGCACGCCAGGGTTCCGTCCGGAGATCACTGTCCGCCTCGAGTGCAATCCGCCTTTGATGACTTTCGAAGATAACGGTCCCGGTATCGCGACCGAATACCGCGAACGGGTCTTTCAACCGTTCTTTTCGTTGAAGGATCCCGACCGTAGACGAGGTCTCGGGCTGTATATTGCCCGAGAATGCGCTGAGTTCATGGGAGGATCGTTGGTGCTTGAGCCAGGAGCGACCGGTGGGGAACGCTTGCACCGGTTTGTCCTAGAGCTTCCGATGCTGGGGGGCGCGTCGACGTGACAGATCTGCGAACAGTTTTAAAAGATGCGAACGTGCGAACCGCGCTGATCGTGGATGACTCGAACGATGAAGTCCCCCGGGCAGCCGACCTCGTTTACAGTTTGGATGACTGGGACAACTTCTTCGACGATATCGACGAAGGAACGCGGGCTCGACTTGAGGCCGACTACCCTCGCTATGACTCGGAAGACGTTCATGAGCGGGTCGCTTCAGATGCGTTCGTAGCCGCCCTATGGGCACTTCACCGGGAAGAAGTCGCAATAGAGCTTACCCGCCCACTCTTTCAGGAGTACGAGCGAGGTGCCACTACGGATCGAGAGTACCTGGACGCGCTCGAGCGACGGCTGCAAGGGTTCGGCCTGGAGTGCTCCCAGGCGGGAAGAGACTTCAAAGACGCGGCGCTGGGCGTAGACCTACTCGTGGTGGACCTCTTCTTGGGTTCCGCGCAAGAAGACACGGACATGCCAGTAGATGCTCTGGCGGAAGTCCTCAAGGCCAGGGCCTCGTCGCCTCCGCTGGTGATACTCATGTCCAGAAGTGGGCGCTTGGAGCAGAAGCGCATCGACTTTAGGGACAAGTCTGGGCTGCTTGAGTCCGCCTTTCGGATAATCAGGAAGGCAGAACTCGAGGATGCTGGGAAGCTCGAGCGCCTGGTTCTGCGCCTTGCAATGCACGCCGCGGAGTCCAGGCGACTAGCGGAGTTCCTTGCCGCCTGGCGCGACGGCGTGATGCAGGCGTGTGAGCGCACCGCAGCACTCATGCGACGACTCGACCTGAGCGACGTGGCCCAGGTACAAACGCTCGTTCTCGAGGAGGAGGGCCAGCCAACTGGAAGCTATCTCGTCGATGTTTTTGATCTGGTCTTGCTTCATGAGGTTGAACGCGACGAAAGAATAATTGCAGCGGCCAATCAGCTGAACGGACTAACAAGCGACGTCTACCCTGCACCGAACGTGGCTGGAGCTAAGGATCTCCAGGAAATTGTGCGGCGGTCGATCTTTACGAACGAGGGTCGGCTCAGGCTTTCCGGCCGCGCAAGTCCAGTGGCTTTCGGTGACGTACTCATGCGGAAACGGTCGTCTGGCGCGACACCGCTTGCTGCCGGCCTGCGGACGCCCGGGGACGCTCCCGAAGGGGAAGAGAGCGCGCCGCCCACCCCCGGCGACATGGCCAACGTGGCGGAGGGGGATCTCCGTACCCTCCGAGGGTTGACCCACGACGAGGTGCTGGTGGTGCTGACTCCGGCATGCGATCTGCAGCGACCAGAGACGCCGGCTGCAAGAGTACTGCTTCTTAAGGGTGAGCTGGAACCGCTATTGCCGAAGACGTGGACGTATCCCAGAGAAGAGTCGCTTCATACGCGCGTGTTTGAGGCCAACGAGTGCAGATATAGGATTCGGTGGCGGCCGAAGGAGCTGCAGGCCGAGGCACGGGCGACCCTGGAGGCCGCGCTCGAAGCGCGCGACGGAGTTGAGATCGCCGGCCGCCTTCGTGAGGCACACGCCCTAGAGCTACAGCAGAAAGTGTTGTCCCGACTCGGCCGGGTCGGGCTCGTAGTTCCCCTTCCCGCGACGTTCCCGATGCAAGTCGAGGCTTACTTCCTCGGAACGGACGCGTGCCTGTTCAAGCTGGAATCCAAAGAGCTAGAGGACCTTGGTGGGGTCTGTCATGTGGGCCGCGGTTCATCGCGCTTGGTTCTATCGGAGCCGGCGTGTGAGGCTGTGTGCGCAGCGCTGGCTGCACTGGATCCCGAATCTGTGCATCCGGAGGCGCGCGAGGCTCTCGCGGCACTTTGCTCCGAGGGTTTTCTTCTGACTCAACTGCTGCGGGGAGTGCCGCTTCCGGCGCCACATGATACGGACCTCAAGGAACTCAAGTTCTCTGGTGACCGCGCACTTGCGCTGCTCAGCCGAAATGGGGCCCTCACAGCGGGCGGGGAGTTCAAGAAGAGGAGGCGAGCTGCCGGTATCGTACTAGTCGCTCATGACGACGTCGACGTGCCAACCTCAGGCGCGCCACAGGTCCCGGCGGACCAGTAGAAGCGAATCGGCCGCGGAGGACCCGGGACGATGAGTAGAATCGAGCTTCGACCGGGCACGGGTACCGGGGCAAGCGGTGGCGCCCCCGCGAAGAAGGGCGCGAACAAGGGCGCGAACAAGGGCGCGAACAAGGGCGCGAACAAGGGCGCGAACAAGGGCG
>CAYLZW010000056.1:0-3064 GCA_964388085.1 uncultured Myxococcales bacterium | reverse complement strand
CGGTACGGCGGGATCCAGCTCGGTGCGCGCGCGAGCGAAGCAGGGACGAGGTCCTGACACTCATTCGCCGCGCTGCGGACCGCCACGGACTCGATCTTCTCGAGACATCAACAGACGTCCTCAGCCTCGAAAGTCGATCGATTTTGCCTTCTGTAAGGCTTCTTCTGTCCGATCACCACCATGCAATACCACTGATCTATCTCAGGACGACAAGCTGGGAATTTCCGGGCGAGAGAACCGACTTGCACGATGTTCTGTCATTTGTGTGGTGCGTCGCGTTCCGAACGATGTTCAGACCGAGGTCCTGCGGGCTAGTCAATGTCGTAAACCCGGCGATGTCCAACCCAATCCCGGCTGAGCTATATGGCCGTCACATCGCGTTTTCCCAGCCGGCTAAGATATACATCGGGGATGACGGCAAGGGAAGCCAGCCATGCGATGAGCTCTCCGAGTTTCTGACAGAGGCGGTCGCCTCTTTCCGACTTTTGGCGCTCATCCTTGGTTTTGACCCAACGAGGGACGTGTGCGAGTCAAGTTGGTCGGGAGCGGAGACCTGGGCGGAACATGTTGCGGAAGTCATCGGGACCAGCATAGGGGACGCCACGTTCAACCGCCGGTCAGGCCCGGACTGGGACTACTTCAGAGCTGTCGTGCCGCATGAGATCTCGGTCGTTCGCTCCGATATCCTGTCATTCTCGTTGCGATCGCTGGTGACAGAAGCCGGTCATCTGAGCGTCGTTCCGACGGAACGAGGTCTGTTCGTCGTTTCTCGCCCCCATGACGTCGTCAATATTTGCCCTAGAAGCGCCGTGGATGAGTCATGCCGGTTGATGAGAGGTCTAGGTGAGCACCACGAACCAGTCTTTCTGCCGATCGAGAATGGTCTCGTCGCGATTGGTCGAAGCCACACGGTTTTCTTTGCAGCGGACTGCGGGAGACACGCCCACTACGCGGCGCGCGAACTGCTTCGAGTCGATCGTGCGAGAGAGCAGCAGGTCCTGTTCCCAGAACAGCGGTTCGTGTGGGCGGAGCGCATCGATGACGAGGCGTTCGAGGAGCTTATTGCCGATCTCCTGCATTCAGTGTTCTCTGCACGCGTGCGCCGCGTGAGCCGAAGCAGGGAGCGTGATGGAGGCCGGGATATAATAGCGCACTGGCAACCCGATCCTCTCCCCATGGAGACGGTGATGAGGTCCGATCCCCCGTGGACTCTTAGGAAGATCCTCGTGCAGTGCAAGGCCTCTCATCGCAGTGTCGGCAAGGGGGATGTTCGTGATATTCGAGACATGTTAGATCATTACCACGCCGACGGGTTCTTCCTGGTGGTGTCCTCCACGCTGGCGACCTCGATGACCGACTATCTAGATGCCGCTCGGACCGAGGGGCGCTTTTGGTGTGATTGGTGGACCCGCTCGGAGATTGAGATGCACCTTCGGCGGTACCCCGAGGTGGTGCGCCGGCATCGAGCGGTCGTCAGGGATTCGCGGGGGGCGCCAGCGCCCGGACGGAGTCGATCAGCAGGGGCACCATGACGACGGCAGCCAAAGGAGGCGCGAAGAGGGGACAAGGGCCAGTCCTGCCCGGCCGAGCTTGGCGCGGGCCTATTTGCTGCAGCATCCGGGATGGTCAATTCTTGGATCTAGCGACTGTATTGCCGAGGCCGTGACAGCTGCGCAGAACGGCAACTTCAAAATGAGAAGCGGACGTTTAGGAGCGGCCATCGGCATGCAACGTGGGACGAACACAACTCTGCAATTTCGGAGTCGCTGCCTCGGCGCCGCTTCACCGGCTTTTGCCTCGTCCCGAAGGAGTAGGGCGACGATATCGGGGTCGAAAATCACGAAGGGGTCGCCGAGATGGAGGTTTTCCAATACGTCGTTGGCCTAGCAACTGGCTTGTTTGTCTCGCTTGTGGGCCAGTTTGTGGGGCATTGGCTATCAAGTGGTCGCCTCACGCGTCAGTTGTTGCAGAGCCGCCGCACACAGTTACAGTATCAGGACAGGTCTGAGCTTCGTAGGTCGGTGGCCGAGATGGGTGCTCTTGTCGCAGAGATCCTTCGGGTCTCATCGGATCTGGCAGCAATGCACGTAGGAGGCGAGCCGGCGTCGCTGTCGTCTGGGATGGCGTACGTCGAGGCGGCGTCGAAGGCGTGGTCGATGCGCCACGCGATGATGAACCGCTTCGGCGAGATTGAGCTTTTTCTCGGAGCGGAGCACGAGCTCGCTCAGTCAGCGTTCGCTGTTGTCGGCGAGAGCGGACGGCTCGTCCAAGTAGCAGAGGCTGGCGACCTACAGGGCGCCTCGGAGCAAGGCATACGGCTTACAGGTGCAATGCAAACTCTTCGGGAGGTCGCTCGACGTCACCTTGAGCTCGCCGCAGGATTCACCGACGCTCTGGCTGCTGCTTCCTCAAGAACCGCAAGCCAACCTCGCACTAGCGTTCGGAAGTTGCTCGATAAGCCGTCACTGCGGGGTGACCTCGATGCCTAGTCGCGAGGCAGGGATCGCAAGCAGAACCGTGAGAAGCAACGGGGGCGACGCGGCAATCCGCTATCGCGTCAGTGCTCCCGTCTCGTGACCGGAGACCGGCGGGAAGCATGCGCATCGGTGCACAGGGGCTCCGTAGGGGAGGTCGGTTCCATGTTGGGGTCCCCGCCTCGGCCACGGCTATCGGTCGAGAACGCCGACACTCGCAGCCCCGAGCCGAACCCCAACAACAACCCCAATTCCGACCCCAACATTGACGTGATTCTCCGCAATTTCGGGAAACGACCCGTGATCCCGAGTGCGGTGTAACCTCCCGTTACATCGTCACTTTCTCTTGCTCCGACGCGACCTTGTCGACGACCTTCTGGGCACTTCTAAGCCGGGGGTCGAAGGTTCGAGCCCTTCAGGGCGCGCCATTCTTTCTGGTGACCCGTTCGTCTTCTCTCCCCGGAGCCCGGCTTAGAAGGCCTTTGGCCTTCACCTGTTTCTAGCTGCAGGGGGGGCGAAGGTTCGAGCCCTTCAGGGCGTATGCGTCCGGCAAACGGCGTCATGGACCACCTCTTGCGCCGCCGTGTCTC
>CAYLZW010000055.1:0-25375 GCA_964388085.1 uncultured Myxococcales bacterium | reverse complement strand
TGGTTCCGGCACCAGCGGCTCTGACGGCGGTGCTCAAACGAGGGGATCCCTCAGCTACCAGTCCATATCTCGAAAGACCCACGAAATCGACACGACGTCGAGCACGCAAAGGGTCAGCCCTGCCGCCTGAAGCCTTCGTTCAAGCGGCGAGAGCCGACGTAGCAGCGCCTTCACCAGATTCACGGCGTAGAGAACCCCGAGCAGGGCGTCGACGGGCATCGCGGCCCAGAGTGCGGGCACGAGAAACCACGGCTCGACCGTCCCACGCAGATTCAGCATAAATGCGATTGGCAGCTGGGTGACGAGCACAACCAAGACGGCGACATCAGGCAGGCGCCGAGCAAGGGGTTGGTCGTTCGATGCGGTAGCCACCAGGCAGCCTACAGCAGAAGCGGAGCCAGGGGAAGCCGCTGGGCTGTCGCCGCGAGCTCCCGTGCGCGTCGCTGGTGCGGGGCCGAGCCAGGCCCGGCGTTATGGGGCCGCCGGTAGCCACGGGCATGATACGGTCGCTGGGTGAATCAGTCCGGCTGCCCGCGCCCCTGTTGCGGCTTCCTTGTCTTCGCGGAGCCCGCCCGATCGTGATGCTCAACTACTGTAAGAACGACCTTGGCGCTCCGATTGCGCGCGTGGTAAAGCAGCCCGCGAATGTCGCGGTCTTTTCATCAACTCGGTAGTAGGAGGTGACTCCGTGAAGCGGCTCGACCTCCAGCGCGTAGCGATTCTGAGCCTCCGCATCACCATTGCAGCCGCGTTTCTCTCCGCGGTGGCTGACCGGTTTGGATTGTGGGGAGCAGCAGGCGACGCGGGCGTGGTTTGGGGGAACTTCGCGTCCTTCCTCGAATACACCGCTGTGCTCAACCCGTATCTACCCAGCGTACTGCTCTACCCACTTGGGGTGTTCGTCACCATTCTGGAGGTCGCGCTCGCGGCACTTCTGCTGGCGAACGTGCGCACTCGTGAGGTCGCCTTCGGTAGCGCCGCCCTCCTGATGCTGTTTGCCGTCTCGATGGCCTTCACCGTCGGGCTGAAGGCTCCGCTCGACTACAGTGTGTTCACCGCAGCAGCAGCGTCCCTGGCGCTTGGCGTGTTCGCATCTGCCGGCGCCGCCCAGGGTAGGCGATGACTTTGAAGGCGTACGACGCCTCGGTGGGCGTATTCGTCCGGGGACTGACCAACCTGAAGACGCAGCTGGCGAAGGCTGAGATCTACGCCGCTGACAGTGGCTGCGGTGAAGCCGCATTGCTGAACGCGCGGCTCGTCGCGGAAGAGGATGCGCGCGGCCAGAACGGCGACGCCCGCAAGGACCTGCACATGTACTCGCTGGCCGCTCAAGTCCACTGGGCCGCCGAGGGCGTCAAGCTGGCGATCGGCCAGCTGCTGGGTGCGGCAGCGGCACCGGCCGTGAACGATGCGAAGAGCTTTGCGGACCTGCAGCGGCACCTCGACGCGACGATCGCTTACCTTCGAGAGAGCGCGCCGAGTGCCCTGGAAGCCGGTCTCAATGGAACGATTGTGATCGAGCACCCGCGTGGCTCGGTGAGCGCGAGCGGCAGCCAGTTCGTGCTCGCGTTCGCGATCCCTCACTTCTACTATCACGTGACCAGCGCCTACGGCATCTTGCGCAATGAAGGCGTGCCCCTGACGATGGGAGACTTCTTGGGTGATTGGGGGGCGGGTTGACGCCACCCTCGACGAGGTCGCGGTCAGGGCCGCCATCGATGAGCGGCTCGTGCGCAAGCGTGGAGGTCAGGAGCTCGACGACGCCCCACCGATTCCCGCGCTGAACGCCTTCGTCGAAGCCGAGCTCGCGCGACACGAAGAGGCCGGCACAGCGCGCCAGCCGCTCCCGGCGGACCTCGAGGATCGGTCGGCGGTCTTCCGCCGCGTCCTGCGCGAGACCTGGGGATGAAGGCCGCCGCCCCATGCGCGGACGCGTGCGACGACGTCGCCAGCGGCTGTGGCGACCGGCCGGCGGCGGCAAAGTCGCCTGGTTCAAGGATCCGGACGGGACCTCTTGTCGATCGAGGGCGATCGCTAGGGTCCCCCTTTGTAGCGCTGCCCGAGTAGCCTTCGTCCATGGCTAGCAAGAAGGCGACAGCCACCAACAAGAAGACAGCAACCAAGCAGAAGGCTCCCGCGAAGAAGGCGACGGCGGCGACGACGAGCATCGACTCCGATCCGATCGTGGCTTTGCCCGACGCGGGCTCGTGGCACCAATGGCTCGCAGAGCATCACGCGACGTCGAACGGCGTGTGGCTGCACATCGCGAAGAAGGCCTCGCGCGTGGCGTCTCCGACGCAGAACGAAGCGGTGGAGGTCGCGCTCCTGTGGGGCTGGATCGACAGCCAGAAGCGCGCTTACGACGCTGACACGGCGCTGCAGCGCTTCAGCCCGCGGCGCGCGAAGAGCCCCTGGTCGCGCATCAACCGCGACAAGGCCGAGGCATTCATTGCTGCCGGCAAAATGATGCCGGCGGGGCTCGAGCAGGTGGAGCGTGCGAAGGCGGACGGACGGTGGGAGCGCGCCTACGAGCCCCCAAGCCGCTCGACGGTCCCCGACGATCTGGCCGTCGCGCTGGCCCGAGATCCAAAGGCGGCCGCCTTCTTCGCGACGCTCAGCGGAGCGAACCGCTTCGCCATCCTGTACCGCTTGCAGGAGGCGAAGAAGCCCGAGACACGTGCGCGTCGCCTGGCAAAGTTCGTCGAGATGCTCGCGCGCGGCGAGAAGATCCACTCATAGGCCCACGGCGGCGTCCACCCCGATCGCGTTGGCGATCGTTCCGAGCTCCGGCGCTTGCCGCGGCGGGACCAAGGCCTGGTGCAGTACGTCCGGGGCGCGGGCCCGAGGCCGGCGCGCAACACGAACGCCAGGCTCGCTCCGGAGAGGAGCAGCCCGGCGAGCAGCTGAACAGGCTGCGCGCCATGAGCCGACCACCTACTCCAGCCGCCGCCTGCTTCGTCGCAGTCCCTGAAGGAGGACGGGGTCTCGAGCGACGTGGCTGCGATGGGTATCCGCCGGATCGAACGCTCACTCCACCGCTCACTCCACCGCTCACTCCACCAAGGTCTCGGTTTCGAGCCAGAGCTCGCCTGCGAATCGCGCCGCGCAGCCCTCCTCGTCGTTTGTGGACACCCAGGCGGTGCCTCTCGTGTCCATCCATTCCCGGTCGCCGCGGACGAGCGTCACGTCCGCGATCGTGGTGAGCGGGACGGGAAATCCTTGCGCCGTACACGGGCCGTGCGTCGTCTCGGGTGCGTTCAGATCGTGCAGCGCACCGTCGCGACACTCGGCCTCGAACATCACGCGAACAGGCTCGGTGGGCGTGAGCGTGACCAGGCCGGTTGGCGTGATGTAGCGCTCCACGCCGTCACCGGTCGCCTGGAAGTACACCTGGTACGGCAGCGGGAGCTCGGTGCTGAAGATCGCTCTCGACTCCGTGACGGCAGGGTCAGCGCACGGATCCTCGAAGACCCGCGCCAGGCCGTCTGAGACCCGGTCTGGAAGCGTCTCGAGGTCGTCTGCGCCACAGGCGGTTACGAGACTGATCGCGACAACGAGAACGGACGTGGAGTAAGGCGCGCGCACAGAGTACCCCCGAAGTGTGGAACGTGGAGCGGGCGAGCCGGAAGAGTAGCACAGCGCTGAAGCGAGTTACGGCGTGCGGCGCGTGCATTTCGTCCTCTCCTCAAGGAGAGGCGTGAGCGAGTCGAAGACTCGACCGACGCTCACTCAGCCTTACGCGAAAACATCATATGCGTGACGCCGCTCGGGGTGGCGACGGTCTCGATGTCGTAGTTCTTCTCGAGGCCCTCGAGCCCCTCCCAGAGGCGTACGCCACGGCCGAGCAGGATCGGCACCACCACGAGGTGCATGTGGTCGACGAGGCCGGCGGCCAGAAAGTCGCGCAGCATGCCGGGACCTCCGCCGATGCGTACGTCCAGCCCGCCGGCGGCCTCACGCGCCATCGCCAGCGCCTCGGCGGGGGAGGCGTCGATGAAATGAAATGTCGTACCGCCCTCCATCTCGATCGGCGGGCGGGTGTGGTGGGTGAGGACGAAGACCGGCGTGTGGAACGGCGGGTTCGCACCCCACCAGCCCTTCCACTCCGTGTCCTTCTCCCATCCGGGATAGCCGAATTTGCCGGCGCCCATGATCTCTGCACCGACTCCGGCCGCGAACAGGCGCACCAGAGCGTCATCGACGCCGGACGTGCCGCCGGACAGCTTGAACATGGTGCGGGCCCAACGCGTGGCGATCATCCACTCGTGCAAGCGTTCGCCGGCGTGGCCGAATGGCGCTTCGCGGCTCAGACCTTCGCCGGTGCCGAAGCCGTCGAGAGAGATGGAGAAGTGCTGCACGCGGGCGAGTGACATGGCTCGGTTCCTCTCGTGGGTGCCTGGCGAGGCGGCCGGAGAGCGTAGCGCAGAAGAGCCCGCGTCAGCGACGGACAGTGAACGCGTCATGTAGACCGGCTGCTGAACAACGCCACAAGGGGTAGCATCGCTTGCACGCGAAGGAGAGCGACCGTGGCTTCCCATCGAGTCGTTGAGGGCGACCTGCTCGAGCAGGAGGTCGACGCCATCGTGAACGCCTGGAACCGCAACCTCATCCCCTGGTGGCTGCTGCTGCCGCAGGGGGTGTCCGGGGCGATCAAACGCAGGGGAGGCATCGCGCCGTTTCGGGAGGTCGCGAAGCACGGGCCGATCCCGCTCGGTGGCGCGGTGGCGACGAGCGCGGGCCGGCTGCCTTTCAAGGGCATCATTCACGTCGCTGGCATTGACATGTTGTGGCGCGCGACAGAGCGTTCGATTCGCGACTCGACGCGGAACGCGCTGGTGGTCGCCGAGCGGCATGGCTGGAAGAGCCTGGCCTACCCCATCATCGGCGGCGGCACCGGATCGTACAAAGAGGACGCCGCGTTGGCGTTCATCGAGGACGAGCTCGCGCGCGCGGAGTCACCGGTCGACGCGGTGGTCGTCCGCTTCCGTCGCTGACGCAGCGCGTGAGGTGGCGCACCGACAGCTCCTTGCGCTACTACGCTCCACATGAACCGCGCCATCGCCCTCCCGCTCATTCCGTTCGCCCTGCTTGGCTGCGGCCCCACGCTCGCACCGGTGCCGTGCGAGCGCCTCGAGGTGCGGGTCGAGATCCCGACCGCGACCCCCTACTGGGCGAACATTCAGCAAGACGGCGCGGAGCTCGAGTGGTTCGAGTGTCTGGCCGACGAGGACGCGCTCGCGAGCTCTGCCATCCCGCTAGACGAACAGGTGGCGACGTCACGCGTGCACAGCTGTGGCGCCGAGGGCTTCAACGCGAGCCTGTATGCGCCCGGCGCGGTCACGGTCAACATCGTCTATGTGGACCGCTATTGGGTGTCGCGCGCGGTCGAGCTCGAGGAGCTATCGCAGGAGACGCTCTCCGAGGACGAAGGCTGTCCGACCGAGCAGCCGATCGCGCTCACCATCGACAATCAGGTCTTCGGCGGCAATTGCGCCGGCGGCGACTCGCCCGAGTCCTGTGCGCTGGTAGGGGCCGTGTGCGGCACGGACGGCGCCTGGTATCGCTCCGAGTGCGAGCTGATCGACACGGCGCCGTTCGGCACCTGCCCGATCTTCCCGGGCGAGCCCTGCCAGTGAGCCGCCCACGGTGGGGAGCGAGGCGCCTTCCCGGTCCGGGCGATCTCGGCCGCCTGACCGGTGCGTAGCGACGGGAGCGCGCCAGTCGGAGACTAGAACTCGAAGATCAAGCTGACCCGACGTGCCGCGGCCTGCGGTGAAGGCTCGTCGAGCTTGAAGGGCGTCTCGGTCAAGCGCGCGACCAGACAATCGTGCTGCTCCTGATCGAGCTCGACGCCGCGGAACACAGGCTCGACGACAGACTCCGACACCCGACCGCTCTGCGCGTGTACGAGCGCCGACCAGCGCAGCGCGCCCGGACGCTCGGCGCCATTGAAGCAAGCGGCGAGCTTCGGGCTGCGGGCGGCCACTTGCAGGCGGAACTGTTGCAGCCAGGCCGGGGCTTCCGTCGGCTCGACCGCCATGGCCCCTCGGTCGCTCGCCTCGATCGTGCCCTTGAGCGCGCGCTTCGGCTTCTTCGGCGGCGCCGGCGTCGTGTTGCCGATCAAGGGAGCGGTGACGGGCTCGGTGACGACGGGCGCGGGAGGCGGCGGTGGGTCACATTCACAGCGCATGAGCGCGAGCAGCAGCAACAGGATGCAGGCGGCGATGGCGAGCGCGCGCTGCCGCCGCTTTCGCCTACGCGCGAGCGCGGTCGCCAACGCGGGATGATTTCGCTGCGCCGCGACCCGCTCGCGAAGACGCTCTCGCAGCGCTCGCCTCTCGGCCCGCAACGCAGCCTTGCTGGGCAGTCCGGTAGGTCGGTTCATCGCTCTCGAATGTGCCAGCCGAACACGCGCTCGCCATTGTCATCGGTCCACTCGACGGGCCTCAGCTCGAGCGGCGTGAAGGGCGAGGGCGGCTGCACCGAAGGAAAGTAGAAGGGCCAGGGCAGGGGATCGACGGGCGCGAGGCGCAGGCTGCCGGCGTAGGCCTCGGCGCCCGGGGAGGCGGCGCGGGCGCGTCCGCCGGGCGACTCGTCGTAGCGCTGCAGATCGTCGAGCAACACCTGCATGCGCTCGATCTGTTCCCGCATGCGCCGCTGCATGCCGCTGTTGGCGCCCTCCGCGACCTCCTCGAGCAGCGCCTTACCGAGCGTCAGCGTCGCCTCATTGCGTAGGCGCACGTCGAGCGACTGCGCGGCGAGCTCGTCGGTGAGCTGCTTCGCGAAGCGATAGACCGCGTGCGGGGTCTCGGCGAAGTCGTTGCGCACCTGCTGCCACATCTCGCCGGCGTCGCCGCGAGAGAGGGCGGCGAGCTGGCGCGCGCGGACCTCGAGCGCGCCGCCCTTGCGCACGGAGGCGGCGATGCGCTCGAAGGAGACGGCGTCGGCGTGAAAGGCCGCCGCCCACAGCAGCACCTCTAGCGGCTCGTTGCGATCGAGCGGCGAGACGAACTCGTTCAGGATGGCGAGGACCTCGTCGTCAGCCTCGTGCTGGGCGAGCACGAAGCCAAACCAACGCCGCGCCAGGCGGTGGATCACGTCCCCGCCGCGCGACTCCTGTGCGCGCTGCATCGCGAGCGCGAACGAGCGCATGGCGTCGAGCGACTGGCCGCGCTCCAGGAAATCGGTGCCCCGCCAGAGGGCCACCGCCGCGCGCTCGCGGAAGCCGGACTCCGGCTCGAGGCCGAGCAGGCGCTCCCCGCGCTCCCCGAGGACGACCGCCTCGATGAGATCCGTCTGCAGCGCGGGAGGTCGCCCGTCGAGGGGCGGCGCTCCGTCCGCCGTCGTCCGCACCGCCGGGGGGCGCGGATTGACGGCGAACCCGAGCCACTGCTGCAGCTCGTCTCCGGCGCCATCTCGAAGGAGCGCGTCGACGTTCTGCAGGAACACGCGCCGCAGCTCCGGCGCGACGGCGGGGTCGGCGCGATAGGCCTCGAGCGACTCCGCGTACAGCGCGAGACGCCGGCTCCGGCTGAGCGAGAACCAGCTCACCTCGTCCCAGCTGAGGCAGCGGCGAAGCAGCGCGGCATATTCGGAGTCGCGCACCTCGGCGAACCGCCGCTCGCGCAGGAGCGTCATCGCGGCCTCGGACACGCCCGTGGTCTTGGCGATCTGCCCGAGGAGGGAGGTCTCGCGGCGCGCCGCCGCCTTGGCCAGCTTGCCGAGCGCGAGCTCGATGTCGAACAGCCGGGTCTCGAGCACCACGTCGCCACGGACGCGATCTCGCCGCAGGGTCCGCTGCGCACGCTCGAGCAGGTCGCGCATCATGATCCCGACGCTGAGTCGATCATTCAGGTCGAGCCAATGAGGCGTGCCGAGCTGCGCGAGCGTCCAATAGGGCCGAAGGCATTGAGCCCGCGCGAAGCGTACGGCGCGGAGCTCCTCTGTCGAGAGCACGTCATAGAGCGAGATCCGGCGCTGTTGAAAGCCGGCCTCGAACGACGTGAAGGTGCGCGGCTGCCCGGGCGGCGGCTGCTTCGACGTCGAGCGAACGAGCCAGTTGTGCATCGCCAGCGGCCACAGTCCGGCGCCCTGCTCGTCGTCGTCCGCGGGGAGCCCGTCATGGCACAGCCCCGCGCCCGACAGCGCGACCCAGAGGGCGGTGCGGAAGTCGCTGTCGTGTCGCGGCGCCTGCCCCTGTCGCTGGAGGGCGTTTCGCAGCAGCCAGAGCCGGAGCACGTCCTCGTGGCGCCCTTCGCGCAGCGCGATGCGCGCGTTCCAATACACCATCGTCTGCGGCGGCACCGTCGGGTCCACGGCGACGGGCGCGTTCGTCGTCGTGGACGGAGCGCTCGCCTTGGCCCCCGACAGGAGCAGGAGCGCGAGCGCGGCGCAAGCGAGGAGCGGCGTGCGACCCGGCATCAGAAGGCCCAGCCGGCGGCGAGGCCGAGCTCCCACCAGAGCCCGAGCCGCGTGCCCGACAGCGGCGCGAGCAGCGGCACGGCGAGCATGGCGCGCGACGACAGGAAGAAGCCTGGCTGCAGGTACGTGTCGAAGGTGAGGCCGACGAGCGTGTGCACCGTCGCGGGATCGATGGCCATGCCGCCGAGCGCGTCCCGCTCGAGGCGCGCCTTGTCGTCGTCGAGGAGCTGCGCGGTGGCGAGGCCTTGGCCGATGGCGGTCCAGGTGTCGAGGCTCGTCCAGGTCTCGGCGCTGCGCCAATCGCGGTCGCCGACGACGGTCTCCGTGTAGAGCAGGTAGCGCGCGCCCGCCGTCGCCGAGAGCACCATCTGCGCCGGCGGTATGAAGTCGATGAGCGGCGTCACCACGCCTTCGAACAGCGGATAGCCGACGTTGACGTCGAGCTCGATGCGCGAGGGACGCCCGGGTTGGCGATAGGGCGTGAGCGCGAGGATGTCGCTGCTCTCGGTGCCGACCACGAACACGTAGCTGGCCGAGGCGTCCACGAGAAAGCTCGAGAACGCGCGCCGCACCGTGCCGCCGAGCCGGAAGGAGCCGAAGTTGTTGCGCTCGATCAGCTCACTGGCCTGCACGGCGACGATGACGGGCGAGCGGCGCCAGTCGAAGCGCACGGGCCGCGACGTGGAGCCGAGGTAATGCTCGGCCAGACGGTCCACCGACGTGCGAAAGCGATCGATGGTGTCGGGCTGCGCGTCCGCCTCAGGCTCCGTGCTCGACGCCGCCGGCGCCGCCGGCTCCTGTGCGCTCGTGACTGACGATGACAGCAGCAGCGCCGTCAGGAGCACGCCGCCGGGGAAGCGCAGGGTAGGGCGACAGCAGGTCATGGATCGGTGGGGAAGCCGCCGTCCCCCAGCTCGGGGAAGACGGGCCGGTAACAGCGGGCGGGGTAGCTCTCGAAGAACAGCTCCCCGACGTTGTACACGCCCGAGGAGCCGAACGTCGGGTGGTCGCAAAAGCGCGTGCATTGCGAGAGCGCCGCGCCGACCTCGAACTGCTCGGCCGTCCATTGCAGGCCGCCGAGATACTCCTCCGCGGGCGTGCCGAGGCCGAAGGACGCGATGAAGGGGATCTCTTCCGGCAGCTCGACGGCCGCGGCGAGCCTCGACTCGTAGTTGAGCTGCAGCAGAAAGGGAAAGTCCCAGAACAGGCCGAGCTCGTAGCGCGGCATGGGGAAGACCGCGTGCACCTCGCCGAGCACCGAGAGCGGCAGCACCTCGGCCAGGCCCTCGACCCGGAACACGACGAGGCCGGTGTCCGCGAGCGCGCAGTAGGAGAACGCGTCCGCCGGCGCCGCCGAGATGGCCTCCTCATTGAAGAAGGTCGCGACGCCGAAGTCGCCCACCGGGACGTTCGTCGACGTCGCCGTCCGAATGGGCGCGCGGAAGCTCAGGTCGGTCACGCGCCCTGCCTGCTGCGGGCCGTACTCCTCGACGAAGTTCTCGAACTGCGTCTCCGTCGGCAGGATGGGCAGCGAGCTGAGCGAGAAGTCTCCGAGCGCGAGCGGGAAGGGAGTCTGCAGCGCGCAGGAGCGCAGCGAGGTGTCGCCCACGGCATCGAGGTCGGGCCCGAGGGGAGAAGACGGGCACCAGAGGGTCAGGCGCGCGACCTCCGGCGAGCCGATGGTGTAGTCGACGGAGTCGAAGACGAACGCGCCGCTCACGTGCGGCGAGCTCGTTTGGTTCTCGAGCGGCAGCAGCAGGCCGAGGGCCGCCTCCACCGCCTGAGCGACGCCGCGGACATTGGGGCGGCTCAGGGCGAGCACGAGCACCATGTCGGCGCCGAGGGCGCGGCGCTGATCGATCCGCTCCGTCAGCAGCGTCGCCAGGCGCGAGGGGAAGTCGAGCGTGGCGAAATCGTCGATGCAGACCACGTCGGACTCCGAGAGCGACAGGCGCTGCATCTGCATGGCGCGGTGCAGCTCGGGGCGCGGGTCGCCACAGACCTCCAGGAAGAACGACACCGGCTGGTTCTCTCGAATGGGCGTCTGCAGCGCGGGAAAGGCCTCGCGGATCTGCGGGTTCTTCCGGGCCCAGGCGGTCGTCGTGAACTCTCCGCGCGCGTCCGTCACGGTCGCCGCGGCGCAGGCGTGCGCGGCCGTCGAGCTCTCGATGGGGAGCGCGTTCTCGTCGAAGATCGCCCGCTCGAAAGTGCTTAGCTCGCTGTTGTCGTGCGCCGCGAAGTCGTCCGGGCAGGCGGGGGAGAGCCCGTAGCCGTACGAATTGGCCAGGAAGATCTCTCGCGCGCCCTCGAGCGTCCCGTAGCGGACGTCGTCGAGAATGAGCTCGCGACGGAGGCCGAGCGCTTGTGCGTGCTCGTTGCGGATGCCGGGAAATTGATGTCGCAGGCGCCACTGCACGTGCGTGTTCTGTTCGTTGAACACGCCGTAGAGGACGGCGCTGCGGCTGTTGTTCGGCGCGCCCGCGGCGACGATGTGCACGTCCTCGGCCGCGTCGAGCACCAGCTCCCCGTCGCGGTGATAGCGCAGCTGCAGCTCGACGTCGCGCGGCATGAGCTCGACGCGCGTGCTGTAGCTGCCACACAAGCTGCGCTCACCGCAGCGCACCGAGAGGTGCTCGTGCACGGGCGGCAGGCTCTGCAGGTCGATGAACGGCTGCTCGACCTCGTCGGTGCGAAACGAGAGCTCGATCTCGGACGCGTCCGACAGCCCCTGATCGGCGTCCACCTGATAGAAGACGAAGAGCGTCTGCTCCTCCTCGAACCAGGTCAGGTCGGCGATGACGAAGCGCGCGTTCACGTTCTCGATCGGCACACGCACCTGCCAGGGATAGACGCCGAGGCGGAAGTCGCACGCGGTCGCGAACAGGAGCAGACACAGGGCGACGCCAACGCCGCCCCACCTCGCCGGGGCGCCAGGGTGACCGCGTCGGCCCTCGACCACGCGAGGGCTCCGCTCAGGCGACAAGGTCCACAAAGCGGACCCCACGCTGCGAGTATGCGCCCTTCAGCGCGGTGCCGAGCTCGTCGTGCCCGCGCTTTGCCCAGCGTATCTGCTCCGTACGCGACGTCGCCGCCTGGCTGTTCGCGATGGCGTTCTGCAGCGGCGCCGAGAGCTCGACGATGAAGGCCTTGCGCCACGCCGGCTGCTGCATGCGCAGCCAGGCCGACAAGCCGCGAATGTCGACCTCGAGCAGCAGGTCGTCGCGCACCTCCGGGTCGAGCGCCGTCAGCATGTGCCCGAAGACGATGTCTTCGTACCAATGCGGCACCGAGCCGTTGCTCTGGCTGCCCTCCTGGTGGAACAGCGCGGCGCGTTCGGCGCCGGCGAGATAGGGCAGCAGCGCCGAGAGCGCCGTCGCGCTGTCGAGTGAAGGCCCGTGCTCCCGGTGCGTCGTCGCCGTGGGGGCGTGCGGCAGCGGCTGCCCTTCGCGCACGGCCTCGACGCAGGCCGCGAGGTAGGCGCTCTCTCGCAGCGAGATGCGGTTCGAGTGCAAGAGCTCCGCGGCCACCGACGAGCGCAGCTCCGACGAGAGCATGCCCGCGATCTCATTCTGTTGCTCGTAATCGGCTAGCGCGAACAACAGCGCTGCATACCGCGCGGGCACGTCCCGCATGAGGCTGACGAAGCCGCTGGCGCCGAAGTCCTCGCGCAGGCTGCGGTACAGGCGCACGTCGTCCTGCGACAGCAGCAGCGACGCCATGGACTGCTGGTTCAGCTCGCGAAAGAATTTCGCGCGCGAGGGCAGGGAGGCTTCGTCGACGTCGCGGAAATAGGCGGCGAAGTCCACCTTCTTGAGCGCCAGCTCGGGCGCGGCGTCGAACGCCTTCGAGACCCGGTCGCCGAACACGAGCAGCGCCCGCGCCAGCATCGGGTAATCGCCGCGCTTCAGCCACTCGCGCAAGAGGCGGGCGATGACGTCGCCGTCCTCGGGCGCGACGCGGTCGAGCCGCTCATTCCACAGGCTCTCCTGCTCCGCGGCGAAGGCGTCCTCGCCGGCGTCTCGCACCGCCGCCTCGGCCTCGTTCGCGTCGCCGGCCGCGTCGCCGGAGGCTGTGCCCGCGTTCTGCAGGAGCTGGGACTCCATGAGCCGCTCCTCGAGGCTCGGCGCGCCGAGGCGCCGGCTGGCCCAGATGATGACGAGCAGCGCCAGCGTGAGCAGAAAGATCGCCAGCATCCACGGCGAATGCGGCAGCAGCTCCTCCCACAACTGGCCCATGGCGAGCTTCGTCGTCAGCTCCGGGGGCGGCGGCGGCACGACGGGCTCGGCGATCTCGTCGGCGTCGTCCGCTTCTTCCTCCTCGGGCTCCGGCTCCGCGAGGCTCTTCGGGATGGGCTCGAGCGCCTGCGGGTCCACCGACACCGTCAACCAACCGTGCGAGAGGCGCTTCTCGAGCCTGCTCGCGAGCTTGGCCACGTCTGCCTGGCTCACCGTCTTCTCGTGCGTGAACTCGCAGCGGGCGCGCGTCAAAAACTCCTGCGGCTCGACGCTGCCCGGGCCCTCGTCGGCCGGCAGGCCCGGCAGCGACGCCGAGCGCGGCTGGTCGAGGGTGATGTGGCTCTCGTAAACGCAGCCCTTCAAGAAGCAGCGTTCGGGCGCGCAGTCATTGGCGAGAGCGGCCCGGAACTCGTTCTCGACCACGCGCACGTCCATCAGCACCGACGGCGGGATGCTGCGCGTAGGCACGCCGCGCGCCGTGGCGCCCGTCGACGCGAGCGCCGTGACGAGCAGGGTGAGCGAGATCGAGAGGGGCAGCGACAGTTGGTTCATCAGTAGACCCGGACGATGACGCGTCGATGGCGCGCGCGTTGTTCTTCTGGATCGACGCCGATCAGCGATTCCGGCGGGAGCGGGCGGGTGTCGGCGTAACCCTCGACGCGGATGCGGTTCGCGTCGACGCCGGTCTTCTCGAGCCGATCGCGCACGGCGATGGCGCGGGCGGTGCTGAGCTCCCAATTGCTCGCGTAGCGGCTGTTCGGGGAGACCGGGATCGAGTCCGTGTGCCCCTCGACGGCGAACGAATACTTCGCGGAGTAGGGCGCGAGCACCTCGAGCATGGCGGCGACCGTGGCCTCCATGGGGGGCTCCACGCGCGCCTCGCCCGACGCGAACACCAGGCCCGAGTTGAGCGAGAGCTTCAGGCCGTCGTCGGTGAGATCCGTGCGCACGACGTCCTCGAGCGCCATCTCCGCGATGCGCTTGTCGATCTGCTCCTTGATCGCCTCGAGGCTCTCGGGCGCCTCCTCGCCGGAGACCGCCTTGGCGATCTGCTGCATCTTCGACGTGCTGATGCTCGCCGCGCTCAGCAGCACGACGAAGAACAGCAGCAGGTTCGTGATGAGGTCCGCGTAGCTCAAGAGCCACGAGTCCTCCTGGGCGGATCGACGGCGCTGCATCTCAGAGCTCCGCCCGCGAGACGAGCTCGTTGACGCTCTGCTCGCAGCGCTCGAGGCAGCCCAGGCGGTCGTCGAGCAGCCCGTTCAGATAGGTGCTGATGGGGCCGGCCACGCCCGCGCCGAAGGCGACGCCATAGAGCGTCGCGAGCAGCGCCAGCGACATGGCCGCGCCGATGTTCAGGTTCGTCGAGCTCATGTTCTTGAACAGCTGAACCATGCCGGTGATGGTGCCGACCATGCCGAACGCCGGCCCGAGCTTCGAGAGCATCTCCCAATTGTGCACGATGGGCTGCCAGTGGGCGATCTCGTCGTGGCGCAGCTCGAGGAAGGTGCTGGCGCTCACGGCGGGGCGCGAGCGGCTCAAGATGAGGTCGAGCATCTTGCCGACCGCGGGCGAGCTGCTCGCCGCGGCCACCTCGGAGGCCGCGCTGCGCTTACCCTCGCGCCAGAGCTGCACGAGCTTCTCGCGATCCTCCTCGAGGCGCCGGGTCCGCTTCGAGAACCGGCGCAGGCCGGGGATGAGCTCGCCGAGGCCGATGACGGTCATGAGCGCGTTCTTCGAGCTCGAGCTGATGAGCACCGCCGACGCGCAGCCCCCGAGGACCATGGTCAGCGCGTGTGGGTCGAACGCGGAGATGACGTCTCCGGAGCGGTCCTTGAAACCGAACCAGAGGACGAAGAGAAGAACGGCGAATCCGATGATCTGCATTGGTGTTGCCTAGCCCGCTCAGGTTCACTCGATCAGGGCTCGCTCGATTGGAGCTCATCCAGCTTCTGGCGTACGGCGGGGTCGCTCTCGATGGACTCCGCCTTCTCGTAGACTTCAATGGCCTTCTGCCGCTCGCCCATGAGCAGCAGCAGCGACGCTTTGGCGCGCAAGAACTGCGGGTGCGACGGGTACCGCGCGAGCACCAGCTCGGCGAGCTCGAGCGCGAGGGCGTAGTTGCCGTTGTTGATGGCCTCTTTCATGCGCTCGTTGGTCTGCGCGATGCTCACCTGCGCCGCGTCGTCATTCACGCGCAGCCCGCGCGAGCGATAGGCCTCCACCAGCGCCGCATCCGCGGCCGTCGGCGGCGGCGGCACGACCGTCGTGGTAGGCAGCGCCTCCACGCCGGTGCGATCCGAGGCGTGCTCGATGACGATGCGCTGCCCCGACGAGAGCATCGGTACGTCGATCTCGGTCAGCACGTCCCCGTCGTTCCAGCGCACCTTCATCGTGGTCGTCGAGCCGTACGCGAACGGGCGCTGCAGCGTCTCGTCCTCGCTGAGCGCGGGGTTTCGCACCGGCTCGGGCTCGACCAGGTAGTAGGTGTAGTTGCGCGCGGCGCAGCCGCTGCCGAGCAGCGCGGCGAGGACGAGGAGGAGCAGGCCCTGCTGGGGACGCGCGCTCATGGCAGCACCGGGAGGAAGGAGATGTTCATCAGGGTAAGGCCGATCGCGAAGGTGAGGTTCGTCGACACCATCGCCACGACGCCGAAGTTCGTCGAGGGGATGGGCATGCGCGCTACCAGCACGCCGGTGAGCAGGGGGTCGAAGGGATCGCTGACGCCGCCCGAGTCGTCGATCAGGTTCACGAGCGCCGTCGGCACCGACATCACGGCCTGCGCGCCGAGGGTCAGGTTCCACGCGGGTTGAATCACGTAATAATAGGCGCCGCCGATGCCGGCGATGGGGTCGGTCAGCGAGAACGTCAGCCCGGCGAGGTGTTCGTTGCTCTCGCCGAACTGCTCCACGACGTCGAGCGAAAAGTGCTGGCCGGGGAACACGGCCGCGTCCACCAGGATGTGCGTCAGGCTCTCGCCGCGCAGCCGCCGCCCGAGGTCCAGCGTGGCGTTGAAGGCTCGATTGGTGCTTACGCGCTCGCGCTGGCGGCCGTCGAAGTTGCCCGAGAACAACACCTGCGCGTTGTCGAGCGCCACGATGCGCACGGCGATGCCTCCCGGCGTCTCTTCGAGCCAGACGGCGGATCGCGCCGGGACGCCCTGGCCCCGCAGCTCTCGATCGGTGCGCGCGATCTCCGGCAAGGTGAGGGAGGTGTTGTATTCGAAGCTGCCGCCGTCGCTGCGCACGCGTGGGTTCATGCACGCCTCGCAGAGCCTGACGTTGCCGGCGCCGAACACGCGCGTCACCGCCTCGAGAGCGGCGGCGGGGAACCAGGCGCGCGTCTGCTCGAAGGCGGGCGTGGCCGCGACGAGGAGCAGCGGGCCGATGCCTTGCGGCGCGAGGGTACCGTCCTCGACCTGCGGCGTCAGGGTCTCCTCGAAGCGCTCGAGCGCCTGCTCCGTGGCGTCGCGCTGCGCGAGCGCAGCCGGGGCCGCCAGCGTCGCGAGCAGCAGCGTGAGAGAGCACAGGAGGCGGTCGATCGCGCTCAAAACGCGAAGCTCGCTTCGACGCCGATGCTGTGCACCGGGATCCACTCGAGGGGACCGTTGTCGAGATAGTTGCCCACCGTGTCCGTGCCGTAGAGCGTCGGCAGGGACTCGACGAAGAACGTGGCGCCGATGCGCCGGCTGACGCGGAGCTCGAGGCCGGTCTGCAGCGACAGGTAGGAGGTGATGGGCCCGAATTGATCGGGCGCCGTCGGCGACTGAGCGCCGAGCAGCGTCGCCGTCTGCCCTTGCAAGACGGCGATGCCGGCGCCCACGAAGCCGTACAGGTTCGGGTGCGTGAGGGACATCTCCGCGCCCGTCAACAAGCGCGACGCCCGCACCTGGACCATGCCGCCGGCCTGCAGCGTCGGAATGAACGTGCCGCCGATGGTCAGGCTGCCCATCCACGCGCGCGCGGAGGTGATCGCGTACTCGACGCCCACCTGGATCCACGGGATCGGAATCGGCACCTGCAATGCGGCGTCCGGCGCCGGCGCGAACGTGGTCAAGGCGAAGCGCACGGGCACCGAGAAGGGACCGCGCTGCTCGAGGATGGCGAGGTACTCCGCGCGCGCCTCCTCCGACGACACGAGGCGGCTCGAGCTGCGCAGCAACGCCGCGCTCTGTGTGCGGGTCGACAATGTGCGCGCGTACACGATGGGCAGGCCCTCGACGAGCTTCGTCACGCGCGCGCGCAACACGAGCGCCGTGCCCTCCGCCTCGAAGTCGAGGAACAGCGCGTGCTCGGCGCCGGAGGTCCCGCGCAGCTTCGCGAGCGCGTTCGGCTGGTCGACGCCGCGGCCGAGGATGGTGCCGGTCGCGTCGGAGTGCACCACCAGCGCGGTGCAGGCGGGGCAGTGCGCGAGCTGGACGTTGCTGCCGGGGTTTTTCAACACCACCGTGCTGAGGTGGTTCTCGACGAGCGCCTCGAAGCCGCTGCCGTAGCTCATGGGCGCGATGACGTCCGCGACGACGACGGCGGTCGGGCTCGCGAAGGGGGGCGCCGACAGCCAGCTGAACACCAGCTCGTCGACGAGGTCATTGGCCTGCAAATGAATCTGGTTCGTGCGCTCGGCGCGCAGCTGCTCCATCTGCGCCCGGCGCGCCTCGTCCGGGGTCGCGTCGGCGGCGCGATCCTGCGCGTGCAGCGGCGACGCCACGACGACGGTGGCGAGCAGCGGGCCGAGCGCGGCGTGGAGCAGGCGGCGCGTCACCTTAGCCACCGAAATCGACCGTTCCGGCAGGTGCCCGCGTGCAATTGGCTCTCCTGCGGGTGCAGGAGCGCGACGGCGAGGAAAGCGACATTCTGCCCGTGCTGCTCGCCCTCGAGCGCGCCCGACTCGAACAGGCGCCGGCACGCGACCGGGATCGCCTCGCGCATGGGCAGGGTGCGCAACACCTCGACGTCGCCCGCGCTCAGGCGCGGGGGCGCGTCGGAGACCCAGCGGCCCCGTTCGGCCAACGAGACGCGCGCCGCGTTCGCGACCTTCCGCACCACGGGCGGCGAGGGATAGTAGGCGTCGACGATCCAGCGCGTCTCCTCATCCCCGACGGTGCTGGCGAGCCCGACCAGCTCGTCGACGTCAGCCTCGAGGCGCTGCAAGATGGCCTCGTCGCGCGGCTGGCGCGTCCCCTCGGCGACGACGAGGTGACGACATTCGAGCGCGTCGATCTCCATGAGGGCGCCCGAGCGAGCGTTCGGCGCCGGCACCCTGCCGGGGTAGCGCTCGTGCGCCTCCGCCTGGCCGAGGCGCTCACAATGCAGCTCTCGGGCCTCCTGTCGCCCGAGCCACGCGGCGTGCACGGGATCGGCGAACACGTCGCCGTATGCCAGCACGTTCACGAGCAGGAAGAGGAGGAAGCCGTCCATCTCAGTACCAGACTCTGCCACGCTCCGGCGCCGGCGCCCGTGCAGCCGCGGGATCTTCCGCGCGCGCGTTCGCGACCCGCCCCTCATAGCCCGACCTTCGCTCGTCGGGGCGCGGCGCGAGGCTGCCGGTCTGGTCGGCCGGGTCCGTCGGGCCAGCCGGAGGGGCAGGGGCTACCGGCGCTGGAGGGTCGGCCGGGTCTGCTGGCGCGGCCGGGCCCGCGGGGACGACGTCGGGCGCGGCGACGTCACCTGCCTCGGCACCCGCACCGTCGTCGGCGCCGTCACCTGCCTCGTCGACCGCGCGTTTGGGGGTGTTGATGAGCCCCAGGATCTCGCCGCGCACGCGCGCGTTGAACGCGAGCTGCCGGATCTGCCCGTAGAAGTCCCTCGTGAAGTCCTTCTTCCCGGCGTCACCCGACAGCGCTTGCGACTCGTCGCGCACGAGCCAATCGAGCAGGTAGTTGAGGCTCCACACGCCCCAGCCGCCGTACTGGACGAAGCGCTCGCGAAACAGCTCCTCCGCTAGCACGCTGCGGTCCCGGCCGATGACGACGACGCGCTGCGAGAAGGTCTGCTCCTCGATGGTGGGCAGCGTCGTGCACGTGTAACACGAGAGGCAGACCGCGAGGGGGTACGCGTATTGGTGCTCGATCTTACTCTCGATCTCAATGGTCAGGTCTGCGCCCGCTCCCTCGAAGGCGGGCGGCTCCACGAAGCTCGCACCGTAGGGCACCACCCACTCCGTCGTCGCGCCCTGCTGCTCGAGGTCTTGCGCCAGCTTTCCGCACAGGAGGCTCGCCTTGCTCACCGGCAGGAACTCCTTGTGCGCGTTGCAGCGGACCAGCACGCGCAGCCCCGCGAAGTTCGTCGCCGCGCGCTCGATGACGACGGGGCGGTGAATCGCGCGCTGCGGCTGGTAGACCGTGACGCAGCCGGACGCGCCCAAAAGCCCGCACAACACGAGGGTCAGCGGCCGGAGCCGTCCGTGACGTCGAGGACGCCGCCCCCGAGTAACCCCTGGCAGGCGTTCGCTCATGGGGGCAAGGTGCCGCAGCGCAGATTTCGCGTCAAGGCGCGGATCTGGGCCAAGCGCCTCAGGGCGCGGAGGACGCTCGCTTTACGCGCCCGGGACCTTGGGGGGCGGCAGGCCCTTGTCGAGCTTCAGCTCGCGGACCCGCTCCTCGAAGCGGATGCGTAGCTCGTTCTCCTTCAGGTTCAGCTCGGTGACGCGCGTGAACAGGTCGGCGTGCCGTTTGTCGAGCTCCGAGAGCCGCGCGGCGAGCTGCTGGCGGAGCTCGTTCACGCGCGCGCCGGCGTTCTTCTTGAGCGAGCTCAGGTTCGCGCGCGTCTCCTCGGCGGCCTCGCGCACGATGTAGCGCTCGCTGTCGAGCTTGCCGCGCTCCTCGCGGGTGTCGATGAGCTCCGCGCGGATGGCCCAGGTCTCCTTGAGCGCGGCGGCCACCTTCGCGTCGGCGCGCCGGTCTCGCAGATAGGCCTGCACCGCCTCGTCCGCCCACTCGCTCATCCAATCGACGACCTGATTGAACGATCGGCGCTCGTCGACGACGACCTCGGCGGTGTCATTGGCGCGCACGAGCGCGGGCACGAGCGCGTTGCCCTGGCCCACGCGATCGTCCGTGCCCTTCGGCGCGTCGTGCAAGCGCATCTGCGGCACGCGCGGGTGTCGCAGCAGCACGCGAGCCTCCTCCGCCTGGCCGTTCCGGACGCGATAGGTCGTGCGCAACACCTGATCGCGCTCGACGGTGAGCTGCCCGGCCTCGATGCGAGCCAGCCGCGCGCCCTGCGTCTGCTGCTGCGCGCTCTGATCCACGGCGAGCGCTCGCTCGAGGGCAAAGGGCACCGTGGCCTCGCCCGCGGCGGCGAGCGGCTCGAGCACGCCCTGGCCGAGGAAGGCGCCGGACTCGATCACCGCGATAGGGCCGCGCTCGAGCAGGCCGGGCGTGTCATTGGTGAAGCGCACGACGCGGAACGGATGGCGCGACGACTCGGGCACGCCACCGTCGGGCGCGAACATGAACACCGACTCGCCGGGCACCTCCTTCGAGACCAGCAGCACCATTGTCGCGCTCTCATTCGGAATGGTCACCGGCTTCGGCAGGTCATAGCGGGTGGCGCCGGCCTGCACCTCCGCGTTCGCGAGGAGCGCGAGGTTTCGCGGCGCGCTCGTCGCTGCCGGCGCCGCCATGCCCGCCGCCGGCGCCTGCGCTGGTTGGGCAAACGATGCCTTCGGCGCCGGGCGCGCGCGCGAGCTCCGCTTGGCGACGTCACGACGGGATTCGCTCTCGAGCGCGTCATAAACGTCCGCGGCCGGGGCATCGGCCGGCGCGGTCTCGGCGGCGGGTGCAGGCGGCGGCGCGGACTGGGCGAGCGTGTTCTCGCCGCGCGGCACGGCCGCGATGACCTCCCCCGAGTCGAGCACGACCGGCCGCTCCGGCGTCACCGGCGTCGCCAGCGTGGACTCGAACGCGATCGGCGCACCGGCGACGAGCGACAGGCTGACATTGCGCCAGTCCTCGCCCGAGACGTTCTGCACGATGCCCCAGGCCTGCAGCATCGGGCGCTCGTTGCTCTCGTCGAAGATGAGCCGGTAGCTCGGCCGCCACACGGGCTGCTCCGAGACATAGCCGACGCGCAGGTCATGCTCCTCGCCGTCCAGCTCCAGCACGACGGTCTTGAGCTCGGGGCCGAGGAGCTCGTCGGTCTCCTCGTCGGGACGCTCGTCCTCGCGGATGGGGAACGACGCCGAGCGCACCGAGCTGCCGCCCGCCTCGACGACCGAGAGCGTGGCCAGGAAGTCACCGACGTGCTCGGGCTTCACCTGAAACTCGACCCGCTCGCTGTCGACCGTGCCCGCGCGCTCGAAGTAGGCGACGCCGTTTCGGTACACGACCACCTTCTGGAGCGGCAGATCCTCGTCCGACGAGACGGCGGCGTTGTGCGCGCAGCCGGTCGCGAGGGAAGAGAGCAAGGGGAGGCAGAGGAGCGAGATCGAGCGGGTGATGTGCATGCGGTCCTCAACGGACGAGTCCGGAACAGGATCTATCGCACACCTTGCCGCTGTTGACCGCGCTCTCCGGCCTCTCCGTCGTCACGCGCGCGAGGTTGGAACCCTGCGGGCGCGCCTCTTGTCCGGTCCGCAACAGGAGCCCCCCATGCCGCGTGCCCCCGAGACCCGTGTCTTGTTGCTCGTCTTCCTCTTCGCGACGGTCGCCTGCGACGTCGATCGCCGCACACCCCTCGGTGAGCAAACTGCTTCTCCCCGTCAGGTGGACGACGAGGGCAAGCTCGGTAAGCGAGCCGCCGAAGCGATCCGAGAAGCTCCGGCCGAGCCCAAACAACCCGCGGCGGTCGCCGACAAGAGCACGGCTCACGCGAGCCGCAAAGCCGACGAGAAGGCTCGCGCCGGTGGAGGCGAGCGGGGAGCGCCGGGCGCGTCGCAAGCGCTCGGGGACAAGAAGCTCAGCGGCAAGATGTCCGGGCTCATCGGCGCCCGCGGCAACGGCCTCGGCTCGAGCGGGCACGGCATCGGCGGCGGCGGGACCGTGCTCGGCAAGGGGGGCCTTGGCAGCGGCACCAGTCTCGGCCAGGCCGTCGGCGGGTTGAGGGGCGCCTTCTACGGCAAGGCGTCGGGGAGCGGGGGGCACGGCGTAGGCTACGGCGCAGGGCGAGCCAGCGTGACGACCGGCGTCGCCTCGACCGCGCCGAGCGTGCCTCCTCCGCCGGGCGGCAACTTCGTGCACGCCGGGACGAACGACGTCGTCGCCGCCAGCGAGGACGAGCAGTCCACCTTCGCCATTGACGTCGACACCGGCAGCTTCACGTTCGCGCGCGCCTTCCTGCAGAGCGGCAGCCGACCTCCTGCTTCGTCCGTCCGCGTGGAGGAGTGGATCAACGCGCACCACTATGGCTACGAGGGGCCGAGGGAGGGCGAGGGCGCGTTTCGCATTCACCTCGCGGCCGGGCCGTCTCCCTTCAGCGGCGGCAAGCACCTGCTGCGGGTCGCGCTGCAGGGGAAGCGCGTCTCCGAGGCCGATCGCAAGGCCACGCACCTGACTTTCCTCGTCGACGTCTCCGGCTCCATGCAAGCGCCCGACAAGCTGCCGCTGGTGCGCGAGTCGCTGCACCTCCTCGTGAACCAGCTGCGCGGCGACGACAGCGTGGCGCTCGTGACCTACGCCGGCGCCACCAAGCTGGTGCTGCCGGCGACGAGCGCGGCGGACAAGCGCGCCATCCACGCCGCCATCGATCAGCTGACCCCGGGCGGCGGCACGGCCATGGGATCGGGCATGGAGCTCGCGTACCGACAAGCGGCGCTGCAGCTCTCCGACGAGAAGCTGAGCCGCGTGCTGGTGCTCTCCGACGGCGACGCGAACATCGGGCGCACCAGCCACGAGGGGATCTTGCAGGCCGTGCGCGGCTGGGTCAGCGAAGGCGTCACGCTGTCGACCGTCGGCTTTGGCCGCGGCAACTACAACGATCACCTCATGGAGGGCCTCGCCGACGCCGGCAACGGCAACTACACGTACCTCGACTCGAAGGACGCTGCGCAGCGCTTCTTCCGGCAGGACCTCGTCGCCATGCTGCAGGTCATCGCGCAGGACGTGAAGGTGCAGGTGGAGATGAACCCGGAGGTCGTGCGCGGCTATCGGCTCATCGGCTACGAGAACCGCGACGTCGCGGACAAGGACTTCGCGAACGACAAGGTCGACGGCGGGGAGATCGGCGCCGGTCACGCAGTCACCGCCCTGTACGAGCTCGATCTGAAGGAAGGCGCCGACGGAGACGTCGCGACCGTGCACGTCCGCGCGAAGGAGCCGCGCGGCCTCCGCTCGCGGGAGACGGTCGCGAGCATCTCGCGCGCCGACGTCCAGGGGCGCTTCGAGGACCTCGACGATGACGCGCGCTTCGCGGCCGGCGTCGCGCTCACGGCGGAGCTGCTGCGAGGGAGCCCGCACGTGCGCCAACTCTCGCTGGCGGACGCCGAGGCGATCGTCTCCCGGGCCCTCGGCGAAGCGCACGCGAAAGAGCGCCGAGACTTCGTCGCTCTGGTGCGCAAGCTGGTCGCTGCCGAGAGCGCGCTCGCGCGGCGGTGACCGAGGACGCTTGGCGCGCCGGTACGAGCGGGAGGCGGTGGGGCCGGCGAATGTCTCCCCGCCGCTACTCGCCTTCGTCCTCGAAGGGTAGCGACATCTTCTCGCCGACGCGCCTCAGCAGGACCGTCACGTCGGCCTGTGCGCTCGACGTCGAGACCGCCGGGCAGGGCGCGCGCGAGGTGCTGAACGCCCGCTGTACGCAGGACACCTGCTCGTGCGAGAGCGCCGCGCTCGGATCCCCGGCGTTCTTGTCGTTGACCTCGACCGCGCTCACCTCGCCTTGCTCGTCGAAGCGCACGATGACGCGCGCCTTGCGGCTGCCCGGCTCGGCTCCGTCGGCAAAGCAGCGCGCGACGGCGCTGTCGGCGGGAGGGCGCCAGTCTTCGATGCTGCGATCGCTGACGCTCGGTCGGGACATCATGCGTCCCCTCCGATCCCGATAGTGGTCGAGGTACGTGTACAGCGAGGTGGTCACGAGCAGGTTGGCCGGCGTGACGACGTCCGCCGGATCGAAGTGGAGCCCGACGTAGGCGCGGCGGGATCGCATGACGGGCGCGCCGCGGGCGTGCCGGGCGAAGGCCTCGCAAGCACAGAGCGACACCTCGTCATCTGCCTCGCGCGACGCGCAGCGCGCCACCCGGCCGCTCTTGTCGACGTGGACCAGCAGCTCGGCGCCGGCGCGGTCCTGGGCGAAGCAGGCGCGCAGCGGAGCGTCGCCCTTCGGGAAGGACAGGCCGCGCCGGAACGCAGCGTCATCTCTCGGCGCACCTTCGCTGTCGCGCGCCGGCCAAGCGCTCCATCGCAGTCGCTCCGCTTTCGCCTCGACGACCCCTCCTCCGAAACTGCCGAGGATGCCGCCGAGCCCACCGGAGCCGCCTGCCGCCGGCGGCTCCACCAGCGCGCCGACCGCTTCTTTCAGGGAGGCCTGCCACGGCTTCGATCGATCGAAGGGGGCCTCGCGCACGAGCAGCTCGTTGCCGCCGAAATCGACGTCGTCGTAGGCGTTGATGACGAGCGTACAGTCGCCCGCCTCGGGCTCACAGCCGACGCTCGCGCGCAGCTTGCCTTCCGCGCCGAGCGCGCTCCGCCACCGCTGCGCCGCTCGCCAGCGAGACAGGGAGATGCCGCAGGCGGCGCCCGTGTCGACGTGTTGCCCGCGCCGCGCGCGCGCGAACACCTCCGCCGCGCGCTCGGGCGCGACGACGTCGAGCCCCTCGCTCTCGGCCCAGGCCGCGACGATCTCTTCCGCCTGCCGGCGCTCCTCGTCGAACAGGCCGAGACCCTCGACGTCGATGAACAGCCGCAGCGCGCGGACGTCCGGCGTCTCCTCCGGCGCGGTAGACGCGTTCTCGACGGTGGCCACGTGCAGCACGGGGGCGGGCGCGTCCACGCGCGCGGGCGAGTAGCTCACCGGCGCTCGCGTGGCGCAAGCGGAGCTCAGCGCCAAGAGCGTGACGACGACGAGGGCGGGCGCGGTAGCGGTTCTCATGGCGATGGCAGTGGCAGCGTAGGGCGCGCGCGACAAGGGAGGGATGGCTTCGGGGGTGAACCGCGCGCCGATTGACGCTATGCCCCTCCGCGACTTGTCTCCTCTCGAATGCCGAGGTCTCTCGATGTCCGTTCGCCGCCTGTTTCCGCCCGTGCTCTCCGCCGCGCTCCTCGCGAGCTGCGCCAGCAGCCAGTCCACCAGCACCCCGTCCAGCAGCGCCCCGTCCAGCAGCACCCACGCACAGGGGGATGATGTGTCCAGTCAGGCCTCGCAGTCCGCGGCGAACCCGCTCTTCGTCGAGAGCAGCCTCCCCTACAAGCTGCCGCCCTTCGACCGCATCGAGGACGCGCACTTCCGCCCCGCCTTCGAGCGCGGCATGGCGGAGCAGCTCGCCGAGGTCGCCGCGATCACCGCGCAGGCGGAGGCGCCCACCTTCGAGAACACGTTCGTCCCGCTGCAGAAGAGCGGCGCGACCCTGCTCCGCACCGCCAACGTGTTCTTCGCGCTCATCTCCGCGCACACCAATGACGCCCTCGAGGCGGTCAACACCGAGATGGCGCCGCGCCTGGCCGCGCACGAGGACGCCATCTTGTTGAACCCCGCGCTGTTCGCGCGCGTCAAGGCCGTCTACGACGCGCGCGCGGGCCTCGGCCTCGACGCGGAGTCGCTGCGTCTCGTCGAGATCGTGCACCGCGACTT
>CAYLZW010000054.1:0-25578 GCA_964388085.1 uncultured Myxococcales bacterium | reverse complement strand
GATGGGGTTGTTCGTGAGCAGGCGGATGCGCGTCAGCCCGAGCGAGCGGAGCACCTGCGCGCCGGTGCCGTAGTGGCGCACGACGGGGGAGGCGCCCTTCGGGGCACGATCCCGCGCGGGCAGGCCCTTGCCGGCCTGACGTGACGCTTCCACAGCTTTCAAAGCGTCGACGAAACGCAGGGGCTCGGGATCCTTCGGCAGATAGAGGATGACCCCCACCTCGGCCGCCGCCACCTGCGCAAAGGCGCCGCGCAGCATGAGCCCGCCCTGGTCGAGGATGCCGCCGAACACGTCGGTGAGCGGATCGCCCGAGTGCACGCGCACGAGCGGCACGTTGTCGTCGTCACCCTGGGACGCCGCGCGCAGCTGCTCGTCGCTGCCCTTGACCAGCGCGAGGGCCTCTTGCCCGTCCACCACCGAGCGGAAGGCCATGGCGCGGAGCTCCCCGTAGGGCGTCTCCACCAGCGCCTCGGCGGCCTTCTCGATCAGGCTCTCGTTCTCGAGCCGGTAGGCGATGATGTCGGCCACCGAGCAGATGATGAGGCCGTGCTTGTCGGCGAACCGCACGAGGTCCGGCAGGCGCGCCATGGTGCCGTCGTCCTTCAGGATCTCGCAGATCACCCCGGCGGGGACGAGGCCGGCGAGGCGCGCCAGATCCACCGAGCCCTCGGTCTGCCCCGTGCGCACGAGGACGCCGCCCGGCTGCGCGCGCAGCGGGAACACATGACCCGGACGCACGAGGTCCTCGGGCCTCGTCTCGTCGTCGATGGCGACCTTGACCGTGCGCGCGCGGTCGGCCGCGGAGATGCCGGTGGACACGCCTTCGCGCGCCTCGATGCTGACCGTGAAGGCGGTGCCGAAGCCCGACTGGTTCTGGTCGACCATGAGCGGCAGATCGAGCCGCTTCAGGCGGTCGTCCGTGAGGGTCAGGCAGACGAGCCCGCGGCCCTCCTTCGCCATGAAGTTGATGAGCTCGGGGGTCGCGTGCTCGGCCGCGAACACGAGGTCGCCTTCGTTCTCGCGATCCTCATCGTCGACGAGGATGACGCACCTGCCCGCGCGTAGCTCGTCCATGGCCGCGCGCACGCGCTCGCTGGCGCTCTTGCCGAAGCGCTCGAGCAGGCTGGCCTCGTCCGCCGCCGACGCGGCGCTGGCGCCGCCCTGGATCGCCGTGAGCGGGCTCTTGGTCTTCGTCATCATTCGCGACTCCAAATCGTCCCCGACGGGGGACGTGTAGTGGGCCCCCGCGCAAGCGGCAAGGGAGGGCCCTCGAGCCGAACCGTCAGGCTCGCTCTTTGTCGCCGCTCACAAAGCCCGCGCGCGCGAGCAGGTCCCAGCTCACGCCGCCGTCGGCGCGCCCGAGGCCGAGCAGCCGCTCTACGTACTTGCCCACGACGTCGTTCTCGAGGTTCAGCGGCTCTCCCACGCGCCGCTCGCCGAGATGCGTGCGCTCGAGGGTGTGCGGGATGAGCCACACGGAGATCCCGTCCGGCAGGACCTCATTGATGGTCAGGCTGACACCGTCGATGCAGATGGACCCCTTGTGAATGCACAGGCGCACGATCTCGGGCGGCGCCTCGATGGCGAGCTTGAGCGTGTCGCCGGCCTGCTCGCGGGCGCGCAGGCGACCGACGCCGTCGACGTGACCCTGGACCAGATGTCCGCCGAGGCGGTCGGACAGCGAGAGCGCCCGCTCGAGGTGCACCTTCGCGCCCACCTGGGCCCGCGACAGCGACGTCACGCGCAGGGACTCCGGCCCCACGTCGAACGAGACGGTCCCCACCGGGCGGCCTTCGTCCTTGGCGGTGACCGTGAGGCAGACGCCGTCCACGGCGATGGAGTCGCCGAGCTGGGTCGTGCTCAGGTCGAGCCGCGTCTCGACGACGAGGCGCACCACCTCGGCGGCGCGGCTGAGCGCGCGAACGATGCCTGTGTCCTCGACGATGCCGGTGAACATGCACGAGGGTCTAGCATCTCGCTGCCCGCGCGGAACCGGCCGCCTCTCGGAAACGGTGGGCGCGGTGGCGTTTCCACGTCACCGCGGCGGAACGGGCGAGGGCCGACGCGGTTCACCCGTGGAACGCCGAGATCGGCCGCCGGCTCCGCGTCGCCATCGGTTCGAAGCGCGCTCGACGGCACGGCTCCTGCTGTGGCGGGGCCATCGCGTAGCACTTGCGCGAGAGAACAGCAGCGCGGCCGCGTGGGCGACCGCGGGAGATCGCCATGCAGCAGGGCATCATGAGCGCCACCCTCGTCGGGGTGGAGGCCGAGAAGGTCGTCGTCGAGGTCGATCTGGCCGGGGGGCTGCCGCTCTTCAGCATCGTCGGGCTCGCGGAGGCGGCGGTGCGCGAGGCCAACGTCCGCGTCCGCTCGGCGCTCAAGAACAGCGGCTTCGTGTTCCCGTCGGCGGGCCGCATCTCCGTGAACCTCGCGCCTGCCAACGTCAGAAAAGGCGGCACCGGCTTCGATCTGCCCATCGCGCTCGGGCTGCTCGCGGTGCAGGGGGTCATCGACGCGGGCAAGCTGAGCGACACGCTCGTCCTCGGGGAGCTCTCGCTCTCGGGCGACGTCCGGAAGGTGCGCGGCGTGCTCGCGGCGGCCGAGGTGGCCCGCCAGAGCGGCCTGCGCCGCATGCTGGTAGCGCCGGGAAACGCGGACGAGGCCGCGCTGGTGGACGCGATCGAGGTGCGCGCCGTGGGCTCGCTGCGGGACGCGGTCGGCTTCTTGCGCGACGGGCGCGAGTCGGGGGCCGTCCTCGTCGAGCGACCGCCGGACAGCCCCTTCGACGACGACGGGCTCGACCTCAGCGACGTGCGCGGGCAGCCGGTCGCGCGGCGCGCCCTCGAGGTGGCGGCCGCCGGGGGACACAACCTGCTCCTGAGCGGCGGCCCGGGCGCGGGCAAGACGATGCTCGCTCGCCGGCTGGCCGGCGTGTTGCCGCCGCTCAGCCGCGACGAGGCCATGGAGGTCACCCGCATCCACTCGGCGGCGGGGCTATTGCCCGACGAGGGGCTCGTCGCCCGGCGGCCGTTCCGCGCGCCACACCACTCCACGACGCCGGCAGGCCTCGTCGGCGGCGGCTCCGGCCTGCCGCGGCCGGGAGAGCTCTCGCTGGCGCACCGCGGCGTGCTGTTCCTCGACGAGCTGCCCGAGTTCTCGCGGCCGACCCTCGAGGTCCTGCGTCAGCCCATGGAGTCGGGTGAGATCTCGCTCTCGCGCGCGTGGGGCACCGTGCGCTTTCCCGCGCAAGCGATGATCGTGGCGGCGATGAACCCGTGCCCCTGCGGCCACGCCGGCTCGAGCCACCGCCGCTGCCGCTGCACGACGCACGACGTGGCGCGCTACCGCGGGCGCGTGAGCGGACCGCTGCTCGACCGCATCGACCTACACGTCCACGTCCCGCCCGTGGATCTCGCGGCGCTCGAGAGCACCGCGCCCGGCGAGCCCACGCGCGTCGTCCGCGAGCGCGTGCTGGCAGCGCGCCAGCGACAAGCGCTTCGCCTCGGCCCCGGCCGGACGAACGCGCGCATGAGCTCTCCCGAGATCCGCGCCGCGGCGCAGCCCGACGAGGAGGGCAAGAAGCTGCTGGTGGCCGCCGTCGAGCGGCTCGGGCTCAGCGCCCGAGGCTGGGATCGCGCGCTGCGGGTGGCGCGCACGGTGGCCGACCTCGACGGACAGGAGCACATCCGCGCTGCCCATCTCGCCGAGGCGCTGCAGTACCGCGAGTGGGAACGCACCGCGCTGGCCGCCTGAGAGCGCCGTCGCCGTCGTTACCGCTCGGCACCGTCGTCCGGGTCGTCACGCACGTCAGCCACGTCACGGCCGTCCCCGCCGTCACCTGCGCCACCTGCGTCCCCGTCGTTCCCATCCCGAGCGAGCACCTCGGCATGCGCCGCCGCCAGCGCCGCCGTCGCGTTCGCCGCGTTCCTCGCCCAACCCGCGCGGCGGTCCACCTCACCGCCGGCGTGGCGTCCGCCGCGAGGACGCCCCATGGTCCGATGCCAGGTCACCTCGTCGATGAAGCTGCCGTCGCCGAGGCCGCCGGTGAACGCGTCCCACCAGAGCTCCCCCGCGAGCGGGTCGTGCTCATCCCAGCGCGTGAACGCGAGCAGGCGGTCGGCCGTCGCGCGATAGACGCGGGCCCTCTCCTCGAGCTCGCGCCGCCGTCGCCGCGTCGTCGCCTCGACCTCGGCGACGGTCTCTCCGAGGCCCCGTCGGGGAGCGCCCGAGCGCTGTAGAACGAGGGCGGTGTCTTGGAGGTGGCTGGCGTGCTCGCGCCGCGTGCGATCGACATAGTGCAGATACAGAGCGTCGAGGTAACGCACGCGCGCGCGGCAGCCCGACAGCCGCCGCGCCGGCGCGCGCAGCGGCGGGTCGCACAGGCGCGACAGCAGCGTCTCGTCGTCGAGGAAGCGGAGCGTCGCCGAGAGCGTGGCGCGCAGCTCGCGGAGCAGCCCGCGCTCCACCTCGGGCAGCGCGGCGCTCGCGCGCTCATGCTCCGCGAGCAGGTGCAGCAGCGCCCCCCGCTCGCTGGCGATGGCGGCCAGCTCCCCCTCGAGCGTGCGCAGCGCCTCTCGCTCGTCGCGGTGCTTGAGCGCGAGGGCGCTCGCGTCCTTCACACGCCGCCGCGCGCCGTGGCGCTGAACCGCCCGCTCGCCGGCGGCGCGCGCTCGGTGGAACGAGAACGTCCACCAGCGCCGGTTCGCTTCGCCGGCGAGGAACTCCTGGAAATCTCTGTCCTGCCGCAGCGAACGAACGCTCTCGCGCAGGGCCGCGGCGGGCTCGAGCAGCTCGCGCGCGCGGGCGTCCAGCAGCGCGAGACGAGCGGCGGCGTCGGGGAGGCGGGGGTCGCGCGCCAGGGCGTCGAGCGTGCCCGAGAGCTCCGCCCGACGCTGCGCGACGAGCGCGCGCGCGCGTCGCGCTTCGAGCGCCGGCAGGTGCAGGGTGGTCGCCAACCCGTCGAGCCGCGCGTCGTCCATCGGGGAGGGCAGGGCGATCTCGCCGATCTCGCGCAGCGCGTCGTCGACCGCGACGCCCGCCAGCCGGCGGTGCTCCCGGCTGTCGTCGTCGAGCTGCGCCAGATCCCGCGAGGCGCCCTCGAGGGCGTCGGCGTGGCGCCGCACGGCGTCGTACAGATCGTCGCCGGCGCTCAAGGTCAGCCCTGCGCCCGCCGCGCCTCCACCTCGTCCAGGAAGGCCTCGGCGGCGGCCGTCAGCTCGGGCTCGCCCTCGATGTCGGTCTCGTCGACGATGAAGAGGAACAGCTTGCCGGCGTCGATCCACTCGGTCAGGCGCAGCAGCTCGTCGGGCTGCAGGTCCTCGTGATCCTTGGCCGCCGTGGTCATGAACTCATAGCCGACGCGCGCGTTCGGATCCCAGCCATCGACGGTGAAGCTCACGTCCTCCTCGCGGAAGGGGAACTCCTCCACGATGTGGAACCCCCGGCGCTCGAACACGGTCTTGAGGATGCGGCAGCCTTCGTCTTCTCGCAGCATGGGCACAGGCTATCCGAAGCCTTGGCGGCCACAAAGGCGCGGCTGCCCGCTTTTGACCGGCCGGCGGCAACCCCCATAGACTCCCGGGGGCTCGTCGGACGGACCGCGCATGCGCCGCGGCGGCCAAGGCTGACTCGGCGCTCGAGCCGTCGTACCAGAGGACCCATGGGCGCCTACCCGGTCAAGTTCGGTAAATATCTGCTGCTCGAGCGCGTCAACGTCGGCGGCATGGCGGAGGTCTTCAAGGCGAAGACCTTCGGCGTCGCCGGCTTCGAGCGCATCCTCGCCATCAAGCGGATCCTGCCGAGCCTCGTCGAGGACGACGAGTTCATCCGCATGTTCATCGACGAGGCGCGCATCGCGGTTCAGCTGAACCACGCGAACATCGTGCAGATCTACGAGCTCGGGAAGCACGGCGACCACTACTACATCGCCATGGAGTACCTGCCGTCGCGAGATCTGCGCGGCATCCTCGACCGGCTGCGGGCGGGCGGGCAGCTGATGCCGATCGCGCAGGCGGCGTTCGTCACCTCGAAGGTCTGCGAGGGGCTCGACTACGCGCACCGACGACGTGACCCGTCGGGCGAGCCGATGAACATCATCCATCGTGACGTCTCGCCGCAGAACATCCTCATCACCTACGAAGGCGACATCAAGGTCATCGACTTCGGCATCGCCAAGGCGGCGAACCGCGCCTCGAAGACACAGGCCGGCGTGCTGAAGGGCAAGTTCGGCTACATGTCGCCCGAGCAGGTGCGCGGCCTGCCCATCGATCGGCGCAGCGACATCTTCGCCGTCGGCGTGCTGCTGTACGAGATGCTGACGGGCGAGCGTCTGTTCATCGGCGAGAGCGACTTCTCGACGCTGGAGCGCGTGCGCAACGCCGAGGTCGTGCCGCCGACGACGTTCAACAAGAAGATCACGCCCGAGCTCGAGCAGATCGTGCTGAAGGCGCTCGCGCGCGAGGCCGAGGACCGCTACCAGTGGGCCAGCGACCTCGCCGAGGACCTGCAGTCGTTCCTCATCGAGGACCGCTCCATCTACAACCCGAAGCGCCTCGGGCTGTACATGAAGGACATCTACGCCGGCGAGATCGCGGCCGAGCGCGCGAAGATGGAAGAGTACCTCTCGCTCGCCATGGAGGGCACGCCGAACGAGGTGGTCGAGCGCAGCATCGACTCGCTGCCCTCGCCCTACGTCGAGGTGAAGGCGCACGCGCCGGTGGAGACGAACACCGATCCGCTGCCTCCGGCCGACGACGGCATCGACTTCAACGTCGACGAGGCAGACGAGTTCGAGGAGGACAAGACCTTCGTCATCGAGGCCTCCGAGGCCGGTAAGGTGCTGCAGAAGTCGGTCAGCGACTCGGGCGACGCGCTGGTCGATCGCAGCGATCCGTCCCTGCGGGCGCCGCGCGTCCCGGAGAACACCGGGGACGACTTCCTGACGGGCGCGTCGCTGTACGGCGAAGAGGCCTCTGATCTCGAGGATGACGCGGCCACCATGGTGTCGGTGGCGAACCCCTTCGACGAGAACCGCGGCGGCACGGACCCTGGGGGAGAGCCGAACGACGGCAAGACCAGCCTCTCGTTGCCCGGCGTCGATCCCGCCAGCGCGACGCACGCGGGCTTCGATCTCGCGGGAGGCACCAACCCGAGCGCGCGCGGCATGGCGCCGCCGAGCGTCACGCACCACGACGCCGCCGTGTCGATGGCGTCCGAGCCCTCGCGCGGCGCCGGCTCCATGACGGGCGACGGTCCGCCCTCCTTGGGATCGCTCGCGAGCGGCGTGTCCGGGCCGATCCCCGCGGACCCCGACGAGCCGACGCGCGCGGCGCCGTCCGACGCCGGCTTCGGGGAGCCGCCGCGCGCACCCGAGCGAGGCGGCCCGCCGCCGACGCTGCAGTACGCCGATTCCACCGAGCGGGCCCCGCGCGCGCCGGAGCCCCCGCCGTCCATGGGCATGTCGCGGGGAGTGCTGACCGCGCTCATCGCGGGCGTCGCCGTCGCGTTCCTCGCGTTCGCCGGCGTGGCCATCGGCGTCATCGTGAAGCTGGTGAGCGACGACACGGTGCCCATCGTGCTCGCGCCGCCCGATCCGGCCAACCCGCCGACCTCCGTAAAGGTCTTCGTCGACGGAGAGCTCGTGGCGCAAGCGCTGCCCGCGCAGGTGCTGCTCGCGTCCTCGGCCGGCCAGGTGCTGCGCGTCGAGGCCGATGGGTACCAGCCGCTCGAGCTGCCGCTGCCGCAAGTGGACGCGGCGCTGAGCCCGTTGACGCTGCCCATGCAGCGTACGGCGCCACAGGCGCCTGACGGGGCGGCGGGTGACGCCGCGACGCCTGGTGACGATCCGAAGGCCAACCCGCCGGACGACGCCGAGCTGGCGGTGGCCGCCAAGGATCCAGCGGCGCAGCAGCCGGACGCGAAAGCTCCGAGCGGGGAGGACCGCGGCGCGCAGGAAGCGGTGGAGCAAGCCGCCGGCGACGACGCGTTGGCCGCGGGCGACACCGCCCCCGCAACGGACGGCAAGGCGACGCCGACGACCGCGCTCGCGGCGGTGGCGAGCGGCCCCCCGTGGCGCGTGAGCTTCACCACCGTCGCCGCGGGGGCGCCCGTTCACGGCGCGCGCGTGCTGCGGGACGGCGCCCTGGTCGGCACGACGCCGTTCGAGATCGAGCTGGCCGCGAACCTCGAGCGCGTGTCCTTCGAGGTGCGCGCCGACGGGTACGCCAGCAAGCAGCTCGACATCTCGCGCGCGGGCCGCGACGCCATCGGCCCCGCCACCGTCCGCCTCGAGCAGCCTCCCGCCGCTGGAGCCCGGGGCGACGCGGCTCCCCCCGAAGACGAGAACCCGACGGCCGACGACGAGGTGGCAGCGGGCGACGGCGCGGCTGCCACGGCTATGGAGCAGGGCGATGACGGAGACACTGCGGCCGCGGAGGAGAGCCCGGACGCCAGCAAGGACGACGGAACCAAGGTCGCGAGCGCGTCGACGGACAAGGCGGACAGCGACCAGGCGAGGGCGGACAAGGCGAGGGCGGACAAGGCGAACGCCGACAAGGCGAACGCGGACAAGGCGCGCGGCGACAAGGGGAGCGGCGACAAGGCCCGAGGTGAACGCGCGAGCGCCGACAAGGCGGCGGCCAAGGACGACGCGCCCGATCGCTCCAGCGCGCGAAGCAGCCAACGCCAGCAGAAGCGCGCGCGCGACAAGCGCGTCGAGCTCTCCCTCGGCACGCGACCCTTCGCGCACGTGATCGTCGACGGACGCAAGCTGCCGCAGACCACCCCGCTCATGGGCGCCCGCGCGCTCAAGCTGCGGCCGGGTGACCACATCATCCAGTTCATCGACACCAAGACGAACAAGAAGTACCGCTACCGGGTCTCGCTGCCCGAGAGCAGCCCCAAGAACAAGCTGATCATCATCCTCGGCGGGGACATCCGCGTGCGGGAGGGCAAGGCCAAAGCCGTCGAGCTACGCTAGCTGGCGGGGCGAGCGCCGAAGCGCCGGAGGCGAGTACCTTGAGAGACTTTCAAGACGACGACGGAGACGGAGAGAAGACCTTGAAGGGAAAGGTGTTCACCGAATTCGAGTGTCCGAAGTGTGACGCGCACAACCCGTCGGAGGGCTTCAAGCTCGGTGACGAGATCTTCTGCTTCTACTGTGGCGCCACCCTGAAGCCGTACGAGCGGGACGGCCGGGTGAAGCTCAAGGAGATTTGAGCTTCTCGCGCCCGGCGCTGGGCGGCGTCCCGCCGTGGCAAAGAAACGCGAGCGTTTGCCGCTTTGTAGGCGTTCGCGCGGCTGCTATGCCGGAGGGACAGCGGCCGACGCAAGCGCCGCAGCGAGGAGCGCAGCATGACCGACGTCGAGATGGCACCCAAGGGGCTCGAGGGCGTGGTCGTCGAGAAGACGCGCCTCTCGCGGGTGGACGGGAGCAAGGGCGAGCTCGTCTACTGCGGCTACAACATCGACGAGCTCGCCGACTGCTCCTTTGAACAGATCGTGCACCTCTTCCTCGTGGGCGAGCTGCCCAGCGCGGCACAGCTCAAGAGCCTCGACGAGCAGCTGCGGCGCGAGCGCGCGTTGCCGGAGCTCGTCAAGGGCTACCTGTCGAGCGCCCCCCGCGACGAGCACCCCATGGCGGTGCTGCGCACGGCGACGTCGATGCTGTCGGGGTTCTTGCCGGCCGTCGAAGACAACCGCCAAGAGGCGCTGCACGCGCGCGCCATCGCCCTGGTCGCGAAGCTGGCGACCATCACCGCCGGCATCCAGCGCGCGCGCAAGGGCCTCGCGCTGCTCGATCCCGATCCCTCGCTGCCCCACGCCGAGAACTTCCTCTGGATGATGAACGGCGAGCGCCCCGACGACATCGTCGCGAAGACGCTCGACCTGTGCCTGGTGCTGCACGCCGATCACGGCTTCAACGCGAGCACGTTCACGGCGCGCGTGGTGGCCTCGACGGAGTCCGACATGATCTCGGCCGTCACGGCGGCCATCGGCTCGCTCAAGGGCCCGCTGCACGGCGGCGCCAACACAGCGGTGATGAAGATGCTGCTCGAGATCGGCGACGTCGACGGCGTCGACGGCTTCCTCGAGCGCGCGCTGGCCGACAAGCGCAAGATCATGGGCTTTGGCCACCGCGTCTACAAGGTCTTCGACCCGCGCGCGAAGCACCTGAAGCGCATGAGCGCCGAGTGGGGGCAGCGCGTCGGCAACGTGAAGTGGTTCGACATGAGCGAGCGCATCGAGAAGCTCATGCTCGAGAAGAAGGGCATCAACGCGAACGTCGACTTCTATTCGGCGTCCACCTACTACGCGATGGGCATCGACCCGGAGATGTTCACGCCCATCTTCGCCATCGCGCGCGTGCTCGGTTGGTCGGCCCACGTCATCGAGCAGCTCGGCGACAACCGCATCTTCCGCCCGAAGGCCAAGTACACGGGCGAGCTCGGCAAGACGTACACGCGGGCTTGAGCGTCCGCGCGCGTCACTCGGCCGCCGCCCGACACGCAGGCTCGACGGGCGGCAGCAGCGAACGCTCGACCTCCTCGAGGTCCTCGTCCGGCTCGAGTGAGCGTGCGCAACGGACGCCCGCCACCGGGACCAGCCGCTCGAGGTCCTCGGGGCGCACGCGGAGCCGCAGGTCGTTCTCGAGCAGCTGCAGGGGCGCGTCGTAGTTGCCGCCGCGCAAGTACATGTGCGCGGTGTCGTCGGGGAAGCGGTGGTCGGCAGCGGCGGGCGAGCTCCCCGGCGGCTCCCTCGTCCACTCGTAGACGTTGCCCGCGAGGTCGGCGAGCGGGGCGCCGTGTCCGCGGCGCACGAACGTCGCGCCGTAGGAGCCGACCGGCAGGGTGTGGCGCGGGCACGAGCGGCCGCTGGCGCGGTGGTTCGCGCTCGGGCCCTCGTCGGTCGGCCAGCAGCCCACCTCGCCGTCCGCGAGCTCCCCGACGGGGACGCTCGTGACCTCGTCGTCAGCGAGCAGCGCGCCGCTGCCTCCCGCGCTCCACGGGTAGCGCGCGCGGACGCCGTCCTCCCGGAAGGCGGCCGCGAAGTCCCACTCGTCGTCGGTAGGCAGCCGCTTGCCGAGGAAGCCACAGAGCTCTTCGGCCTCCCGCGGCGTGAGCCCGACGACGGGCAGATCGCGGCGCAGCGCGGCGTCTTCGAGGGCCACGCGCGCGGCGTGCTGTGGCTCGCCGAACAGGCAGGCGCCCGCGGCGACGCAGCGCTCGAGCGCGCCCCAGGGCACCTCGGTGGCGTCGAGGAAGAAGGGCTCGATGACGACGGTGCTGCCGTTCGCGAGCAGGTGCCCGTCACTGCCGTCGAAGCGCGTGGCGCGCCCGAGCAGGTCGGAGCTCACGATCGGCGCGCCCGCGTCATCCACGGCGCAACACGAGGAGCCGTGGCCGCACGCGGCCGGGGGGCTCCACACCCGGTCCGCGACGTCGACGCGGCCGCATACGGCGAGCTCGAGCGCGTTCTCGATGCCGTCGCCATCGTCGTCGAAGCCGTAGTCCGCTCGCGGCAGCTCGACGATGGCGCGCTGGTTCGGCGCGAGCGCGACGCCGCCCTCTTCGCTCGACAACGTCACCACGCGCGCCTCGGCACCGCAGCGGTCCTGCGCGAACACGTGCAACGCGAAGGTGTACGTGCCCGCGGCGAGCCCAAGCGAGAGCTGGCAGCTCCCGTCGACGCAGGGCACCGGCACCGGGCTCGTCACGCTGACCTCCCGCGCGTCGGAGCCCGCACGCGTGCGCATGCGCGCGGAGCGGCCCTCTTCGTCGAGCACGACGAGCTGCACGCGCGGCGCGCTCAGCGCCCCGATGCTGGACGGCGTGAGCCCCTCGAGGATGACGTCGGCGGACGCCTCCGGCGGCGCGCAGGCGAGCAAGAGCGCCGGCGCGGACGCCAGCGCCAGCCAACGAAAGGAGCGCGTCACTGCTTCACCCGCTCGACGTCCGCCAGCGTCGGTGCGCGTACCGTGCTGGTCACCGCCACGTCGCTCTGCCCCGTCAGCGTGAGCAGCGCCGCGGTGGCGCCCACGCTGGCGAGCACGGCGGTGCCGGCGCCGGTCCAGAACCACCAGCGCGACCACAGCGGCACAGCCTCGAGCGTGCCGTCGACGTTGGTCACCTGATCGGACTGCACCAGCACGTACTCCACGCGCGGCTCATAGCCGTCCGCCAGCACGCGCACCTCGTGCGGGCCGACCTCGAGCGCGCCCACGGCGCCGCCGGCGTGCTCGCTCGTCCGATCCACGTCGTCGATCACCACGCGGGCGCCCTCGGGCAGGCCGGCGACGACGATCCTGCCCGGCGGCCGCCTTTGCTTCTCGAACAGCAGGCGCTGCGCCGCGGCGGCGGTGACGTCGGGGAGGCGCGCGCTCTCGCCACGCCAGGTCAACGACACGCGGTTCACGGTGACGAGCGCGCGCGTGTTCAAGAGCGCCAGGGTGACGACGGGGGCGCCGTCGGGTGTCTGCTCGAGGAGGCCGCTGACGAGCAGCTCGGCGTCGAGCGCGCCCGCGATCTCCGCGAGGCAGCCGGAGTCATCGCAGCCGAGCAGCTGCTTCGTCGCCTCGCGATCGAGCACGCTGCGGATCTCTTCCGTGGAGACGATGTCGTAGCCGCGCACCAGCGCGGCCTGCTCGGCGACCACCTGCGTCAGCGCGCGGGACGACGACGCGAGCGCCTCCGTCGTCTTCAGATCCATGACGAGCAGGCGCACGTGCAGCGGCCGCTCGGGGTCCTCGCAGGCGGCGGCGGGCGGGCTCGCTTCCGCGGCGGGCGCGGGCTCCGCCGGCTCCTCGACGACGGCCGCCGGCGGCTTCTGTCGCTTCTTCTTGCTGGACGACGAGCGCGCGGCGGCCGCCGAGGGCAGCAGCGGGAGCGTCAGCGCGAGGAGCAGCGCGATCCTGAGCGCTAGCGAGGAGCGCCTTCCGGAAGACGGCGGACGAGCGAGCATGGCAGCAGCATAGACGGCCCCGCCGGCGCTCGCTCGTCCGCGCCAGGAGACGAGCGCGAGCGCGTTCAGCCAGCCTCGGGAAGCGCGAGCCGCGCCTCGAGCTCCCGCAGCTTCGCCTCCGCCTCTGCCTTCCCCGCGCGCAGCTGGCCGAGCTCGCCCACCAGCTTCTCCATCTTCTGGTAGGCCTCGTGCGAGCCGGCGGCGGCGTGCTGCTTCTCTTCGATGAGGCGCAGGCGATCCTTCTTGAAGCGTGCCTCCACCTCCTGCGCGTGCTCGTCGGCCTTGCGGCGCTGCTCGTCGACGAAGCTGAGCTTGGTCGTGATCTCGTCCACCTGCAGCTCGAGGTCCATGGCGCGCTCGTCGAGGACGATCTTCTCCTGCTCGAGCCGCGCGATGTCACGCTCGGCGCGCGCGAGGTCGGCGCCCCGCTGCTCGGCGAGGGCCGTCTGCTCCTGCAGGGCCGCCTCGAGCTCCGCGATGCGGCTCGCGCTCTCGGTCGCCGCGTCGTCGGCTCGCCGCTGCGTCGCCTCGAGCTCGTCGATCCGGGCGGCGCTCGCCACGCCCTGGCCGCCGAGCTCGTCGACCCGGCGCTTGAGGCTCTCGAGCTCCTCGTGCAGATCGTCGCGCTCCTTCGTCGCCGTCAGGAGCTCTTGCTGCACGAGGTCGCTCTGCATCACCGCGTTGGCGGCGTCGCTCTGCGCGCGCTCGGCGGCGGCCTGCGCGTCGCTGACGGCGAGGCGGTGCAGCCGCTCGAGGTCCCCGCTCATGGCCCGGGAGAACACGACGAGGTGCTCCACGTCTCGGAACAGGCGCTCCTCGTCGGGCGGCGTGGGCAGGTAGTGCGTCACGCCCGCTTGCAGCGCCTTCACGATCTGCCCCGCGCGCGAGGCGTCGTCGAGGAGCAGGTAGGCGGCGTGCGGCAGCCGGCCGCGCGCCTGCTCCACGAAGTCGGGCGCGCTCTGATCGCCCAGGTTGATCTCGAGCACGACGAGCTCCCGCTGCTTGGAGGCGAGGGCCTTCAGCGCGGCGCTGCCATCGATGAACGCGTCGCAGCGGAAGCCGCGCACCTCGAAGTGCGGCTTCAGTTGAGCCACGCGGGCCCCCACCAGCAGGACTTCGATGGGCTGGGCCATACCGTCCTCGTGTCACCTTTCGTCCGCTGCGCCGGTTAACGTCCCGTCGTAGCACGCTTTCGGACGAGATCGCCCGCCCTCTCCCGGCAGCGCTCGGATGCGCGGCCTGCGTCGACGGATCCATCCGCTGGTGGTACACTCCGCGCGACTGTCCCCCAAGGCGCCCCTCCGCCTACATTACCATACACCGATCCAGCAGACGGTGCCCCCATGCGAACGTCGATGCAGAGCCTCACGCGACTCCTGCTCATCGGGGGCGCGCTTTGCGCTCTCCCGTCCTCCGCCACCGTCGTGGTGCTGCACTCTCTCGAAGAGATGAGCCAGCGCAGCGAGGTCATCGTGCACGCCCGCGTCGCCGACCAGCGCGTCGAGCGCCAGGGTGACGTCGGCATCGTGACCCTGACCGACATCGAGGTCATCGACGGCATCAAGGGCGCCAAGAGCGGCGACGTGCTGACCATCTACCAGGTGGGCGGCTCGCTCGAGGGGCAGACCGCCTGGATCTCCGGCGCCCATCGGCACCAGATCGGCGAGGAGATGGTGTTCTTCGCCGTGCGGCACGGGGAGCGCATCGTCAGCTACGGCGTCGGCCTCGGGAAGTTCCTCGTCAGCCGCGACGGCACCGTCCCGAGCGTGCGCGAGGATCTCGGCGGCGTCGCCATCATGGAGCGCGATGCCGACGGCAAGCTGCGCTACACCGAGCCCGAGCCTCGGACGGCGCCCTCGCTCGACGCGTTCAAGGAGCACATCCGCCGGGCCTCGCGCGTGAAGCTGCCCGACGAAGCCACCCAGAAGCAGCCGCTCAAGAAGCGGCCGCTGCTCTGGAAGGACAGCCTGCGCGCGACGGGGGGGCGCTGATATGCGCTCGCATCCGTTCGCCTCCGTGCTCGCCGTCGCGTTGTTCTCGTCGCTGCCCGCGGCCGCACAGGGGATGTGCACCTCGGCCGGTGACACGCACTGCTATCGCTTCCTCTGTAACGGCATGCAGGCCGACGGCAGCGTCGACGGCGACGCTTGCGGCGGCGGCTGCTCCGAAAGCTCGGCCGCGCGCTGGGGCTCGTCGACCATCCCCATCCGCGTGGACCGCGACACGGCGCCCGCGAGCCTCGGCGCCGCGGCCTGGAGCCAGGTCGTCGACGACACGCTGAGCGCCTGGGAGAGCGTGACGTCGTCGAACATGGTGCTGCAGGACATCGGCGACGCCCAGCAGCGCGGCTTCGGCAGCGATTCGCAGAGCGAGGTGTTCTGGATCCTGAGCTCCACGGAGTGGCAGCAGAAGGTCGGCGGCGGCGTCAACGGCGCGCTCGGCGTCACGCTGCCGCGCTACCAGTGCAACCCGCGCGAGATCTACGGCGCTGACCTCGTCATGAACGGCGCCGGCTTCACCAATTGGGAGCGCACGCAGTCGGACTGTGGGAATTTCGGCTGCCTCTCGGCGCGCTCGACGCTGCTGCACGAGCTCGGCCACTGGGTCGGCATCGATCATCCGTGTGCGCAGTGCTCGTGGTCGGCCATGAGCGCGCAGGCCTACACCGAGCCCGACTTCCCGCTCGCCGTCGACGCGGCGGCCATCAGCGCGCTCTACCCCGGTTCGCCCGGCGGCATGGGCTACGGCTGCTCGACGTCGGGCGAATGTAACGGCGGCCTCAGCTGCCAGCTCATCGACGAGGTGCGCTACTGCACGCAGACCTGCAGCGGCACCTGCCCGGACGGCTTCGTCTGTGACGACGTCAACGGCACCGATTACTGCATCTACGACGCGGGTCCGCTCGCGCGGCCGGCCGATCTCGGCGAGGCCTGCCCGTCGGGGGTGTGCGAAGACAACCTCACCTGCGTGCTCTCGCAAGGCTCCAGCGTCGGCACCTGTTACGCGAACTGCGCCTCGAACGCGAACTGCGGCACCGACGAGGAGTGCGTGCCGCTGCAAGGCGGCGGGAGCATCTGCATCTCGACGACAGGGCAGCAGGACCTCGGCGAACCCTGCGGCGGCGGCAACGATCTCTGCGGCTCCAATCTCGTCTGCGTCATCGAGGGGGACTCGCAAGACGACCCGGCGTTCTGCCGAAACCAGTGCAACCCGGCCACCGGCTCCGGCTGCTCCGCCAATGAGACCTGTTTCGAGCTGCAAGGCGGCACGGGCGCGTGCTTCGCGCGCGGCAACGCACAAGAGGGCGGCTCTTGCACCGGTGACGCCCTGAACTGCGCCAACGACAGCCTCATCTGCCTCATCGACAGCCCGAACAACGGGGCGCACTGCTACCAGCGCTGTGACAACGGCGACCAATGCAGGCTGGATAGCCAAGCCTGTGTACAGGTCCAGGACCAAAGCGGTGCCGTCGTCGCGCGCGTCTGCGATCCGTTGCCTGGCGCGGAAGGCGAAGGCGAGGGCGAGGGCGAAGGAGAGGGGGAGGGCGAAGGAGAAGGCGAGCTTCCGAGCGGCGGATGCGCGCTGTCCCGCGGACACTGGGACTGCCCGGAAGGCTCCCGCTGCGAGGATGACGGCAGCGGCGACGACATCGGCGCCTGCGTCGAGGGCCAGACCGGCGACGTCGGCACCTGGGGCCTGTGCGACAACGACGAGGACTGCGAGGCCGGGCTCTGCCACAACGGCGCCTGCGTCCGTCCCTGCGACTACGGCTGCGTCGGCGGTTATGAGTGCGACACCCAAGCCGCGCCGCGCGGAGGCATCTGTCGCGCCGTGAGCTGCCGCGACAACGAGAGCATCTGCGAGTCGGGCTACACCTGCGAGTACACGAGCGCGTCCCGCTACGTGTGTGCGGTGGGCGCGCCGCCTCGTGGCCTCTTCTGTAATTGCAAGACCACCGGCGACTCCGAGAGCGGCGAGCCCATGCTCGCGCTCACGGCCATCGGCCTGCTCGGGCTGGCGCTGCGACGACGTCGCCGACGCTAGCGGGATTTCTGCTCGCGGCAGAACGTCACGAAGTGCTCGACATACTTGACGAGCAGCTTCTCGATGTTCGCGTCCGCGAGGGTGAGCTCATCGTCGAACACGTCCTGCGCGCGCGCCACCTCGAGCACGGCGCCAAAGAACGGCCGGGTGTTCAAGGTCTTCAAGACCGGTAGCCAGGCCTCTTGCGCGCGCACCGTGCCGACACGGCTGATGGTGGCGCCGATGATGCCGACGGGCTTGTTGTGGAACACGCGCGGGACGTCCTTCGCGGGGCGCGTCATCCAGTCGATGGTGTTCTTGAAGGCGCCCGGGATCGTGTGGTTGTACTCGGGAGTGACGAGGAGGAGGCCGTCCGCGGCGGCGACCTTCTCCTTCAGCTCCTCGACGCGCGCGGGCACGCCGTGCTCGGCCTCTTCGTCGCCGTCGTAGAGCGGCACGCCGCGGATGGACTCCTCGACGATGGTGACGCCTTCCGGCGCGCGCTCGATGGCGGCGCGTAGGAGCGCGCGGTTGTAGGAGCGAGCGCGGGCGCTGCCGGCGAGGCCGATGATGGTCGTCATCCGAGGGACCTAGCGCCGACGGTACACCGTGTACAGCGGGACCCCGTCGATGCGGACCTCGTGCACCTGCTGTAGCGCGGCGTGCTCCGCGAGCAGCTTCGGGTACGTGCTCCAGCGTCGCTCGTGCGTGAGGACGAGGAAGGTCGCCTTGTCACGCGACTTCGTCAAACGCAGGTCGCGCGAGATGACGCCGTCGCGCTTCAGCCACTTGTAGGTGCGAACGTATTCTTTGTGGTTCGGCTCGAAGTGTACCGGCTCGCTGCCGGCGTTCTCGTCGAGCCAGCGCGCGAGCTGCTTGTCGGCGATGTCGTAATAAGTCCGCTCGTAGCCGCGCGCGGTGGCGCCCGCGAGACCACCGAGGGCCTCGCTGTAGTAGCTGAGCGCGTAGCCGCCGTGAAAGCGCATGCTGCCCGCGGCGCCCGGTAGGCACGTGAGCAGCGCGACAAAGGCGACGAGGAGCTTCGGGAGCCACGCAGGCGACGCGGCGGGCTCACCGGGCCTCGGCGGCGTTCGCTCGTGCGGGTCGTCGTCCAGCGGACGGAACCAGACGAGCCCCGCTTCGAGCTTCGGGAACAGCGCGCCGAGGCCCTCGAGCGCGCGCGCCAGGCCCGCCGCGGCCAGCACGCAGAAGAGCGGGAAGAACGGCATGAACAGCTTCTCACCGCCGTACTTCGGCACGTTGCTGAAGGCGACGATGCCGATGGCGAACAGCGCCTGCAGCAAGACGAGGGCGAGCAGCCGGTCGGTCGACGACACGCGCGACACGGCGCCCTCGTCGTCGGCGTGGCGCGCCAGGCGCACGAGCGAGCCGACGGCGAGGCCGCTGCCGACGAGGCCGAGCAGGAGCACCGGCATGGGGGTAACGCCGGCCGCCATGGTGAACGGCATGTGCCAGGGCGCGAACGGCTTGGTGAAGATCTCGCCCTGGTAGAACAGCAGGATCGGGTAGTGCGAGAGGTGGAACGCGAGGTACTCGCCGAGGCGCTTCACCGTGTCGAACCACAGCCAGGGCCAACAGGCGAAGAAGACGACGGGGCCAAGGAGCGCCATGGCGATGAGCGCGCGCGGGATGGGCGGGAGGGCGAGGGCCACGACGCCGCGTCCGCTGCTGCGATGAAAGCCGCGCCAGCGTCCGACGACGGCGTAGATCGTCGCGGGGATGGCCGCGAAGGGCGCGTTCAGCTTGGTCAAGAGCGCGAGGCCGAAGATGAGGCCGGTGGCCCAGGCCCACTTCACCGAGCGCTCGCCCCAGAAGAAGGCTGCCGTCGTGAACACCACCATGGCCGCGACGGGCACGTCGAGCGTCGCCACCTGCGAGTGGAACAAGAAGCGCGGCAGCGAGAGCAGCAGCAACACCGAGAGCAGCGCCGTGCCGGGCCCGAGCGGTCGCCACAGCAGCCGCACGAGGACGGCGCAGAGCAGCGCGCACAAGAGCGCCACGCCCGAGCGCGCGCCGTCGAGGTCGCCGAAGAGGCCGAGCGCCTTGTGCGTGAGCGCGTGGCTCGCGCCGATGACGAATTTGGCAAACGGCGGGTGCTCGCGGTTCGTCTTGAACGCGCGGTCGACGCTCTGCTTCGTGAACGCGAGCGAGGGCTGTGTGACGACGTCACCGAGCCAGCCCGCGTACTGGATGCCGGCCGGAGCATAGAAGTCGTCGTCGTCCGTCAGGCCCTGCGCGGGCAGGAGCGTCCAGAGCAGGGAGAGCACGAGGACGAAGGTGAGCAGCGCCGCCAGCCGGCCGCGGTCGCGACCGTCACCCACGAGCCCGGCGCGCAGGCGCACGACACCGGCGCGAGAGAGCGTCATGGCGTGGCCTCCTCGTCGGCGCTCCTGGTCTCGAGCGTCCAGCAGTAGTGGCGCGCGCCGTCGTTGGGGGTCGTGATCTCGATGCTGACCGCCGCTCGCTCACCCGGCCTCGGCGTCGCCATCGACTTGCGCGCCCAACCCGCGCGGTTGCTGCGGACCGAGCGAGCGAGGCTCTTGCCGTCGACGAAGATCTCCGCGGTGACCGCCGCGCCGTTTGCGTTTCCAGCGGCGGTGTCCGACAGCGCGTGCCGGAACACCAGCTCGTCGAGCAGGCGCACGCCGTCGTAGCGGATGACGACCTTGCCGCCCGTGATCGGATGGCTCCACACGCAGCGAGCGGGATCGCCGCCCACCATCTGCGACTCGGGGCCGACGTACATCCAGCTCGGCAGGCCCGGGCAGAGGTGCCGGCCCTTGCCGTCGTCCCAGCGGCAAGTCACCCGCGTTCCGTCCGGCTTCTCCACGTGGACGCGCGCGAGCGCCACCTGGGCGCCGAGATCCGTGGCGCCCGCTGACGCGTCATCGTCGTCGCTGGCAGAGAGCCAGGCGACCTCGACGGCGCCCTTCTGTTCGAGCTCGCCGAGCTGGCGCCGGCGCGCGCGCGGCAGCGGAGGCGCTCCTGGATCGACGACGACGAGCACACGGCCCGGATCGGCGCCGTGCGGCAGGGCGAGGGCGACGGTGGCCTTGGCGCCCGTCGGCAACACCTCGGCCTCCTGCAGCGCGCGCACGACGTCATGACGCCACGGCGGATGGATGAGGACGGTGTCCCCAGCCCGCAGCTCGCTGCGCAGCGAGCGCACAGCCTCGACGAAGGGGGCCGTGTCGGTCACGCCGTCGCGCGGCAACAGCGGCTGCACGAGGCTCACGCCGAGCCCGATGACGAGCGCGAGCAGGGCCAGCAGCGACGACAGGCGGCCGCGCTCACCATCGAGGAAGATCGCGAGCGCGCTCACGCGGCCCTCCTGTGCTCTCGGCCGTGCACGCGCGTGCGCCACCAGGTGAACATGAACAAGGCCCACAGCGTCTTGCGGTGGTTGGCGCGCCGGCTGGTGTGCTCGTCGATGAGCGTGCGCACGGCCACGGGATCGAGCAGCCCGTCATCGCGCACCGACGACGACGAGAGCACGTCCTCGAGCATGCCGCGCAGCGGGCCCGCGAACCAAGCGGCCACCGGCATGCCGAAGCCCTTCTTCGGGCGCTCGATGACGTCGTCGGGGACGAGCCCGCGCGCGGCCCGCTTCAGGACGGCCTTCGTCGTCAGGCGCCGTAGCTTGTCGCGCCCCGAGAACGACAGCGCCAGGTCGACGAAGCGCCTGTCCATCATGGGCGCCCGCACCTCGAGGCCGACCGCCATGGAGGCGCGGTCCACCTTCTGCAACACGCCGGCGCCGAGGTAGGTCTTCGCGTAGCCGTAGGTCAGCACGTCCCAGACGTCGCGGGCGCCGGCCGCGCGCGCTTGCTCCTCGAGCTCGTCGAGCGCCAAGAAGGCCTGCCGCGAGAGCGCCGCGCGAACGTCCGCCGACAGCACCGGCGCGAGCAGGCGCGGCGCCATGCCGGTCAGGAAGAGCTGGTGACGTCGGAGCGCGCGCGGCTCCGCGGTCCCGAGCAGCGCCTGGCGCGCCTTGAAGTCGAGCGACAGATCGGCGTGGCTGACCGGCAGGCGACCGAGGCCGCCGAGCAGCGCCGTCGTCGAGCGCTCGAGGAGGAAGCGCCCGGCCGGGCCGCCGCGATCGAGCGCCGCCGGACGCAGCCGCTCGGCGACGAAGGTGGGATAGCCGAGGAAGAGCTCGTCACCGCCGTCGCCCCCGAGCGCCACCGTGACGTGCCCGCGCGCGAACCTCGAGAGCAGGTACGTCGGCACCACGGAGTGATCCGCGAAGGGCTCGCTGAGGTGGTCGGCGATGGTGGGCAGCACCTCCCGCATGGCGTCGGCGTCGAGCCGCTCCTCGTGGTGCAGCGTGCCGAGGTGCTGCGCGACCCGGCGCGCGTGGCTCGACTCGTCGAAGGAGCGCTCCTGAAACGCCACCGAGAAGGTCTCGAGCTGGCTCGTGTGACGCGCGGCCAGCGACGCCACCAGGCTCGAGTCGATGCCGCCCGAGAGGAACATGCCGACGGGGACGTCGGCCACCATGCGGGCGCGCACGGCGTCGTCGAGCGTCCGGATGATGAGCTGTGAGCGCTCGCCGGCCGCGCGCGGCAGGTGGACGCGGCCGAAGCCGAGCTCCCAGTAGCGCCGGCATCGATGGGCGCCGACGTCGTCGTCGTTGTCGAGCGCGAGCGAGAGGAAGCTGCCCGGCGCCACCTTGAAGCAGCCGTCGTAGATGCAGTCGGGGTCGGGCACGAAGTCGAACGCCAGGTAGCGCGCGAAGGCGAGGGCGGACACGTCGCGGCGCGCGCCCGGCAAGGACGACAGGGCGCTCAGCTCCGACGCGAACGCGAGCCGGGGGCGAGGTGAGCCGGCATCGCTCGTGAAGAATCCGGCTCCAGCGACGTACAGCGGCTTCTGCCCCATGGGATCGCGCGCGAGCAGCAGCGTGCGCCGCTCCGTGTCCACGGCGCAGAACGCGAACATGCCGCTGAGCCGCTCGCACAAGCCGTCGCCCCACGCGCGATAGCCGTGCACCAGCACCTCGGTGTCGCTGTGATCCGAGCGGAAGCGGTGGCCGGCGTGCTCGAGCTCCCGGCGCAGCTCGGCGTGGTTGTAGATCTGCCCGTTGAAGACGACGACGACGCGGCCGTCCGCGCTCGTCATGGGCTGGGCGCCGCCCTCGTGGTCGAGGATGGAGAGGCGGCGGTGCGCGAGGCCGATGCGCGCGTCGGCGCCGTCCCCGACGTGGATGCCTCGCGCGTCCGGGCCGCGGTGCGCGAGCGCGCTCGCCATGCCCTCGAGCTCCGCTCGCGACACCCGTCCGCCGCTCGGGAGCACGACCCCCGCGATGCCGCACACCTCACACGCCCCGCGCGAGCGTCGCGACCGTGGGCGCGTCCGGTTTGACGACGACAGCGGCGTCGCCCGGCGGCGCGAAGCCGAAGCGATCGCGCACGATGTAGATCGGCTTCGATTGGGACTCGTGGTAGGTGCGCACCTGCATCTCGGCGAGCAGGCCCATCATCACGCTCTGCATGCCGACGAGGAACAAGAAGGCGCCGAGGATCAGCATCGAGAAGCGATGCGGGAACTGGTTCCACACGAGCTTCTCGACGACAGCGGCGAGCACCACCAGCACGCTCGAGAGCGTCAGCAAGAAGCCGACGCCTCCGAAGAAGTAGATGGGCTTGGTCGCGTAGCTGCCGAGCAGCTTCACCGTCAGCAGATCGAGCAGCACCTTGAAGGTGCGCATGATGCCGTACTTGCTCGTGCCGGCGACGCGCGGGCGGTGGTTGACGACGAGCTCCGTCACCTTGCCGCCGGCCCAGTGCGCGTAGATGGGGATGAAGCGATGCATCTCGCCGTACAGCCGCACGTGCTCGAGCACCGTCTTGCGGTAGGCCTTCAGCGTGCAGCCGTAGTCGTGGATGTGCACGCCACCCACCTGCGCGATGAGGCGGTTCGCGAGCACCGACGGCAGGCGGCGCGACACGAGCTTGTCCTGCCGGTTCTTCCGCCAGCCGGACACGACGTCGTAGCCCTCGTCGATCTTCTCGAGCAGGCGCGGGATGTCCCGCGGATCGTTCTGCAGATCGGCGTCGAGCGGAACGATGACGTCGCCCTGCGCGTGATCGATGCCCGCCACCATGGCCGCCGTCTGGCCGTAATTGCGCGCGAACAGCACGCCCTTGAAGCGCGGGTCGGCCTCGGTCTGCCGGCGGATGAGCTCCCGGCTCTCGTCGGTGCTGCCGTCGTCCACGAGGATGACCTCGGCGTCGAGCGCGTGCTCGCGCAGCACCGCGCAGAGCTCGTCGAACAGACGCGGCAGGTTCTCCTCCTCGTTGAACACCGGGACGACGACGGAGAGCTTCATGGGGCAGGGCATAGCCGCTCGAAGGCACGGGCTCAATGAAGGGCGCAGCCGTCCCGTGCGCCCAGCGGGCTATGCGCGGGGAGCCTCGAGCACGAGCTGCCCGCACGCGCCGCCGACGTCGCGACCGCGGCTGTTGCGGATGGTCACCAGCACCCCCTGCTCGAGCAGCCGCTGCCCGAAGGCGCGCACGCTGCCGTCGTCGGGGCGCTCGAAGTCGCTCGCGTCGTGCTCGTTCATCGGGATGAGGTTCACATGGCAGGAAAGCCCACGCGTGAATTCCGCCAGCCGCCGGGCGTCGTCCTCGCTGTCGTTCTGCCCGCGCAGCAGCACGTACTCGAGGGTGATGCGCTCCTTCGCCCGGAGCGGCCAGCGGAGCAGCGTCTCCTTGAGGCGCGCGAGCGGGAAGGCGCGGTTCACCGGCATCACGGCCGAGCGCGCCTCGTCCGTCGTCGCGTTCAAGCTGAGCGCGAGCAGCGGGCGCACCGGCAGCCTCGACAGCTTCTCGATGCCGGGCACGAGCCCCGACGTCGACACCGTGACGCGCCGCTCGGACAGGCCGAGCCCCGACGAGCAGCACAGCACGCGGAGGGCGCGCGCGACGTGAGCGAGGTTGTGCAGCGGCTCCCCCATGCCCATGAACACGAGGTTGATGCGCTTGCCGTCGCTCGGCCCGAGCTCTCGCATGAGCACGAGCACCTGCCCGACGATCTCGCCCGCCGTCAGGTTGCGCACGATGCCCATGGTCCCCGTCGCACAGAAGGTACAGCCCATGGCGCAGCCCACCTGGCTCGACAGGCACAGCGTCGTGCGCGGGTTCCTCGTGGCCCGCGGCATGTGCACGGCTTCGAAGCGCTTCCCGTCCGTGGCCTCGAGCATCAGCTTGGTGCTGCCGTCGCCCGAAGGGTGCCGACGGACGACGCGCGGCAAGGTCAGGTCCGCGTGCGCCTCGATCAGCTCGCGCGCCCGCCCGAGGTAGGGGCCGTCGTCCCGCCAGAGGCCCACGCGCTGCAGCCGCGAGAACACGACGTCGGCCCCACGCGCCTTCCCGAGCGCCTCGAGATCTTCCGGCAGCAGCGCGAACGCCGACGGCTTGCCTGAGAGCTCAGGCGCCGGCTTCTCAAAGGCGAGCGCTAGGGAGGCCAAGTCTGTTTCTCCGGCGTCGGAACAGGCCTTATCGAGAGCGCGACCCGTGTTTTGAAACAGCGGGGGTGAGCATTGCGGGGCGTGGACCGGGCGTGGACCCGAAAATGCGAGGGGGTCTTTCCGAAGAAAGACCCCCTCGAGGACTGGTGGAGCTGAGGGGGATCGAACCCCTGACCTCTAGAGTGCGATTCTAGCGCTCTCCCAACTGAGCTACAGCCCCGCGGTCCGCGGCTTTCGTAGGGTTCGGCAGAAACAGTGTCAAGGGGATCGAGCACAGGAGCGCACCGTTTAGCGGTGTTACGCCTCCCGCGCCGCGCCGAACGCCTCGAGCACGTGCTCCACCGCCGAGCGATCCCCGACCTCGGTGTCGAGCTCGGGGACGACGAGCAGCCGCTCCCGGCCGGCCGTCTTCACCATCTCCACGAGGCCCGCGCGGTCGCGGCGGGCGAGCGCCGAGCGGATCTGCTGCGCCCGCTCGAGCCCCTCGGAGAGCGTCTCCGCGTCGATGTTGCTGCCCTCGGACTGAAGCGCCTCGTGCAGCAGCGCCGGCGGGATCTTGGCGATGGCGTCGCCGCCGTTCGTGTGCACGCGGTTCGCGATGAACGCGCGCGCGGTGATGCCGAGCCGCGAGAGCGCCGCGGAGAATTCGACGGCCTCGGCCACGCGCACGGGATCGGCGCCGCTGACGACGACGAACGCCGTCTTCGGGTCTTCGAGCAGGTGGGCCACCATGACGCCGCGCTCGCGGAAGGCGGCGAACAGGCCCTGGAACGCCGTGGCGAAGTCCTGCACCTCCTCGACGAAGGGCTCGCCGAAGGCCTTGCCGAGGAGCGTCAGCGCGAGATCCCCCGCCTTGTCCCGCAGGCGCTGGATGAAGCCCTTCTTCTCTCCCTCGCGCTTGACGAAGAAGCGCGTGACCCGCTCGGAGAAGAAGTGCTCGAGGCGCTTCGGCGCGTCCAGGAAGTCGAGCGCGTTGACGCTCGGGGGCGTGTCGAGCACCACGAGGTCGTAGTTGCCCTCGGTGGTGAGGGCGTACAGGCGCTCTACGGCCATGTACTCGTGCGTGCCGCCGAGCTGGCGCGCGATGACCTGATAGAGGCGGT